>JAJZQG010000108.1 GCA_021847645.1 Myxococcales bacterium
GTTGAGGGCTGAGGCAGGGAGCGGGCAAACGTCGGCTCAGCCCCATCTGCGGCCGTCTGCGTCATCTGCGGCCAACTCAGGGAGGCGGCCCGGATCGCCCGAAATTAAGATGCGCCGGCCCTGGGCCCGAGAGCACGGCTCACGACCGGGTGGACACCTGATCCCAACGCTCGGATCTCCTTCTTGTGCTCGTGGCCATTGGCGACCAACAAGGCGCTTTGTCAGGGCACGACTACCCACGCTGCCCGAATCCGGAGCGTCCACGCGACGACGCCCCCCTGCAAGCCAAGCTGCGCCAGGTGTTGAACGATGCCGACATGCGCCGGCCCTTGCAGCCGGAGAGCTTTGCGGGCTTCGAGACTCAGTTGTAGCTCCAACTGCTGGAGGTCGAGCGCGAGTTGCTCGGCGAGTAGCTGGGCCGCGCCGACGTGAATGCCGAGGCGGTCCTGGTGCAGGGCACGACCTTGCGCCGGGTGCTGCGAGCCGAGCAGAACATGACGCCCTCCAAGGGCAGCCTCGGCCAGTTTCCCAAGGACCTGGCCGAGCGATGGGACGAGGACGGGCTGGGCTGCGAGGCCGCGTTACGGCAGGGGGTCCTCAAGCGGCGGTCCAGGTAATGGTGACGTGGACGGGGTGCCCACGCCATCAACATGACCGGCTCGTCTGCGCGCAGGCGCAGGGCGCATCTCAGCGCGGCACCGGCGGGATGAACACGTCGTTGAGCTGAAGCACGCTCTCGCCTGCCGGGTAGCCGTAGGACACGTTGCTCGTGAAGCTCGTGGTCTCCGGCGTGCCCCAGCCCCATACCCACAGCCCGAACGGCTCGTCCGACGACATCACGTGCCGTCCGTTGTCGCATGAGCCTTGAGGGGCGAAGTCATGGCGCACCAGGTCCACGCGGGTGAACTCGAACTTGCCTTCGGTGCCCACCGCTGACCAGCCGCCGACCTTGCCGAGGCAGTCGAGCTCTACATCTGCGAAGCCCGACGAGCCGCTCGCGCGCACGAGCACCAGATCGGTCTCCGGATAGGTCGGGTCGGTGAAGAACACGTACTTCTGCAGGTACTGCTGCGGCGGCACCACGCGCACGAAGTCCGGATCGCCGTAGCCGGCCTGCACCGTGTCCGAGCCGGTCATGTACGCGTTGATCAGGAACGGGTGGTTGGCGTCCTGGCTTCGCACCACGAACGGCTCGGCAGCTCCGAACAGCAGCACTTCGCCGAACCCGATGGTCTGCGCCGCATGCGCGGAGGGCGGATCGAACGTCAACGACGTGCCGTCGACCGCGCCGACGATGCGCCACTGGGGCGTCTCGGCGGCGCTCGATCGCTGGCGGTACGACACGGCGACATACTCGCTGCCCAGGGCGCGCACGCCGGGGATCTGCTGCTCGGCGTGATCGCACTTGCCCTTGTCTTGAGGGATCTGCGCGCACTCGTGGCCCGCCATGAGCGCGACCGGGAAGTTGCTCTGGATCGGGCTGCCGGTCAGCTCCGCGACCTGGGTGATCTGCGCCTGCTCGCCGCGATTGAGCTGGATGGTCATCACCTGGTTGGCGCTCGTGCTGGGGATGCCAGCCGTGCCGGTCACGTCGGCCCGCGGCACCATCGTGACCTGGGTGCCGTCCTGCATCGCAACGATGTTGAGCGACGGACGGGTGTTGATGTTGCTCTTGCCGTACGCGTTGACGGCCACGTAGTTCGTGTCCCAGACCGATGTCGGCAGCAGGAGGGAAGCGCCGGTCACCGCGGCGGAGCCCCCGCCGTAGGGCAGGATCTGGTAGGCCACGACCGGCACGTCGCTGGTCACGTGGAACGCGTTGCCCTTGCCGCTGCCGCTGACCTGAGCGCCGGTGCCCATGATCGCGGAGGCGATCGGGCACTCGACGCCGCTTCCGGTGGCGTCCGGGCCGGCGAGGAAGAAGATGCCGACCTCGTTGGCGGGGATGCCGTCGGTGGGCTGATAGGGCGCGTACTGAAGGGACGTGCCCGAGCCGGAGGGCAAGGCGCCGAAGGCGGTGGGGTCGAGCGGGGCGCCCTTGAACTCGAAGCTGACGTGCGCCGCGGTAGGCCACGTGTTGGCGACGACCACGGCGAAGCAACCGCCGATGGCTTCTCCGTAGCCCTGCATCATGACCGGCCAGTACTCGCAGCCGACGCTCGAGCGCAGCTTGGCGGCCGCGTCGCACGCGGGCAGGCATTGAGCGTCGGCACACAAGTCGGTGGCGGCGCACGACTGCACGACGGTCTCGCCGCACCCGAGGATCGCGCGATGGTCGGCCGAGCAGTGAGGCGTGCACGAGGCCTCGTCGAAGTCGTCGCTGGCGTCGAAGATGGCGCCCTGGCCGCCCGCGCCGACAGCCCCGGCCGAGCCGCCCGTGCCCGAGCCGGTTGAGCCATAGGACGGGCCGGCCGAGTTGGCCGAGCATGCGAAGACGGTGGCTGCTCCCAAGAGCCACCAGACGGAGCGTCGAAGCCATGCCGCGGGACGAGAAGCGGTGAGCATGGACCAGAACATACCGCAATCAGCGCCGGGTCGAGCCCCGGGGTGGCCGGTGGACGTCATCGGGAGGACAAGGCGAGCGTCAAGGCCACGGCGTAGATCACGGCGCCCGAGATCCAGGCGATGGCGCGCACGCGCATTCCGTCGAGCCAGGCCCAGTAGGGGGCGAGCACGGGCAGGGCAAGCGAGGAAGCCGCTCGCCCGTAGCGCTTGCGTCGGAACAGGCCGGCAAGGATGGCGAGCTGAGCGGTGGACAGCCAGGCGAACGCCACGGCTACCGCTACCACCAGGACGACATCGCGCATGAGGAGCCTCGGGGCAAACCGGTCGCAGACCGCAGGATGCCGCCGGAGTCAGAATGGGAACCGACGGCGGGCCGATGTTCGGCTATGCTCCCGCACCGTGTCCAGGTTTCGTTCACCCTTGTTGGTTGGCGCGGCGCTGTTGCTGGTGTCGGGCCTGCCGTTGCTGAACTCCCGCGCGAACGCCGCCGATCCCGCGGTGCCGTCGTGGCTCGACCAGAACACGCTCAAGCCCGGCATGAAGGGCTACGGCCTGACGGTGTTCTCCGGAACGCAGCCCGAACGCTTCGACGTCGAGATCATCGGCGTGATGCACACGTTCCTGCCGAACCAGGATCTGATCCTGATCAAGACGCACCATCCGCGGCTGGACGCCGCGAAGGTTGTTGCGGGCATGAGCGGCAGCCCGGTGTACATCGACGGCAAGCTGATCGGTGCGTACGCGTACGGCTGGCAGTTCGGCTCGGAGCCTGTCGCGGGGGTCACGCCGATCAGCTCGATGCTTCACGAGCTGGAGCGGCCCATTCCGGCGATCTACTTGGAGCCGCTGGGCCCGACGAATCGTTCGGGCGCCGGGGGAGGTCGCGCGCCGAGGACCGCGCCGCCCGGGGCACCGTTTGCGGGCTCGCTGCTCGACTACGACTTGCAGGCGCATGCCAAGCAGCTGATGGCTCGGTGGCCGACGTGCACGGGCGGCACTGGTGCGGCGCTCACGCCGATTGCGACACCGTTGATGGTCAGCGGCGTACAGGACAGCGTGATGCAGATGCTGCGCGAGACGCTTGGTCCGATGGGGCTCGAGCCGATGCAGGGTGGAGGCGGTGCGGCCACGCAGGATCCGAACGCGCCTACGCGCTACGTCGATGGCGGGGCCGTCGGCATCCAGCTCGCCCGCGGCGACGTGTCGATGACGGGCACGGGCACGGTCACGCGGGTGTCGGGCAACCGGCTGCTGGCGTTCGGCCATCCGATGATGAACGGCGGCGTATCGCGGCTGCCCGCGGCCATCGCCAAGGTGCACTGGGTGCTGGCTTCGGAGATGCGCTCCTTCAAGATCAGCGAGCCGGTTCGTCCGCTGGGCTCGCTCATCAACGATCGTCAGGCCGCCATCGTGGTGGACTCGGGCGTCGAGCCGCCGATGTTCCCGGTGCACGTGCAGATCGACGGTGTGGAAGGTGCGCCGCACCCGCGCTGGTCGATCGAGGTGGCGCACGAGCGATTCCTGGCGCCGATGGTGATGGCGGTGGCGATCGGCAACGCGGTGGACGCCACGACGCGCGAGGAGCGCGACGTGACGTGGGAGGCGCAGACCACGCTGTCGATCGCGGGGCACGGCAAGGTGACGGTGCAGGACTTCGGCGTGGCGATCGGAGGGACACCGGGGGGCTCGGAGTTCATGCGTTCGCTGGCGGTGCGCGCGGTGGGAGCGCTGCTGTCCAACCCGTGGGAGCCCACCGAGATCGAGTCCGTCGACACCAAGTTGTCGGTCAAGTTCGCGCGCGATCTGCTCCAGCTTCGCGGCGCCGACGTGCTCGATCCGGAGGTCGATGCCGGCTCCAAGGCGCGCCTGCGCATCTATCTCCAGCCCTACGCCGGGCCCTTGCAGACGCGCGTGGTCGATGTCGACATCCCGCGCGAGCTGGCCGGCCAGACCGTCGACATCAAGCTCGTGGCAGGCTCCGAAGAAATCCCCGAACTGCCCAGCCCCGAGAACGTCGACGATCTGATCGCGTCGCTGACCCGGCTCAACTATCCGCCGGACGTGCTCGTCGCATCGGTATCCGTGGCAGGGCAGGGCGTGGCGTTCCGGGGCAACGTGGCCACCCACCTGCCGCCAGGTGCTCTCGATACCCTTCGGGCGCACTCCTCGACCGTCTCTCCCGAGCCCGTGCCTTCGCTCGTGCGCACCATCATCCCGCTGCAGAAGTTCGTGACCGGCGAAGACACCGTCCAGGTTCGCGTCCGCGACGTGATGCGCTAGGAGTCCATTTCCACCCATGAAGCGAACGATCTTCTCCCTTTCCCTCGCGTTGGCCGCCGGCGCGGCCGCTGCCCTGCTTCCCCTTCGTCACGCATCGGCCGTCGGCACGCGCACCTTCCAGCTCGACACGCTCGACGACCTGACCGGCGGCGACATGCAGGGCACGAGCGTCGACTCGCTCGGGCAGGTGCGCGCCGGCTTTCTGCTGGGTAAGACCCCATTGCCCCACGCCACCTCGGTCTGGTCGTCGCTGGTGATGCGCGACGGCTCCGTGCTGCTGGGCACGGGCAGCGAAGGCAAGGTCCTGCGCGTCGCCAACGGCCAGGTCTCCGAGTTTGCGAGCACGGGCGAGATGGCCGTGACCTCGTTGACGCTCGACGCCAAGGGACAGGTGCTCGCGGGCACGATCCCCAACGGCAAGATCTACAAGCTCGAGCAGGGCAAGGCGTCGGTGCTGGTGGCGTTGCCCGACACCGAGCACGTGTGGGCGCTGGTGCTCGATCCGAAGAGCAAGTCGGTGTTCGCCGGCACGGGGCCCGACGGCAAGATCTTCCGCATCGACCAGAACGGCGTGGCGCAAGTCTATTACGACAGCGACGAGCCCCACATCGTGTCGTTGGCGATCGATGCGAAGGGCGTGCTGTACGCGGGCTCGAGCGGCAACGCGCTGCTCTACCGCATCGACGGGCCGGGACGGGCCTCGGTGCTGTACGACTTCCCGGGCACCGACGTGAAGGACATCGCGATCGCGCGCGACGGCCGCTTGTACGTGATCTCCAACGAGTTCGACACGCCGCCCACGGTGCCGCGCGCGAGGCGATCGAACGCCGGAACGCCGGCCGAGCCGGTCGACGTCACCAAGCAACGTCCCAAGCCGGGCAAGGGACGGCTGACGCGGTTGGACTCGAACGGTCGCGCCGAGGAGATGATGTACGTCAAGGAGGAGCAGTTCCAGTCGCTGGCCATCGGAGACGACGGCTTGCCGTACGTGGGAACAGGCGACACGGGCAAGGTGTACGCGGTGGACGACGCGCACACCTCGATTCTGATGGCGGACACGGACGAGCGTCAGGTGGGCGCGCTGGTGGTGGCGGGCCCGCACAAGTTCGTGGCGACCAGCGACCCGGCGGTCTACCACGAGGTTCGATCCGTGGGCGGACCGGACTCGGTGTGGACCAGCAAGGCGCTCGACGCCGGGCTGCGGGCGACCTTCGGCATGCTGGACTGGCGGGCATCGGGCGCGGTGGAGCTCTCGACGCGCACGGGCAACACCGAAAAGCCCGACAACACCTGGAGCCCGTGGAGCGCGGCGCTCGCCGCTCCGGGCAAGATCACCAGCCCGCCCGCCCGGTTCCTGCAGGTTCGCGCGCGCTTCAACCGCGATCCGGCCGCCATCATCCGCAGCATCGACGTCTACTTCGTCACGGACAACGAGCGGGCGATTGTCACCTCGGTGGGTACGGACGTGACCTCGAAATCCAAGTCGACCGAGATCCCGTCGTCGGGCGAGGAGCCGCCCGCGGCCAGCGCGAAGGTCAAGCTGACGTGGAAGGTGGACAACCCGGACAACGACAAGCTGCGCTACCGCCTGTTCTACCGCTTCGAGAACTCCAGCGTGTGGCGTCCCATCCTCACGCCCGACGACGTCCTGTCCAAGACCAGCTACGACTGGACACCTCGGGGCTGTCCGAAGGCTTGTATCGCGTGCGCGTGGAGGCCAGCGATGAGCTTTCCAACCCGCCGGCCAACGTGACGCGCCACCAGCTGGACTCCGGGACCATCCTGGTCGACAACACGCCCCCGCAGCTCGAGGTCGCGGTCAACGGCCGTCGCATTCGCGGCCGCGCGGTCGACGGGGTCGGCCCCATCGCGCGGTTCGACTTCTCCGTCGACCCGGAGCCGACGCTGTGGATCCCGTTCTTCCCGCAGGACGGCGTATTCGATCAGGCTGCGGAGTCGTTCGACGTGGACCTGTCGACGGTGCTCGCGCCGGGATCGCACCTCGTGGCGGTCCGTGCGTTCGACGCTGCGGGCAACTCGGTGGTCAAGACGGTCGAAGTGCGGTAACGCGGCGGACGACACGCTGGCGCAGTGCGGCGTCGAGCATGACGGCGTGCGCCAGGCGGCGGACGGGTGTCCGCGACACGGCTGTCAGGGTCGGCGGCCGCACTCGTGCCCAATTGCAGGGCTTTTGGCCTGGCACGCCGCTTGGAAGACAATGGCGCCGTGGTACACTCCAACGTGACCCGGTGTGTCCCCTTGTTCTCGCTTGATCTTGGCGGTTCGCGCGAACCGCTCCGTTGGTGCATGGCTCGAATCCTCCGTCCCGCGACGTTCTGCGCTCTTTCCGTCATGTTGCTGGCTGGCTTGTCCGCCTGCAGCGTCAGCTCAGTCGACACCGCCGCGCTCTCCGCTGCCGGCTGTGGCGACTCGAGTTGCTTCAACAACGACGCGAGCACCGACGGCGGAACCTCGAATGTCTCGACGGACGTCGGCACCAGCGACGGCGCCGAGGAGGCTTTTGTGGTCAATGCGCTGTGCGGGACCGGGTGTCTTCCGGACGACCCGCTTGCCTGCAGCGGCTCCGGAAGCGTGGCGGACGCAGGCGATGCGGTGGCGGATGCGGCGCAGGACAGCGCGGAAGCCGGATACGGCGGCGCTCACAACAAGTCTCCGCAACCGATCCCATCGCCGGACGGCTCGCCGTCGCCCCAGCCCGCCTTCACCGGGGCAGCCTGCCAGGTGGTGCCCGACTCGGACGGCCAGCCTGTCGCCAAGTGTTCTGCCTTTGGCCCCGGCCAGGCGGGCAGCCCCTGCGTATCGGCCTCGGATTGCGCGCCCGGCCTCGCGTGCGTCGGCGACGCGACCACCGGGGAGTGTCGTCCCTACTGCTGTGCGGGAGCCGACGCATGCGCCGCGGGCACCTGGTGCTCCGAGCAGGCGTCGCGCGACGCCTTGTTGGCGACGCCGTCCGTGCTGCTGATGGTGCCCGTGTGCGTGCCCGGGGACGACTGCAAGCTGCTGACCGATCCGGCGGACGACATGTGCCCGGACGGCACGGTCTGCACGGTCGTGCGCAACGACGGCACGCTGGCGTGCCTTGCTCCCGGCACGGTGGACGAGGGCGGGACGTGCGACAGCCACGACTTGCGCTGCGCGCCTGGGCTGGTTTGTTCCCGATCGTCGATGACCTGCCTGAAGCTGTGCTCGGTCAACGCCGACGACTGCGGCAGCGGCGTGTGCCAGGCGGGAACCACGGGCTTGCCGGACAGCATCGGGATCTGTGTCGGCGGCAGCGACAACTGACTGCTAGACTTCCTGCCGTGTCCGATCGCCGCATCCTGCTGCTCGACGTGATGGGGACGCTGGTGCACGACCCGTTCTTCGTCGAGGTGCCCGCCTTCTTCGGGATGAGTCTCGAGGAGCTCCTCGCGGTCAAGCATCCGACCGCGTGGATCGAGTTCGAGCTGGGCAAGATCGACGAGGCCACGTTCTTGCCGATGTTTTTCCGGGACGGGCGGGGCTACGACCACCAGGGGCTCAAGCGGGCGATGCACGGGTCCTACGCGCTGCTCGACGGCGTGTGCGATCTGCTCGAGGAGCTGCACGGGGCGGGCGTTCCGATGCACGCGCTGTCGAACTACACGGATTGGTACACGCTGATCGAGGACCGGGTGGGGCTCTCGAGGTGGGTGGCGTGGACCTTCGTGTCGTGCCGCACTGGGCTGCGCAAGCCCGATCCTGCGGCGTATGCGAACGCCGTGCAGCAGCTGTCGGTCTGCGCAGCGGACTGTGTGTTCGTGGACGACCGCGGGGCGAACTGCGCCGCGGCGCGGGCCGTGGGCATGCACGCGATCGAGTTTTGCGACGCGCGGCAGCTGCGCGAGGAGCTGGTGGCCAGCGGCCTGCTGTGAGTCAGCGGGGCGCGCCTGCGTTGGCCGTGTCGATGAGCTCGGTGCCGTACTCGGGGCCGATGGGGATCTCGTCGGGTGCGCAGACGTACCAGTCGACGAAGCCGCAGGATCGGCACACGTGGGCTTCGAGCAGGCCGGCTGGGTTGTCGAGGTCGGGCTCGCTGCGCGGACGGGGCTGGTTGGCGAAGAGGCGCAGCTTGGTCAGGCGGTGGAAGGTGACGGCCAGGGGAGCGAGATAGCGCGAGGAGCGATCTCCACCGGAGGCGCTGCGCTCGCGCACCTGGCAGCGGACCAACTGTTCGTGTCCGCACCTGGCGCAAGCCGTGGGGGGGCGTCGGCTCGGCACGGCCCTGGGCCAGAGCCCGAAGGCGTCGCGGCAGTCATTGCAGTACCCGCGCTGTCGCGAGTCGTCGGCAATCAGTTGGTTGCTCTTGCAGATGCAGCAGACCGCGGGTTCGGACATCGGTGTGCCTCTCTGGGTGCCGGACCCGGGCCAGGACTCGACCGAGCGGGCGCCCCTGGATGCCCTGTCAAGCTCGCAGGGTTGGATGGGGCCAGAATCGCGTAGGCCCTGCTACGCGTCAATGGCCACCGTCACCGACGATCGGCCAGATGCGGCTTGCCTGCCACGGCGAGACCGTGGCAAACGATGCCCTGCGCGAACGGCTCGTTGGCGCGTTCCCTTTCTCCCCTCCGAAAGTGCCCGATCATGAGCGACGATCCGCAGACCACGGAAGTGCTGCAAGCTTTCCAGACCTCGCCCGAGGTTCGGCCCCGGGCCATCACGGGCCAGGAGACCGGCTTGGACCTCCTGTCGTTCGCCTTCCCGGCGTTCGTGGGCCGCCAGCTGCGCGAGGCGGCGCGCCTGATGCGCGAGTCGGTGTCCGGCGGACACACGGTCTTCTGCACGATGTCCGGCGCGATGACGCCGGCCGGCCTGCACCGCTCGTGCATCGTCCCGCTCCTGGAGCGAGGGATGATCGACGTGCTCACGACCACCGGGGCGAACCTGTACCACGACGCGCACCGCACGCTGGGTTACCGGATTCGGGAGATCGCCCCGGACGCGGGCGACACGATACTGCGCGCCGCGCGAATCATTCGCATCTACGATCTGGCCTTTACCGAGGACGTGTTGCTGCGCACCGATCGTCTATTCGGCTGGCTGATGGCGCAGCCGGAGTTCCAGCGGTCGATGACCACGGTGCAGTTCCACAACCTGCTGGGCAAGCGTCTGCACGAGATCGAGACCCGTCTGGGCGTGGACCAGCATTCGCTGCTGGCCACGGCCTGGGAGTACGGCGTGCCGATCTTCGTGGGCGCCCCGCAGGACGGCTCGATCTTCCTCAACGCGGTGCGCCTTCGCGCGGCGCTCGGAGACTCGTTCCGCTTCTCCCTGGACGTCGCGGCGGACGTCCACGCGATGGCTGCGCTGCAGTGGCACGCGCAGAACGCGGGGCAGACGGCGGTATGGATCCTGGGCGGAGGCGTCCCGAAGAACTACACGCTCCAGGGCGAGCCGACCCTGTCCCAGATCTTCGAGCTGGATGCCCGGGGATTCGACATCGATCTGCAGTTCTGTGTCGACCCGGTGGACAACGGCGCCCTGTCCTCGTGCCCGGCGGGCGAGGGCCACACCTGGGGCAAGGTCAGCGCCGAATGCGTCGCGTCTTCCTCCATGTACGTGCACGCCGACGTGACGGCGGTATTTCCCTGGCTCGTCCACGCCCTGTTCCAATCGGGAATGCGTCGCGATTCCAAGCGCCTCATGGACAAGCTGCCCCAGGCCATCGCGCGTATCGACGCGGATCTGGCGGTTCGGCGCGAGGCGCTGAAGGCCGGCACGCAGGAGCTGCCCGAAGAGATCCGCTGACGTATCCGCCCTCATCTGCCTTCTCCTTCCCCTCCCTCGAGTCCCGCCGAACCGCTATGCTGAGGCGGGCTACGCATGAACATCTTCTCGATGTTGTCCGTGCTGGCGTTCGCCGCGGCCGTCTATCTGGCCGCATGGGCGGCGTGGCTCGATCGACGCTCGCGCGTGCACCGGCTCTTCGCCGCGCTGTGTGTCTCGCTCGCGGTCTGGTCCCTGGCCTATGCCTTCGTGTACCCCGCCTCGCCGGAGGCCACGACCTGGCGCTGGTATCGTCTGGCCGCATCGGCCTACTCGCTCTTTCCGGCGATCGCGCTCCACTTCTTCTTTTCCATCTCGCACTGGGCTCGGGCGCGACAGCAACGCTGGCTGCTGATACCGGTGTACCTGCCAGCCATCGCGTTCGTGGTGCAGGTCTGGCGCGGGCTGCTGCTGGCCTCGGGCTTCGAGCACGGGCCCCTGGGCACCATCGAACTGCAGAACAGCGACAGCCCCTGGTATCGCGCGTATTTCGTCTACTACCTGCTGTGCATGGCCCTGGGCATGGCCTCGTTGTGGCGCGACGGGACCAAGGCCCCGACAGCCCGTGAGCGAGCCCGAGCGCGTCGCATCGCGCTGGCGACCATGGGCGCGGCGGCGTTGTTGACGGGGACCGACTTCGTGCTACCCGCCCTGGGGGCGACGTGGCTTCCGGCGATGGCGCACCTGGTGCTGGTGCTCTGGCTGGTGGCGGCGTGGGGCTCCCTTGTGCGCTATCGGCTGCAGACACCCACGCTCGAGGTTGCCGTCGACGGGATCAT
Organism: Myxococcales bacterium; assembly: GCA_021847645.1. Taxonomy (GTDB): domain Bacteria; phylum Myxococcota_A; class Polyangia; order Polyangiales; family Polyangiaceae; genus JAJZQG01. The sequence continues at coordinate 11,370 of JAJZQG010000108.1, forward strand.
CGCCAAGATCGGCGACCTGATCGCGTTGGCGGATTCGGACGGATACATCGTCAAGGTCAACCACGTTGCGGAGGACCTGCTGGGCTATGGGGAAGCGAGGGTGGTCAAGCAGCCCTTGCGCATGCTGGCGAGCGACGGGCAAGGATTCGAGCGTGCGGTTACGACGGTGTTGTCGACCGGGGCGGACGCTTCGCTCGAGATGGATCTGAAGGCGGCCAACGGGCAGGTGCTGCCTGCGCAGGTGTCGTTGGGGCCGGTGGCGGACAGCACCGGCGCGTTGGTGGGCATGGTATTCGTGGCCAGGGACCTTCGGCAGCGGCGGCGATTGCAGCAGGAGGTCAGCGAGCGAACGGCGCGGGAAGCCGAGCTGTCGCGCAAGAACAGGCACCTCGGCGCGCTGCACGAGACCACGTTGAACCTGGTGCGCCGGCTCGACCTCAACGAGCTGCTCCACGACATCGTCGCGCGCGCCGCCTCCCTGGCCGGCACGGAGCACGGCTATGTGTATCTGCGTCAGGAGGGCGAAGACCACATGACGATGGTGGTCGGCATCGGCGTGATGCAGCGATTCGCGGGCCATCGGATCCGGCGCGGCGAGGGGGTGGCCGGCCTTGTGTGGCAGAGCGGAGAGCGCGTCGTCGTGCCGGACTACAGTGCTTGGGAGGGCCGGTCCCGGGCATTCGACCAAGTGCCGCTTGGCGCCGTGGCCGGCGTGCCGTTGCGATCCGGGCCGGACGTGGTGGGCATGATCGGCATGGTGCGCATGGGGCGCGACGAGGTGTTCGGCGACTCCGAGGTGCAGATCCTGGATCGCTTCGCGGGGCTGGCGTCGGTGGCGCTGGACAACGCGCGGTTGGTCGAGGCGCTGCATGCGGAGCTCACGGAGCACGAGCGCACGGCGCAGAGCTTGCGGGCGGCCAAGGAAGCGGCGGAGGCGGCGAACCGGTCCAAGAGCACGTTCCTCGCCAACATGAGCCACGAGCTTCGCACGCCGCTCAACGCGATTATCGGCTACAGCGAGATGCTGCTGGAAGAGGCGGGCGATTCGGATCGCGGGGAGGTGTCGGACCTGGCCCGCATTCGGGGCGCCGGCCGGCACTTGCTCGCGGTCATCCAGGACATCCTCGATCTCTCCAAGATCGAGGCGGGGAAGATGGACCTGGCCCTGGAGCACTTCGACGTGGCGGCGCTGGTGCGCGAGGTGGTGGCCACGATCGAGCCGGCCGCGCGGGCCAAAGGCAATGTCGTGCAGGTCGTGTGCCCGAGCGGACAAGCATGGATGTACGCGGACCCGACGAAAGTGCGTCAGTCGTTGCTCAACCTGCTGAGCAATGCAGCGAAGTTCACCGAGGGCGGGAGGCTGGACCTCGAGGCGTCTCGCGACCAGACGAACGGTGCGGCGTGGTGGACGTTCCGGCTGGCGGACACGGGTATCGGGATGACGGCCGAGCAGATGGGCAAGATCTTCCGTCCTTTTACCCAGGTTGATGAATCGGCCACGCGGCGTTTCGGAGGCACGGGGCTGGGACTGGCCATTACGAAGCACTTCTGCACGATGATGGGAGGGGACGTGACCGTGCAGAGCGAGCCGGGCAAGGGGTCGGTATTTACCATCCGGCTGCCCGAACGAGTGACGCCGGCGGCGGCCGCACCAGCCGGCCAGAGAGCCGCGCGACAGGGCAGGGCCGAGTCTGAGCCTTGACGATCGACGCGCGGAGGCGTCGCATGGGTGCGTCACGCGGTGGTTGATGCTGGGCCGAACACGCCCGGGAGATGGTCCGCCGGGCCAACTGAAGCGACCTGACGCAGCAGGACAAGGCCAGGCCGGTTTCCTGCGCGGCGGTCAGGCCGGGGCGGATCGATGGCGGGTGGACGGCAGGCCCTGCGGAGACTATAGGGACCGTCTCACGCGCGGCGCCGAATCGTGGGCGCCGCGCTCCCAGAAGACGAGGACGACATGGACGCCAAGGCCACCGAACACACCTTCATGAACACCAACCTTCCGCTGTTTTCGGGGCTGCCGTACAAGGTGGCGGACATGAGTCCGGCTACGCTGCGCTTCGGGCGCAAGGAGCTGGAGCTGGCGTTGGTGGAGATGCCGGGGCTGGCAGCGCTTCGCGAGGAGTACGCGGGCAAGAAGCCGCTGGCCGGCGCCAGGATCATGGGCTCGCTGCACATGACCGTACAGACGGCTGTGCTCATCGAGACGCTGGTGCAGCTGGGAGCGGACGTGCGCTGGGTGTCGTGCAACATCTTCTCGACGCAGAACCACGCGGCCGCGGCGGTCGTGGCCGGGCCGGGCGGGAGCAAGGAATCGCCCAAGGGCGTTCCGGTCTTTGCTTGGAAGGGCGAGACGCTTCCCGAGTACTGGTGGTGCACGCTGCAGGCGATGATGTGGCCGGACGGTGCTGGTCCGAACCTGCTGCTGGACGACGGCGGCGACGCGACGCTGCTGGTGCACATGGGCTACGAGTACGAGCAAACCGGCAAGATCCCGTCACCGGACACGGCGGACAGCGAGGAAGTCCGTGCGTTGTTGACGCTGCTGCGCGACGTGCGGGAGGCCAAGGGCGACAAGTTCTGGCACCAGATGGCGTCGCGCATCCGCGGCGTGTCCGAGGAGACCACCACGGGTGTGCACAGGCTCTACCAGCGCGTCGAGAACGGCACGCTGCTGTTCCCCGCGATCAACGTCAACGACAGCGTGACCAAGAGCAAGTTCGACAACATCTACGGCTGCCGGCACTCGCTGGTAGACGCGATCATGCGTGCGACGGACGTGCTGATCGCGGGCAAGAAGGCGCTGGTGTGCGGGTTCGGGGACGTGGGCAAGGGGTCGGTGCAGTCGCTGCAGGGCCAGTCCGCGCGCGTGTCGGTCACCGAGGTCGATCCGATCTGCGCCCTTCAGGCGTGCATGCTGGGCATCGACGTGGTGCGTCTGGACGACGTGGTGAAGGACTTCGACATCTTCGTGACGGCCACGGGTAACCGCAGCATCATCGGCGTCGAGCACATGAAGCAGATGAAGCACAACGCGATCGTGTGCAACATCGGCCACTTCGACAACGAGATCGACATGGGCGGTCTGGAGAAGCTGGTGGCGGCCGGACAGGTCGAGAAGATCGAGATCAAGCCGCAGGTGCACGAGTTCAAGTTCAAGAACACCAAGCACGGGCCCAAGGGCGGCGGCCACTCGATCCTGGTGCTGGCGGAGGGACGCCTGGTGAACCTGGGATGCGCGACGGGCCATCCGAGCCTGGTGATGAGCGCCTCGTTCACCAACCAGGTGATGGCGCAGCTCGACCTGCACCAGAATGCGCAGCGCTACGGCAAGACCGTATCGGTGCTGCCCAAGCACCTGGACGAGCGGGTAGCGCACCTGCACCTCGCCAAGTTTGGGGCCAAGCTGACCAAGCTGACCGAAGAGCAGTCCACGTACATCGGCGTGCCGGTCGAGGGTCCCTTCAAGCCGAACCACTACCGGTACTGAGCTATCCCGCGGGCGCACTGGTCATCGCGAATCACGCGCCCCGTCGATTCCCCGCGGCGCACCGTGCGTGCCCATTGAACCGCCTCGAGCAGTGCCCGGTTCGACCGCACCGTGGACCGGAGCAACGGCGTTGTGCCGAGCAGGGCGCGGGAGCGCAGACCGGCGGACAGGACCCATACGCGGCAGAGCGGCATCAGGCGCGGCGACCATCGCTGCTTCCAGGCCGACACGCGCCCGAGGTGGAACGTGGTGGTGATTGCGCCGTCGCACTCGTGCTCCATGGCGGACAGCTGCAAGAGGCGGCCGGGACTTGCCTCCGACAGACTCTGATCATAGCCGATCTTCAGCAGGTCCACGCGCGACTCGCCCCGCAGCCCGTAGCCGAACGCAATGATGCGGCCGTCCAGGCGCAGCAGGTACAACACGAAGTGGCCGGCCGCCGACGCGCGCACGGCCAGGTTGGTGTAGAAGCGCTGGGTGTCGGCCGACCCGAGGACGGGTGAGCCCCGCTGGCCCTTCCAGCCGCTGGCCTCGAGGCCGAAGCAGGCATACAGCGAGGCAGCCAGGTCCTCACCGCCGGTCAGCACCTCGAAGCGCAGATCGCCCAACTTTCGCAGTTGTGCGCGCTTCTTGTCGGCATCGCGCACCTGGCTTCGGGGCAGGGTCCGCTCCACGTCCTTCCAGGGCGCCGAGAGCTTGAAGTACGTGTCCGGGTCCATCGGCTCGACCCGGGTCGGCAGGCGCAAGTCCCTCGCCTCGTCGAGCAGCCGATCGAACAGCGGGCTGGTGCGAATCAGGCGACGGAACAGCACGGCGTCGCCGTCGGCCGTGAGCTTGCGCAGCACTTCGCGGATCACGCCGGGCGCCTGTTCGTCGGCCGTGATTGCCCCATAGACGGCGTGCTCGTTGCCGACCGAGTACCAGATGCGAGGCACTCCGTGCTTGAGCTGCATGGGCACGACCGCTTCGAGCTTCCCGTGCCTGCGCAGCAGGTGAATGACTCGCGTGCCGTCGTCTTCGAATGCGTCGAACATGCAGCGCATCCACGTCGCGTCGGACATCAGGGACGCCGGGTTGCCACGCGCCAACGCGTTCCACTCTTCGGCGATACCGTCGATATCCCCGGCGTCGTGCAACGCTTCCCAGCGAAAAGCGCTGGCGGCCGCGACAGCAGCCTTGGGCGACGGCGCAGCCGAACGCGCCATGTAGATGCGATAGGACGACTGCGACGTCCACAGGCGCAGGCCCGGCGCGCCATCGAGGACGCTCCAGCCCGTTCCCGAAGGACACAAGATGGCAATCTCTCTCGGGTAGTCTTGCATCGATGACGCAAGGGCCGAGAGCAGCGCCTGAAGGTCGGCCGGTGAGGACGACGGCCCGAGCAACAGCACGGCAGGCGTCATCGGCAGCGCCAGGGATCCAAGGTCCCCCTGGCGCACCTCGATCTCCTGGATCGACGGGTATCTCTTTCGTACCGCTGCGATGTTGCGTCGCGCCAGCTGGCAAGTCTCCTGCGAAGAGGCCAGCCCGAGGATAGCTTTCCAACGATCAGCGGCCGCGAGAAGCAAAGCGCGACCGCCACCGCAGCTCGCATCGACGAATGTGCAATAGCCGGGATCGAGGCCCGTCTCGGCGATCATCCGGTGGAAGACCGCGGGCGTCACCGTCCCAGCGGCGTGGGGTGACGCTGGGGAGAGATCGTCGCCCGACTGCAGCGTATGAGAGCCGAATCTCTCGTCGAACCGCCTGGAGCCGTACAGGAATAGCAGCCGGTCGAGGGTGCGGTCCGATCGCGCGCGAAGGCCGCCGGCCACGCGGGAAACGCGATGGCGAAGACTGACCAGTAGCGGCTCGGAACCCGAGGCGTCCATCGATTGCTGCGCCAACGCCAAATCAACCTCCCGGTCGCCTGGGACGGGCGCTCACCGATCGCTCGCCAGCGGCCCTGTCGCCGTATGCGACCAGCCATGGGACACCGACCCGAAGGCGTCAAGCCTGCGGCCCGCGCTGCGCCGTCGATCAGGAATGCTCGGGGCGCCGTTAGCGTGACGGCTTGCACACGTCCGTTTCGTGCAGCGCGGACTCGGCGGCGGCGCGCACCTGGGCAGGGACTCGCTGGCCGGTCATCAGCGGCTCGAGGCGCTTGGCGAGGTCTGGCGGATGAAGCCTGCCCAACGCCACGATCGCTACCCTGCCGAGCCCGCTGGCCGCTTCCGGCGACATGCCGTCGGCCGACCTTCGCGCGAAGATCGTCAGCGTGTCGAGGGCTCCGGGATCGCACATGCGGCCGAGCGCACGCACGGCCTGGATGCGCACGCTCACCGGCTCCTCGGAGTCTTCGGCGCGTTCGCGGACTTCTGCCGCGTGCGCTACCGCTCGCCGCTCGCCGAGCGCCGTCACGGCAGCGCCGCGGACCGCATGCGACCCATCCGACAACGCGCGCGCCAGGGCGTCGTCGGCTTGCGCGCCACCCCCGCCCGACGCCAGCGCCTTGGCGGAATCGGCGCGAATCGCAGGCCATTCGTCGATCATCAGGCGGCGCACGAGCCAGTCGGACGCAGCGGCGTCTCCGCGCAGCGCGTGGGCGGCCGCGGCGCGAACACGGACGTTCGGGTCTTCCAGGGCGTAGCCGATCGCGGGATGAAGTGCCTGGACGGGCGCGGCTACGTCGATGGCATGGGCGCGAACCATGGCGGAGGGATCGTGCAGGATGCGGTCGAACAAGTAACGGGCGGCCGGGTCGTGGCCCAGGGCGGCGAGGCGGGCCGCCACCGGGCACAGCAGATAGCGTGTCCGTTCGTCGGTGTCGGCCGTGGCGAGCTTGCCGAAGGTGGTGGCCGCGGCCCAAGGCATCTGCTCGAAGCGGTCCTGCACCGCGCGCAGCAGGTCGAGCGCACGCGCGGGCGGCGCGCTCACCATCAGAGCCGCCAGCGCCTGCCGGCCGTCCTCGTGTCGGGTGGCCCGCGCCAGGCTCGCTCGAATCCACGATCGCGACGGCGCGTCCGCTCCTTCGAGCAAGGGGGCGAGGTGTTGGACGGCGATCAAGGGCGAGACGCTGGCGAGCTCCTCGCCCGCGGCCAGACGAGCCGCGCCCAGGTGCCCCGGCGCCGACCGGGTCGCGGTCCGGCAGAGCTTGGGATTGTCGTAGCCAGCGTCGCATCCGGGACCGTGGTCGAGCACAGCCGTAAGCGCCGGGGCTGCGTAGCGTCCACAGCGCCGCACTCGGTCTTGCGCGCGCTGCCTGACCCTGGCTGACGGGCTCGCGAGCACCGACGCAACCAGCGGGGCGGCCAGCTCGCACGGTGCGGTGTCGAGCACGTCGAGCACCAGCTGGCGGCCGGCTTCGTCGAGCGCGGCATAGCCTTGCAGCGAGGCACGCTGCGCAGGCTCTCCGCCCCGCATCAACACCTGTGCGGCGGAACGAGCACGCTCGCCCCCGCCTGCCAGCGCGGCGACCAGCCCTTGCACATCGGCAGCGCCGTCCCACTCCGATCGCGCCTGGATCTCCGCCACGGTGACGCGAATGTCCTTCTGGCCACGAGGTGCCGACGCGTCGCCAAGCACCATGGCCACGCACGAGGCGTGCAGCGGTTCGGGAAACCGCACCTGGTAGCGCGAGCCGGGCGTCTTCCAGGCGTCCTCGGGCACGGCGACCTCGAACAGCTTGTCGGGCGTTGCGAGCCAGAACTGGCGTGGCGCGGCGCCGTCGGGCACATCGGCGTTCGGCGGGCGGAAGGTGAAGGTCATCGACACCAGGGGCACCTCGGCAGGCGCGCGCAGCGTGAGGAACTCGCCTCGTCCTTCGCCGCCTCGTGCTTCGCTCCAGACGGTGTCCGGGTTCGCATCCACGACCGCGAGCGGTGAGCCGATCGCGCTCGACGCACCCTGCGCGGCGAGCAGCCTGCCCAGCGGCGCGGGTTGTTCCGAGGTGAGCGCGACCGCCTCGAGCCGGGTGGCCTTCTCACGCTCCTGCTGCGACAGTCGCTGCAGCTTGACCTGCTTGAGCGACAGATCTCCGGCGTACACCACGCGGGGTGACAACAGACTCGGACGCCCGCAAATCTCGATGTCGGGGTGGGTCTGGCCCACCAGCACGTTGACCGTGCCGTCCGCGGCCGGTTCGGTGATCTGCAGCGCGTCGGCCTGATCCTGCCCGTCCGTGGGATACGGCGGCGTTCGTCCGCTCCAGAGGACGAGCGGCTCGGCGCCGGCACCGACAGGTGCCGCGACGAGAGCCTGCCAGCGCGACACGCCCTGGCCGGCGTCGATGTGCACCACGGTTCGGTTGCGGGCGATGTGCAGAACAGTCAGCCGCGCGCCGGCGATCTGCGCGGCGTCGGGCGCATCGCGCAGCGCGAGCGGCCGGGCGTCGGACGCCGCGAGCGAGCACGGGGTGGTCGCGCAGATGCGCGCGCGCAACGAGGGCCCTTGCGGGCCGGGGAGCACACCGACAGCCAAGGCGCGCTGTCCGGCGGACGCGGGTGCGCTCACCTCGGGCAGAGACGGCGCTGGCGGGGGCGATTGGGCCGCGGCGATGGAGCTTGCGAGCAGCGTAAAGGTGGCTGCGAAGCACGCCGTGCCGAGGCGTGCGGCCATTCGTGTTCGCGCAGTCGGGGAGCGGAAGTAGGCAGGTGAGTCGGCGTCGCGCATGAGGCTCGACGCGGTATAGCACGTTGGCAGGCGAGCGGACGGGGTCCGCCGGCCCGGTGTCGCGTGCCGTGCCGCACGGGACGGCTACAGCAGGTTGCTGGCGAGCTCGGCGAGCTCGCTTCGCTCGCCTTTGAGCAGCACCACATGGCCCGCGAGGCGCTCGCCCTTGAATCGGTCGGTCGCGATCGTCAGGCCGTTGGATGCACTGTCCACGTAGGGATTGTCGATCTGGAACGGGTCGCCGGTGAGCACGACCTTGGTGCCCTGGCCGGAGCGCGTGATGATCGTCTTGACCTCATGGGGCGTGAGATTCTGCGCCTCGTCGACGATCAAGTACTGGTGGGGCAGGCTCCGGCCGCGGATGTAGGTCAGCGGCTCGACCTGGATCAGGCCGTCGTCGACCAGCTTGGGCAGGCTCATGCCCTTCTTGGTCGAGCCCGAGCCCAGCAGCAGGTCCAGGTTGTCGTAGATGGGCTGCAGCCACGGGTTGAGCTTCTCGTCGACTGTGCCCGGCAGATAGCCCAGGTCGCGCCCCAGCGGGATGATAGGACGGCTGATGAGCACGCGCGAGTAAGCCCCGTCGTCGATGGTGCGCCTGAGCGCGCCGGCCAGGGCCAGCAGCGTCTTGCCGGTACCCGCCTTTCCCACCAGCGTCACCAGCTTGATGTTGTCGTCCAGCAGCAGGTCCAGGGCGTAGGCCTGCTCGCGATTGCGCGGGCGAATGCCCATGACGCCCTCGTGCGGCACCTTGAGGGGAACGACGCAATTCTTGGCGGCGTCGTAACGTCCCAGCGCCGTGGCGCTCGGGTCCGCGGCATCGCGCAGCTGCACGCACACGTTCGGGTTGAGCTCCACACCTTCGGGCAAAGGCGCTTCCTTCTTGTTGTAGAAAGCGTCGATCGTCTCGGCCGGCACCTGGATGTCGCGCAGCCCCAGGTCGAGCTGATCGACCTGCACCCGCTGGTTCTCGAAGTTCTCCGACGTGACCCCGAGCGCATCGGCACGCACGCGCAGGTTCGTGTCCATGGTCACCAGGATCGTCGGCATCTCGGGCGCCGCGTCGCGCACGTCGAGGGCGACCTGCAGGATGGCGGCGTCGGCCTTGGTGGGATCCAACGCGATGCGCAGGGCGTCGCGACGCGAAGGCAGGGCCACGCGCAGCGTACCGCCTTGCTCCAGGGGCACACCCTTGGCCAGCGAACCGTTGCGCGCGCGCTGCTCATCGATGAGCCTGGCGACCGTGCGGGCGTTTCGCCCTCGCTCGGAGCCCTCCCGCTTGAAGTGGTCGATCTCTTCGATCACGAAGATGGGGAGAATGACGTCGTTGTCCTCGAACTTGAAGATGGCGTGGGGATCGTGCAGGAGCACGTTCGTGTCGAGCACGTAGTTCTTCTTCATGCGTGTGGCTTTCCCGGCCCGATCGGCTGGTGCGATCGGAGCGTGCAACAGGCTCTAGCAAGGCCGGCCGTCGAAGGCCAGCCGGTCGTACGGGCGCCTTGCCCCCTCGTGGGTTGGCTCGCGCAACAGGCGCGGACGGGCGCGCGTCACCCGCGTCGAACAGGACCTGTTTTCCTCGACGGATGCGAGAATGCACGAGTGGGATGGATTTCTCACGCACGCTGGTAGACTGCCGCCTATGAACCGCTACGCCCTTCCCCTTCTGGCCGTCTCGATCTGCGGTGTGCTGCTTGGGTACGCGTGCACGCCGCCGCCGCCCAAGCCGATCGACTCCGGCTCGTTTCCCACCGCTTCGACCAGCGCGAAGCCGCTGTACATCTCCACCGAGCCGACAGCTTCCTCCTCCGCCTCGGGCTCCGCGACCGTGAGCCCGCCGCCGGTCCCCGTGTCCTCCGACCTGCCGGCCGAAGCGTCGCTGCAGTTGGCCGATCGCACGGCGAGCTGTGCCCGCCCGAGCTGCTGGCGAACGGGGCTGGTTCCCAAGCCGGGCGAGACCCAGCAACCGGCGCTGAGTGCCAGCCCCGATCTGGGCATCGCGCCGCCCGTGGCCCTGTGGCAAGAGCACCTCGGCGCCAAGGAGCGCCTCGACTTTCCCCGCGCCAAGGGCTTCGGCTTGCTCGGCGTGGTGCTCCACGGTGTCGTGTCGGTCGTCCCCGCGGAGGGCGGCAAGCTCGCTGCGCTGCAGAGTTGGGGTGCGTTCGTCGCGCCCGGCGTCGGCGTCGCCCTCGCCGCCGACAAGGCTGGTGCCGATGTGCTGCTTGTGGCCTATGCCGACGAAGGCTCGTTGGGTGACAAGGTGGCCGACCTGCGTGCCCACGAGAAGAACTACTTCTGGGGCAAGCGTGCCGCTCCGCTGGTCGTGACGGATCTGCAGCGGCAGCCCGATCTGGCGTGGGCGCACGGTGAGGCGCACGCTCGCATGGCGTTCACGCGCGAGCAGTCGCCCCGAGCCTATCTGGGCACGATGATTCTCGGGCCCAACCTGCCGGTCGCGGCGCACGAGCACAAGGATTCCTGGGAGATCCTGCTGCCGCTGCAGGCCAGCGGAGCGCTGGAGTTCAGCGGCGCCGGCCTGTCGCAGGAGCGCGGCCCCTTCCCCAAGGACGTGCCAGTGCGGCCGGGGACCGTCGTGATGGCGCCGGCCGGTGCCCAGCACGCGTGGAAGCCCGATGAAACAGGTCCGCTGGTGGCCATTCAGCTGTTCGTGCCGCCCGGGCCCGAAGAACGCTACACCAAGCTCGCCGGCGCACCGGCCGCCGGCAAGTAGGGTTGCCCCACGCCCCGAACGGCAGAGGCGTCACGCCAAGCGCGTGACGTTGGTGGCACGATGTTATGGTGGCGACGCCGGCCCGCCGTGCGGATCGGTCCACGGGCGCGGGGCTATTTGGAGCCGGCGGGCTTGGCCGCGCTGCCTGCCGGAGCGCGACCGCCGCCGAACTTCTTCTCGGTCGGAGTGACGGCCACGGACACCGACTTGGGCGTTCCCAGGGAAATGAGCTCGCTGAACACGGCCTCGAGCTCGCCCTTGGCCTTGTCGCCCGGCACCGCGTAGACGGCAACCTGCGGGATCTCCGCGCCGACCGGCAGCTTGTCGAGCGTGCCCTTGCTCGATTCGGGCTCCGCCAGCGCCAGCGCCAGCGCACCGTCCGTCGAGGTCTCGTACTTGGCGCCGCTCTTGTCCTGGAGCTTTTCGTCGAAAGCGAGCAGCGCGCTGCTGGGCTCCTTGCCCGTGTTCTTGAGCTTGTAGTAGACGATGACGAACTTTTCGCCGGCGCCGTTGGGCTTCGTGTCGCCGATCGCGTCGGTCACCGCGGCGTTGAGGACTGTGACGGTAAAGTCGCTGCCCGGTGCCTTGAAAGGCTCCCCGACTTTGGCCTTGGCCGCGCCCGCGGCGCTCTCGTCGGAGCTCTCGCCGGAGCCACTGGACTTGCTTCCACCACAACAGCCGCCGATCGCGAGCGACGCGGCCAGCATGGCAACGGCCCCGAACCACATTCTTTCACGCATCATTCGAGTTCCTCCTCCATAGCGGCAGCATTGCCGTCCGCCGCGACGCATCGTCGATAGCCCTGCACGCGCCGCTCGAAGGCTCAACCGCCAGCTTGGCGCGGCGAGAATACCCGATCTCGGCGCTGTGGAAAGCTTATCCGCGCACGGCGGGCGACGAATCGAAAGACCCACATGCGCGACCTCCGCACGGCCCGCGTTGCAGCGGCCGGCTGCCTGATCGCGTGGCTACGACCCGACGCGACACCTGCTATCCTTATCCATCCATGCCCTGCCCATCGCTTCGGCGCCTGCTCTTGCTCGCTTCGACGCTTCCGGTGCTCCCCGCGGCCGTTTGCCTTTGTGGCTGCGGCCCGGACGAGACCCTCGTGCCCCAAGCCCAGGCTACCGGCCTGTCCGACGACGTCGCCGTGTCCGCAGGCCCCTACACGGTGACCGTCCGCGCGTCCGATCTGCAGATGGTGCTGTCCCGCGGCGCGGATCCCCTGCTGCGATTCCCCCTCGACGGCCTGCAGCTCGGTGCCGTGACCACGCTGAGCGACAGCGCGAACTACGACCCGTACCCGATCCTCGAGCCCGGGCCCCTGACGCGAGAGCCGGACGGGCTGCGTTGGCTCTCCGTGGCTCACGCGCGGCTGGAGGCCACCGAGCAGACCTCGTTTCGCCTCGAGCTCGCGTTCGACGAGGGCAAGACCGCCACGATGCAGGTCGAGGCGTCGGCGGCCGGCAGCTTCCGCCTGGTCCTCACGCCCGACGAAGCGGGCGTGCCGGTGGCGATCGTGCGGCTGCGTCCGCGGGCCGATGCCAGCGAAGGCTTCTACGGGCTGGGCGAATACCTGGACGACGTCAACCACCGCGGTCACGCGCGCGCCATGCAGCTCGAGGCCGACGGCTCGCTCGAAAGCGGCTACAACGAGGCGCACGTTCCCGTTCCCCTGCTGATCGGCACGCGCGGCTGGGGCCTGTTCGTCGAGAGCAGGTATCCGGGCGTCTTCGACGTAGCCACGGGGGCCGACGATCTCATCGACGTCGCATTCGGGACCGGAGCCGCCTCGACCCAGGGGCTGGTGTTCCACCTGTTCGGCGCCGACCACCCGCTCGACATCACGAAGATCTACTACGACGTAACGGGCTACCCGACCCTGCCGAGCCGCTGGGCGCTGGGCCCGTGGGTGTGGCGCGACGAGAACCGTGACCAGGCCCAGGTGGAGGCCGACCTGGACGCCATGCGGGATCTGGATCTGGCGACGAGCGCGATCTGGATCGATCGGCCGTACGCCACCGGAGTCAACACGTTCGACTTCAATGCCGCCCAGTTCCCGGACCCGCAGGCGATGATCGACAAGGCTCACGCGCTGGGCTTCCGCGTGGGGCTATGGCACACGCCCTATCTCGACGAGGCCGATCCGAGCACCCAGGCGCTGCGGGACGAGGCCAACGCCAAGGGCTACTACCCGAAGCAGGCCGGACTGCTGCTCAACGGTTGGGGCAAGCCGATCGACCTGACGAACCCCGCGGCGTACGGGTGGTGGCAGGGGCTGATCCGTCGTTACACGGACATGGGCATCGAGGGGTACAAGATGGACTACGGGGAAGACGTGGTCCCGGGCCTGCTCGGCGCGCGCAACGTGTGGGAGTTCGCCGACGGTAGCGACGAGCGGACGATGCACAGCCTGTTTACGTTGTTGTATCACCGCGTCTACGCGGAGACGCTGCCGCCGGACGGCGGGTTCCTGCTCTGCCGCGCGGGAAAGTACGGCGACCAGGTGAGCGCCCGCGTGATCTGGCCCGGCGACCTGGACGCGAGCTTCTCGAAGCACCGCGAGAAGCTGGTGGTCAACGGCGAGTCCTACAATGCAGTGGGCGGACTGCCCGCGTCGGTGATTGCGGGGCTGACCCTCGGGCCCTCCGGATTCCCATTCTACGGATCGGACACGGGCGGCTACCGTCACTCGCCCACGAACAAGGAGCTGTTCACACGCTGGTTCGAGCAGACCGCCCTGTCGACCGTCATGCAGATCGGCACCGGCGCCAACGACGTAGCGTGGGAGCCGACCGCGGACAACGGCTTCGACACCGAGATGCTGGGCTGGTACCGCGACTACACGAGGCTGCACCTGCGCCTGTTCCCCTATGAATGGACCTATGCGAAGGCCATCGCAACCAATGGCCGGCCCATCGAACGTCCCTTCGGTCTCGCGTTTCCCGAGGCCGGCGAGCACCCCTCCGACGAGTACCTATTCGGCGACGACCTGCTGGTGGCGCCCGTGCTCGAGAGCGGAGCACGCAGCCGATCCGTGCTGTTTCCGCCCGGCAAGTGGGTGGACTGGTGGACCGGCGAGGCGCACGCGGGCAGCGCGCGTGCGGATGTCGACGCGCCGCTCGACCGCTTGCCCCTGTTCCTGCGCGCCGGTGGCATCATTCCCTTGTTGCGCCCGACCATCGACACGCTATCGCCCACGACCGACCCGGCTCGGGTCGACTCCTATGCAACGTCGCCGGGCGTTCTCTACGTGAGAGTCGCCCCGGGCCCGGCCTCCTCGTTCACCGTGTTCGACGGCGCCGAGCTCTCCCAGCAAGATGACCCGTCGGCCGTGACGCTCTCGTCCAGTGACGGGTCGGAGTTTCGAAGCGGCACCCTCTTCGAGGTCATGTCGATGAGCGCGAAGCCCGCGTCGGTGACGGACAACGGCGTAGCGATGGCCGAAGCCGCTTCGCTCGATGCGCTGGATCCTTTGCCCCAGGGATGGCTGTATGACGCGACGGCAGGCGGCCGCGTATGGGTCAAGGTCGCCGCCGGTGAGCATTCGGTGGTCGTCACGCGGCCGTGACCCTGCCGCCCGGCGGCCGTGACGACGGTGCCTCCTCGACATTCCCGCTCACCGACGTTAGGCAACGAGCGTGGACATCAGCTCGCAAGGACATCCGTCATGAACACCCGCACCCGGAGCTGCAGAGCGCCCTGGCGTCGGAGCCGAGCATCGAGGTGCGATTACGAAAGTGGTATTGACGGTGCTCAACGCAGCACGAGCGAGATGTCGACCTGGGTGATCGCCCCGGGCGGCGGGATCTTCAGCGGGGGTAGGAGATCGCCGACGCACCGGGTGACGGATGGGTCGGAATAGCCGCGTTGCTCCTGCAGGCCCCGGGCGACCTGGGCACCATCGGCGCCGAAAGTGACATTGAAGGACAGCCGTATCTCGGCCGGCGCCGCGTTGGTGGCGCGTGGCTCGTGAAGGCATCTGTCCGTCAGCATAGGCTTGTAGTGGTCGAGGGCTGCCTGCGCCTGCTGCGCGACGACACTCGGGGCGGCTACGGGGACCGGGGTGTCGGCGGTGTCGCGGCGGCGGGGCGTGCTGTCCGGCTGTCCGGCTGTGCTCGCCGAGCCCGCGGGCGACGCGGAGGCGGAGCCCAGGGCAGGCTGCTCCCCGCGTCCGGACCGCAGTCCGAAGTACAAGCCCAGGCCGATGATGATGCTGCCGGCGAGAATGGCGACAGGTGTGGAGATAGCGGGCTTGTCGGCGGTCATCGGGCGGGTAGGGGGGAGGACGTCAGTTGGTGACCTGAACCCAGCCGTTGACCCAATCGTTATTATCGATTGCGGTGGCGGAACCGTTCCGGGCACAGAATCCGACGGTGTACGTGCCGGCGCCCGGCATGACCGAGCTCGCCGTGGCAACGCTGGTCCGTGTGGCGGTCGCAGTGGCGGTCTGATAGTTGAACTGACCCGCAACCAGCGTGATCGCACCACCGCTTGCCTGGTAGCAGAGTCCGTAGTCGAACGACGCGGTGCCCGAGGTTGTTGCCAGCGGAGCCGAAGCTACTCCCGTGAGCCTCTGTCCTGTCGCGACGGTGACCGTGGCGGGCGGGCCTGCGAACGCGAAGGTCGTCGCGTTCGCCGCGAAGGAACCCGCCGAGCCTGCGAACGCCGCGGTCGCAACGATGCCCGTCGGCCCGGTCGGTCCCGTTGGTCCCGTCGGTCCCATGGCTCCGGCCGGCCCCGCAACGCCTTGAAGACCTTGCGGACCGATTGGCCCAGTCGGCCCCGCCGGCCCCTGGGTACCCTGCGGTCCTTGCGGTCCTTGCGGACCAGCAGGTCCGGCAGGCCCCTGCGCGCCTTGCGGACCGGTCGGTCCCGTCGGGCCAGCAACGCCTTGAACGCCTTGCGGTCCCGTCGGTCCCGTCGCACCTTTCGCGCCCGCCGGTCCCGTGGGTCCTGTCGCACCGGTCGCACCCGCAGGTCCCGCAGGTCCGGTCGCACCAGCAGGCCCCGTCGCGCCAACGAGCCCGCTGCTTGGACCGACCCAATTGCCCGATGCGTCGATGACCACCTGGCCATTGACCGATATCGTCGTTGGGGTGATGTCGCCCGTTGCGTTGTCTGCCATCAGCGCGTAAGGCACGCTCGTAATGGCCTGGCGCGGCGACATCTCCGTGTCGTTGCCGATGGTCACTCCGAGATAGCGCGTGGCGCCGGTGAACACCGTGTTCGGGATCGGTGTCGTCTCGCCCAGCCGGGCCGAGAAGAACCCATCATCCAGCGATATGGTTTGCGTCTCGGTCCACAGGGACGTGCCGCCCGCGGCCGCGTCGTAGAGCGTGAACTTGACCGAGACGGAGCCGGCGACGGGCTGGCCGTTGTTGTCCAGAAGCCGGCCCTGCTCGGTGAGGACGCGAGGCACGGCAGCGGCCGAGTCGGCAGCCCATGCGAACGCCGTCGCAGCCAGCAACCCGGTCCATGCAGAATGACGAAGAATGCCCTTCATGACTCGAACTCCTCCAAGCTCACGGCGATTGGGTGGCTCCCACGACGCCGCCGACAAGATGATAATGGGGTGAGGTCATCGAGGTGTTGGCACCGGGACTCTCACCAAGAGTGACAACCGCCTTGTAGCTTGGGCTGGAGCACACAGTGCCGCCGGCTACGATGGCCATGCCCGGTTGCCCGCTGCTGTTGCCGCCCGTGCCTGCGGTGCCGCCCGTGCCTGCGGTGCCGCCCGTGCCGCCACCGGTGCCGCCGGTTGCAGCGGTTCCGCCGGAACCGCCAGTGCCGAACCCGCCTGTCCCACCGATGCCTCCGTCGGTGCCGCCGGCTCCTGCCGCGCCAGCACCTCCGCCCGGGATGGCGTTGGAGTTGGAGTCACCAGCTCCGCAACCAGACATCGCGAGCAGGACGGCGACAACGGCGAGCGGACCGACCCTTGCCAAGGGAAAGCACATCAGACATCCCTTTCCAGGAAAACGAAAGCGCTCCAAGCTAGCGCGAGAAGCGAGGGTGCACAAGGGAGCCTTGGGTTGCCCTGCGATTCGGAGTACGCGGAACGCTCGGTGCCGCCGGCGCCTCCCCCGCCGCAGGCAGTGCAGGCACCGGCCCGCCCTCCAATCTGGCGCCGGCGGGTTAGACGGCGAAGCGACGTGCTGGGTAGCGGCCGGGGAG
>JAJZQG010000378.1 GCA_021847645.1 Myxococcales bacterium
CACTCCTTGCCGAGATCGATGGCGACGGTCTGGTCGCTGCCCGCGGGGGACTGGAGCGTTCGTTGGATATCCGTCTTTCCGGGCGCGGAGATCACGACGGTGACCTCCCCCGGCAGAACCGGCAATGGCTTGGCCCACTCGGATTGCTGGACGGGCTGCCCGCCAACCGTGACCTTGGCGTCCGGAGGCGCGCCGGTGAGATTGAGCGTGACCATGGCGAGATTCGCCCGCATGGCGCGCCCCTCGGTCATGGCAGCCTGCTCGGCCTCCTTGTACTTCGGGTCCTCGGCAGCGGCCGCGGAAGCCTCGGCCATGACGCGGTCGAACTCCCGATATGCCTCTAACGTCTTGCCCGCTTCCCGGAGCGCCCGGGCCATCATCAGGTGCGAGTTGGGACTCGCCACGACGTCGTAGGATGCTTTGAACCCCTCGTAAGCCTTGTCGAAGCGCTTGGCGTTGAAGTCATCCATGGCAGCCATGAACGCCTTCTGCGCGTCTTGCTTCTGCTGCGGGGTGGCCGACGCGACACTCGCGCCTTGTGCGTGGCTGGTGGTCGACAGCCCAACGGCACCGAGCGCCAACACCACGGCTAGAACTGTTCTCGGAAGATATCCGCCCATGGTCTGACGGTATCACGCGCTTGGACGCACGCACAAGTGGACACAAGCCAGCGTGGGAAGGTGTCGATGGGTCCGCGGCGGGTCAGATCCCCGAGGGCGTGTACGGCTTGGGCTTGCCCGTGGGGGGCCTGGGCTTGCCCATGGGCGGCTTGGGCGTCGCGGGCTTCGACGTTTCCGGCGGGGCGCCGGTTTCGGAGGACGGCGCCGTTGGCTCGGCCGATGCGGCTGCCACCGATTCGGTGGGTGCAGGCTCGGCAGTGGCGCTTGGCGCGGGCGCCGGCTGGGCCGTCGTCGCCGCGGGCGCCTCCGCGGTTGCCGACGGCGTCGGTGCCGGAGTCGGCGCGGGCGGCGCAACCTTCGCGGCCACGGGCGTTTCCTCGGGCGAGGAGCTCGTCAACACGTGGATGAGCGCACCGAGGCCCACCAGCACCGCGAGGCCACCCATGATCCCGATTACGACATAGCCCTTGCGGCGACGCTGCGCGGCCATGGCCAGGCGCGCATCGATCTCCTCGTCGGATTCGGAGTCGACTTGGGGACGCGCGGAGATCGGCGCGGGCGGCTCCTCTTCGACGCGGGCGGGTCCGGCGGGTTGCTCGGCCGGGGGCGGCGGAACCTCTTGGACTTCGGTCGGTTCGCTCTTGTCCGCGGGCGGCGACCACATCCCGGACGACACGGCCTGTTCGGACGACTCGACCGGCTTTTCAACCTTCGGGGCGGCGAATACGTCATCGCCTCCACCGGAGAACGCGTCGGCACCCGCATCGCTCATAAAAGCGTTGTCGCCCTCGGCCGACGGTTGCGGCGGCGGGACGTCGACGGCGGTCGGAGCCGGTCCGGCCGGTGCCACGGGCGGCTTGTCTGCGGCTTCCTTGGCGCCGGCCTTCGCCACCACTGGGGGTGGCGGCGGACGCCTGCTGGGCGGCGCCGGGCTCTTGCCACTATCAGGCGCGACGTGCGCGGCCTCGTCGTCGGATAGCTCCACGTCGATGCCGAAATCGTCGTCGGCCGGGGACGTTGCGACAGGCGGCACCGGACTGGCCCTCTGCTCGGCAGGCTTGGGGGCCTCGGCAGGTGCAGCCGCAGCCGGCGCCGGAGTGGCCTTTGGATCGCCGGCCTTGGCAGCCTGCGGCTTTGCCTTTGCCACGTCCGCCTTCGCCGTCGGCCTGACAATCCCAGGCGGTGGTGTGCGAAGCGCGTCGGCCTTGGGCGTAGCTGCAACCTTGGGCGTGGCTGCAGCCTTGGACGCGACTGCAGCCTTGGGCGCAACCGCGGTCTTCGGCGCCACGACCGGCTTTGGACCGACCGCGATAGCCGCCGATGGACTCGGCGTCACGGCCAGGGCCCCGGCTCCCAGCGCATGGATTTTCTCGTCCGATCCGGAGTCCGCGTCGACGACCCAGTCCGAACCGAACACGTCCTCGTCGTCGGACGGCGTCTTGCGTGCACCGCTGGGTTCGGGCGCCACCTCGACGCCTGCCCGCGCAATGGCCGATCGCCTCGTCGTCAAGGTCGACGAGGCGAGAGCCTCGACCATCTCGGCGACCTGGGTCGTGGATGCCGTCATGTCCTTGGCGGCGAGGGCCAATGCTTCGGCCATCTCGCGCGCCGAGCCGAACCTGGCTGCGGGCTCACGCTGAAGCGCCTTGTCGATGACGTCCGCAAGCTCTTTGGAGACGGGTGTAGGCAGCGCCGGCTTGTCGAGGCGCTCGATGGGCGCACTGAGCACTTGCTGGGCCATCGTGACCTGGTCGTTGCGCTTGCTGCTGCGCGGAGGCTCGGAAGGAGTGCCGCCCGCCGACCGGGTCTGGAACAGCGGCTTTTGCGCGAGGAGCTCCCACAACATCACGCCTGCCACGAACACGTCGGTTCGCGCATCGACGGGCTTGCCGGAGCCCAGGTGCTCGGGAGAGCGGTAGGCCAGGGCTGCGGTGTGCCAGGACAGCGCGGGCAAGCTGGCTGCCACCGCGGCAAGCCCCGGATTGAGCAGGTGCGCCTTACCCTTGACCGTGACCACCACCGTGTCCGGAGAGAGACCGCCGTACACGTACTTGGCGAGAGATTCGTTCTCGGCCGCCAAGCCGTGGAATTCAACCAGTCCCTCAAGGATGTCCAGACCCAAGCGAATCGCCACGCCGGCCGAGATCGGCGACTTCTTGAGCGAGGCGAGGTTCTGCAGGGATCGCAGAGGCTCGCCCTCGACGTACTCGCTGACCACCCCCAGACGACCAGGGCTCACGACGCAGTCCACGACAGGAATCACGCCTGGCCGACGCAACCCCTTGAGAGCTTCGACCGCCTGGCGGATCGGCTCGGTGAGCGTCTCTTCATCACCCGGGCGCACCACGATACGCTGCACGGCCATCAGCTGCCCGAGGCCGTCGCCGTAGGTGATCACGGACGCCCACAGAGAGCCCAGGTCGGAGCGCGCCAGGACGCACACGAGCTCGTACTTGCCGAGCTGTTCGAGCCCGCCGATGCGGGAGGTGCGGGGTTGCGATGTGTTGGTGTCCATGCTGGCTCCTGTCCCTATCGAGGCACGACGAGGATCCGGGCTCTTCCCGGATCCGCGCCCATGCACGCACACCGGCTCCCGGCAATCCGCCGGACCGGGCGGGGACATGTAGAATCCAATTGGACATGGAACCGGGCAGGCGTGTCAAGTCGATGGCACGTCCATGATGCCGTTGGCCCGTCCGAACAGGGCGCGACTCCGCTCCCGAAGCCGGCACTCGCGCCCCACGCGTCGGTGGCTCTGCAACGGCAGGTCGTCCTCCCACCCGTCGTCGCCACAGCATTGGCGTGCCTCCCAGGTGCAGCATCGCCGCGCTGGCGCCGGGCATTTGCTCGTTTCCCGCCCTTGCCGAAAAGCCACCCCTGCAGGCCCCAAGGTGATGCTCCTGCCATCGAGCACGAAATTCGTCATCCCCGACGCGAGGAGCTTTTGCCTTCAACGCGCCGTGATCTAAGATGGTTTGTCGGTTGCCCGTCCGAGGTCTGTTCGAACATCATGCGGCCCCTCACCAGGTCCGAGCTCCCCATCGGGGCTGTCCTGTCCGACAAGTACCGCATCACGCGGGAAATCGGGCGCGGCGGCATGGCCGCCGTCTACGAAGCCGAGCACGTCGATATCGGCAAGCGCCTCGCCGTCAAGGTTCTCGACCCTTCCCTCGCCGGCTCTGCCACGATCGTCGAGCGCTTTCAGCGGGAGGCACGCGCCGCCGCTGCGGTCAATAGCCCGTATATCTGCGACGTTCACGACGCGGGCCGCCTGCCCGACGGTCGGCCCTATCTGGTGCTCGAGCTGCTCGAGGGCGAAAGCTTGTACGATCGCATGTCGCACTTCGAGCGCCTGAGTCCGGCAGAGGTCGTGCGCATCCTGGGACAGGTCGCCCGCGGCCTGCAGAAGGCCCATTCCGCCGGCATCGTGCACCGTGACCTCAAGCCCGAGAACATCTTCCTCGCGCGCGACGGCGACGGGCAGGAGATCGCCAAGATCGTCGACTTCGGGCTCGCCAAGATGTTCGGGACCGCCGGCTCGCCGGAGGCCAACCCCCGGCTGACGCGCGAAGGGGCGATCTTCGGCACTCCCATGTACATGAGCCCGGAACAGATCGGCGGACAAGGCCAAGCCGATCACCGTTCCGATCTCTGGGCGATGGGCTGCATTGCCTTCGAGTGCCTCACAGGCCGGCCGGTGTGGAACGTCGATCAGGGCGTGGCGCTCATCTTCGGCCAAATCGCGACCGCTCCCGTTCCCATCCCGTCCGAGCTCACCCCGTCGCTGCCTCCCACGTTCGACGCCTGGGTGCGTCGCGCGCTCGCCCGCGATCCCGACGAGCGTTTCCAGAGCGCGTTGGAGCTGGCCCAATCCCTGGCCGTCGCCCTCGGCCAGGACGTTGCCATGGCGATGTCGTCCTCGGTCATCGTCGCGCGCTCGCCGTCAACCAACATTCGCCTGTCTGCCGCAACGCAGGCCGAGGAGCACGATGAGCGCGTGGAGCCGTTCGCGCCAACCGAACCCCCGCCTGATCCGAAGCCTCGGCCAGAGCCAGCCCGGTCGCGCGTGACGGCTCCGCGCACGCCCACGGACCTTGTCGCGCCGTTGCCCGCCGCTCCTCGCACCGAGCCCATTCGATCCGCGCCTCGATCGAGCCGCACCCCGATCGTTGCAGCGCTGTCCCTTGCGGTGGTGGCCGCTGGCGTGGGCGGCTTTCTTCTGACACGCCGCGCCGGTCCCGCGGCCCATTCCGCTGGGCCGATCGCTTCGAGCCCGGCCACGATCGCCTCGCCCGCAGCTGCCGCTAGCTCCTCCGCTCCGGTCGTCGCCTCCTCCTCCATCCCGGGCAACCCGCTTCCGATTCCCGCCTTCGCCGTTCCCATCGTGAAGGCCGAACGCCTCATGGCCGACAGCAAGCCGGAAGACGCCGTGCACGTCCTCGAGCAGGCGGCCGAGTCCTCCGACAGCGGCGCGTTGCTGACCATGCTCGACAACGTGCGGCTGGCTGCTGCCAACACCGGC
>JAJZQG010000379.1 GCA_021847645.1 Myxococcales bacterium
GGGACTTTCACCCGCGGGTTACTTCGAAAGGTTTCTGCTGCTACATGCATCCTCCTCTCCCAACCATGCGGTCCGACGAGACCGCTTCCTGGCGCAATGCCGCAAGTTCCGACATCAGGGCCGGACGGCTCGTGTCGTCTCCGTGCGCGACATGCGCCGGTACCGCAGCCTGTGCGACCGTGATGAGCTTCGCCTTTCCGTTGCCCAACGCGATGCCGTGACAAATCGTCTGCTTGCCAGAAGGCGCACCTCCCACGGAGGTCGCCGCTCCGTCGAGTACGTTGTTGGCAATATTCTGCGTCGAGATGATGAGCTGATTCGAGCCGGTGCCTATCGCGATCGGAAGCAGGTCGGCGTTGATCGTCTGCGCCTGCCAATCCCCCAACGTGACAGCGGCCGATGGGCTCTTCCACTCCGAGGGCTTCGTGAACATCTGGTATTGGGCCGGCGAGGCGAATGGCACCCATATCCGCACGTCATTGTGCGTCATCACGTCATACCAATCCCACGTCCACCAGCCCTCCGATATCGGAACGGTCAGGTCCTCGCGATCAGTTTGCGTGTCGCCGTTGTTGTTCCCGGAGGGGTTCGTGTTCGTGAATGCGACGCTGCCGTTGATGTCGTAGACGCGATAGCGAATATTGGGGCTGACTCCAGTGGCGACGCCATCCGCCTTGATGTCGAATGGCCCCCTTGTGCCGTCGGGCTGGTCGTCCACGGCGATATCCGCGTCCGCGTCCTGAAGGATCGCCTCAGTGCTGTTCGGCGGAGCGTAGAACCAGAAGAGGAATTCGCCGTCGTACGTCGTGTCGCGCACGACTTGGTCCGATGGCTTGTCGGTGCTGACGTACTCGCCGCTTACGCCACCCCCCAGGAAAGCCAGATCGCCCCACGCCACGCTGATTTGTCCGGTAGCTCGAACCTTGTACGCGTTGATCATTGGCGTGGAGAGGGTCGAGACTTCGCTGCAGTCGCCGTTCTGCGATAAGTACACGTCGAGCACATAGTAGACCCACGGAAGCGACGTCTGCGACGCATACCAAGCGTTGTCGATACGGTCCTCGGTAGTGATCTTCTCCCACTGATCATCGCCGAACTCAGCGCTGGTCTTGAAGGCGACGTTCGGTGGGTTCGGGGAGGACGGATCCCCATCGGGCAGGAACCAGAGTCCGTAGCAGGTGACAGCGCCGCCGGGGTCACCCACGTCCCACCGACCGGCGGGGTCCATGTCGGCGTCGAATAGCTCGACGTCCAGATACGGTGCGCTCTTGTCCGCTACGATGAAGAACGACATGTAGTTGTTCTCGGGGGTCGCGAGGCCTGGCGCACTGGAGACAAGCGCGAGAAACTTGCCGTCATTCCCGTCGGTCGTTGGCCAGCCATCCGCGGGGGTGCCGTTGTCGAGCCCGGTTGGACTACCGAAGTACAGGTCCCGGCTACCATCGGCGCGCGTCGCCTCAGCGTCCTCGAAGCCGTCTCCATTCAGGTCGCGGGTCACGAAGGCACTGTAGTCCGTGAAGATCGGCGCGAATGTCAGGCTTGGCGGCAGGAACGAGAGGTTCGCTCCAGACAAGTACAGAAACTGCCCCGCGGCGCTCACGAGCAGATCTGGCCAGGTGTCGTGGTTGAAGTCGCCGAGCGCTACTTTCGCGGTCGAGATGATGTTGACTCCGCCAGGCAGGGGTATCGAGTAGGTGCCGCCCTTGGCGTAGAAGATCCTCGCTTCGTTCTGCGTGAATCCGACCCAGTCAAGTTGCCCATCGTAATCGAAATCCGCGTACGCAGACGCCATCGTGGTCATGGCGAAGACGGCCCAATCGTGAAACGCATCAGCAGCCACTACGCGCACGGCCGATGACGCAGTAGCTGGGCAAGGGCCGGTCGCGGACCGCATCACTCCCAGGATATCGCCCGTCGCCTTCTGTATGCAGGGGCCGCCCGAGTCCCCCTGCCATGGAATCTGACCGTGAGAATTGAGGTGCACATCGAACTGAGAACTTGGCGCCTGAGGCGAGATCTGGGGAGCGAAATCGGCGGACCTCAACGTGCCGGTGCTAACCCCACAGTCCGCCAAGCCGTACCCAAGGCAACTGCAGTCGCTTTCCGGGAGGACATCGATGACGCTCGTCGCGAGAGTCGAGATGCTCCTGGCAGGTGCCGTTGAGAAGGGCGAGTCGAGCTGGATCAGCGCAACGTCGACGCTGAAGTTCGGGTTTCCCCCGGGGCCCGGGACGTACACGAACCCTGGGTGGATGTCGATCCGCTTGCCGTGTCGGACCTCCGCGGGATCCCCGGCGTTTCCACGCCGCACGGTGACGTTGTCGGGGACGGCTGCGCTGTACACAACGTGCGCGGCCGTGAGGACCCACTGTGCGTCCAGAAGCGTACCGGACCCACTCGCCATCCCGAAGCTGCCCGTGGTGTCGAACCCCGCGGAACTGATGTACACGACCCCAGAGCCGGGAGGATCCGCTACCACGTCGCCGTTGACTATAGCTTGCTTCGCCGAAGCCGCGTTTCCGTCGCTCGAGTGGTCAGAACAGGCGCCGACGCAACACGCGAACGCAAGGCAGAACAAGGCGAAGCTGCGCACCGGGACGTTATTCATTACCCCTCACCTCCCATCCGACAAAGACGAGGTCTTACTAGCTCGTAGAATTCAGAACTGAAGTCCTGCGTCGGCCGTGCGAGCCGGCCGGCCACCAGTACTTGTACCATTAGGGGAAGTCCACAGCATGTCGTGAACTCATCGGAGGCACAGCCGAACGCGTGGGGGAAACGCGGGTCGCTGAGAACGATTGCCGTCTCCCACACTTCACGCGCTGACCCGGTCGCTCGGGTGAGTCTCAGGTCCCTCCTTGATGGTGCATGCTGCGTGCAGGGCCTGGCAACGTAATCGCTTGTCTCCCAGCGCACCGCTCGAAGCACTCCTCGAATGACGACATCCTGGCCAACCAGTCGATCCATCTGTGCTTGGCTCACGATGTCCACGAACACCTGCGCTCGGGGACAGGGCGGAAGCTGCGCCGGCTTGAAAGGGCATCCGCCCACATCTCGAATGCAGACCGGCGGCTGCAGAGCGATCGGCCGCGTGGGAGACCTGGAAGCGTCGAACCAGCGCTCCGGGTGGATCGGGAAGATTGGCGAAGGAGGCGGCTCGACCGTCTGCGATTGGTCGTGATCAGCGGATGCGTCCTGCGCTTCGGTGCCGCTGTCCACTTGTCCCGCATCGAGCCGCTGCTGGGTCGAGCCGGCATCAGCCGCAGGCGCGCGCGCCGCTGTCGTCTCCGGCGCCCTGACCGAGTGGGCAGGAGGGCTGGTGCACGAGCACGGCGCGGCGAGGATTCCCCCCACTGCCACGAGCAACCCAATCTGCCGAGGTGCCACCTCAAGCACAGCAAACCTCCACCGTGCACGCTACGCTTCGCAACTCTTGGTTGTCAACCATGGAACCCCATGGAACCGCGCACGCCCCCATACGCACAACTGGCCGCGACGGCCATCGCAGAGCCAAGGGCTCGGCCGCGCCACGAATCGTGGTGAACGCCGCTGAGCAATCGCCGCATTCGCCTTGCCTTCCCGGCCATTCGGAGCCGTCATGACGGCTCATGAGCAACTACCTCGGCAGCATCCCCCTCCCACCGAAAGTCCCGTCGGATCGCGAGCAGGCCCAGCTTCTCGCCGCCACGGGCCAGCGTCGCGGCGCATTCCGCGATCACATCCTGCTGTCGCTCGCCTTGGGCACCGGACTGCGCGAGCACGAACTCGTCGCGCTCGACGTCGGCGACGTCATGGACTCCGACGGCAAGGTTCGTCGGCGCGTCGACCTGCGGGTGTTCAAGCGCTCCTGCCAGGATGCCGGCTCGTCGCCCACTCCTGCAAGGGGCGCGGGGTATGTCCGTCGTGCGGCGGACGGCGCATGGCGGCCACGGCTCTGCACATTGTCCGCAAGGTGCTGCCGGACTGTCCGGTGAGGCAGTGGGTGCTGTCGGTTCCGTTCCCCATCCGTCGCTTGTTGGCCGCTGATGCAAAGCTGTTTGGCGCGGTGGTCAAGTTGTTCGCGCGCGTCGTCGAGCGCTTCTACCTGCAACGCGCGCAGGCCGCGGGCATCGAGGCAGCGAGGACGGGGGCGCTCTCCTTCCAGCAGAGATTCGGTGGCAGCCTCAACGCGCATTGCCACATACACGCGGTCTGGGTCGACGGCGTCTTCGCACTGGATGCCAACACCAGCGAGCCTCGCTTCCACTTCACGGCACCGCCCTCGCTGCAGGATGTCCAACGCCTCGCCGCTCTCATCGCCGTGCGCGTCAACCGGATGCTTCGTCGAAAGGGCCTGCTGCGCGAGCCCTCGCACGACAGCAACGAGGCACCGACGGTCGATGACGCGCTGGATGCGTGCCGCAACGTAGGCCATGGGCGCGGGCGATTCGAGCGCATCGACGCTCGTGGACGGTCGCAACAGGAGCTGTTCCCCGAGCAGCCGTCCGCCCCTGCGCGCAGAACCAAGAGCCCGTTGGCGGCCGAGGTCGACGGTTACTCGGTCGAAGCCGGCGTGCAATTTGGCGCGCTCGATCGCAAGGGGCGCGAGCAGTTGGTGCGGTATTGCTTGCGGCCGGCGATTGCCAACGAGCGGCTCTCGATCCTTCGCGATGGCTCGGTCGCGTACCGCACGAAGTATCCCAAAGGACGGCGGACACATCGAGTGATGCAGCCCATGGAGTTCCTCGCGCGCCTGGCCGCGATCGTCCCGCCCCCACGTTTCCCGCTGTGGCGCTACCATGGAGTGCTGGCTCCGGGCGCGCCTTGGCGCAAGCATATCGTGCCCGCGAGCGCGCCTGACGAAGGCGGCTGCTCGCACAAGGCCGCGACCAGCAGCTCGGAGCCAGCGCGCAAGGGCAAACGTCCGCTCAACCCCACAGGCGACCCGTCATTGCTGCGAGCCTCGCCCCAGCCTGCTGCACCGACCTCGGACAAGCCGTCGTGGCGCCCGAACACATCCTACGTGCCTTGGGCAGAGTTGCTCAGGCATTGCTTCGACGAGGATGTCCTTGACTGCCCCAGGTGCCATTCGCGTTTGGAGCCCGTCGCGGTCATC
>JAJZQG010000109.1 GCA_021847645.1 Myxococcales bacterium
ATATCACCGCCGCCGACGGTCGCGTCTTGGCCGATGACACGTGCGCTCCCTCGTTTTTCGTCTACGACGCCTGCGGCGGTCCGACGTGCTACGGAGCGTCCGTTCAAGTGACTCCCTCGGGCGCGACCGGCGGGACGTGCACGCCGGGTTCGTGACGGGGAGTCCGTCACGTCCTGGTGCGGGCACGGCACCGTCGTGCCCCAGTTCCTGCGCGGCATCGCCGCGCTTGACGGCCTGACTCCTCCGCCACGTACGCTGTCCCTCGCCGTCGCCCGCATCGCCGCGCGTGTTCGTTCGGCACGCAGGCTGTGGCCGCAACCCGCGCGAGTCCGTGCAGCGCACCTGCCACGGACGCCAGGACTGATTGGCGTCGGCGAAGCCGGAGCCATGAAGCCTCGGCGGAGCCAGGGCGAGCGCATGCGAGCCCGCGGCAATCGTTCGTGCGCAAATTCGCACCGAGGCGCGCATGGCGCGGTGAACAAGCCCTTGGACTGGAGGAATTTCCCTCATCCCCCCACCGAGCACGCTGCGCATCGCGCGCCCTTCTCCCGAAGGAGAAGGGCCAGTCGGACTCGCCTGCTGGACTACCGAGGACCGTGCGGACACCTGGCGTGCAGAGCTTCGCGGATGAGGCGGAGCACGTCATCGGTGTGGCGCAGGATCTGGTCGTTGGGCAACCGCAAGACCAGCAGCCCCGCACCGGTCAGCAGCCGGTCGCGCTGCGTGCAAAGCGCTGCCCGGCCCCCGTCGGCCGCGGGGCCCTTCTCCTTCGGGCGCGCGACGGCACCGCCGACAGCGGGGGGATGACGGAAATTCCTTCAGTCCGCAATTACCAAGCGAGGCAGGGCGCAACAGGGTCTGTCACATCGACCTATTCCGCATGGTCGCTGCACCCGCCACGGACGCCTGGACGACCGCCATCTCACCTCGTACGCTGGTAGCCAGCACCCGTGACCCAGCATCGCATCGCCATGTGCCCTCATTGCGGGCAGCCCCTCGACGGCATCGCGGACGCTTCGGGCGTACGCTGCCGATCCTGCGCAGCGCTCGTCTCCCCGACGGCCCAGGACCCGACGCCTCCGGGCAAGCCCAGGCGCTCGGGCTACGTGATCGCGGTGCTCGTGTCCACCGTCATCTGCATGCTCCTGATTCTCGCCCTGATCGTGGTCACGGGGATCAACCTGCTACGCGGGTAGCGCGCCGCATCCGTTCGGATGCGTGAGATTGCACGCAACGCTTCCTCCTGCCCGGCCGACACGACCTCGGGCCGGTAGCCGGCCCCGCGCCGTCGTGTTAGACAACCCTCGTCCTGGAGCTCCGCCCGCCGTGACCATCGCCGTTGTCGCAGAAAAACCCTCGGTCGCACGCGATATCGCCGCCGCGCTCGGTGCCAGCCGCTCGCGCGAGGGCATGCTCGCCGGCAATGGCTACGTGGTCACCTGGGCCATCGGCCACCTGGTCGGCCTCGCCGAGCCCCACGAGATGAACCCGGCTTGGAAAACCTGGCGCGCCTCCGACCTCCCCATCCTCCCCCAGGTCTGGCGCCTCGAGGTCCTCGCCGAAACCCGAAGCCACTTCGCCCTGGTCAAGACCGTGCTCAATGACCCGTCCATCGAGCGCATCGTGTGCGCGACGGACGCCGGACGCGAGGGCGAGCTCATCTTCCGCTTCATCTACCGCGCTGCCCATTGCCGAAAGCCGGTCGTGCGCCTGTGGATCTCCTCGCTCACCCGCGAGGCCATCCAGAAGGGCTTCTCCCACCTTCGCCCGTCCCAGGACTTCGATCACCTCGCCGAGGCCGCCGAGGCCCGCGCCCGCGCCGATTGGCTCGTCGGCATGAACCTCTCGCGCTGGTACACCCTTCGTCAGAATGACGGCGTCTTCTCGGTCGGCCGCGTGCAGACTCCCACGCTCGCCATGATCGTCGCCCGCGAGAAGGAGATCCGCGACTTCGTCCCCGAGCCTTATTGCGAAGTCGAGGCGACCTTCGCCAACGGCGACGGCGACCGCTACGCGGGAACCTGGTTCGATCCCGCCGCGCGCGCCGACGACAAGCATCCGCCAGAACGGCTCCCGGCCGACGGACAGAAGGCCGAGGCGATCCGCGCCCGGTGCGAGGGCGGCACCGGATTCGTCGAGTCCGTGCAGGGCGCCGACAAGTGCTTCCCTCCCCCACAGCTCTACGACTTGACCGAGCTGCAGCGCCACGCCAACCGCCTCTACGGCATGCACGCCGACAAGACCCTGACGGTCGCCCAATCGCTCTACGAACGTCACAAGCTCATCAGCTATCCCAGGACCGATTGCAGGCACCTGTCCAACGACGTCGCCGGCACCCTCGACCGTATCGTCTCCGTGATAGCGTCGGACTACCCCGGAAAGGTCGCCCCCGGCTCGGGTAGCCGCCCGCTCTCCAAGCGGTTCGTCGACGACTCCAAGCTGACGGATCACCATGCCATCATTCCCACGGGCACGGGCCGCACCAGGAGCCTGTCGCCGGACGAGGAGAAGATCTACGACCTGGTCTGCCGCAGGTTGCTCATGGCCTGGCACGACGACCACGAGATACGCGTCTCGAACGTGGTCACCACGGTAACGTCGCCGGGCGGCGTGCACGATCGCTTCAAGTCGAGCGGCACGGTGGTGACCCGGCGGGGCTGGAAGGTGCTCGACATCGAGACGCGGAGGGACAAGGACAAGAGCGCCGAGCCGGTTTTGCCCGACGGGCTCGAGGCGGGCCAGGCCTTTGCGGTGGATAGCGTCCAGGTCCAGCGCAAGCAGACGCGGCCGCCCAAGCGCTTCACCGACGCTACGTTGTTGACCGCGATGGAGACGGCCGGCAAGTATCTCGATGACCGGGAGCTCGAGGCTGCCATGCGCGAGCGCGGGCTGGGCACGCCGGCCACCCGCGCGGCCATCCTCGAGACCCTGGTGAGCCGCAAGTACGTCGAGCGTCAGGGCAAGATGCTGCACGCGCTCGATCGCGGCATCACGCTGATCGACGCGGTCGACGAGCGGGTCAAGAGCCCCGCCCTGACGGGTGAGTGGGAGTTCGCACTCAAGCGCATGGAGGGGGGCGAGGGCTCGCTGGGCATGTTCATGAAAGGGATCGAGGGATTCCTGCGGGACGTACTGGGGCCAGAAGGAGGAGGGCAAGAGGCGGGAACCCGCGGAGTCGGCGCGCGCAAGGCGCGCTCGTACGACTCTGATCAGATTTCCCTCACCCCTGGTCCCTCTCCCGGCGGGAGAGGGGAAGAGAGCCGCGTGCTGCAAAGCGAGGGGGTGAGGGAAACCCGATCCGGGCGGAATTGCGTAGCTGATGGATCCGCGACGGCAAGAGCAGGTGTTCCCCAGCAGAGCAATGGACATGAGTCTGCGGGCATTTCTTCGCCACACGCCTTGCGAGGACCGGCTGAATCTCCCTCTCCCCGATCGGGGAGGCCCTCACAAGCGAGCCCCCAATCCCTCGGCGATTTGCTCTCGTCCCGATTCGGCCATGACGCGTTCCGGCCCCACCAGCGCGACGTGTGCGAGGCTGCGGCCGCGGGCAACGACGCATTGCTGGTCATGCCGACGGGCAGCGGAAAGTCGCTGTGCTACCAACTGCCAGGCATCGCGCGCGGAGGCAGCACGCTCGTGGTCAGCCCGCTGATTGCCCTGATGGAGGACCAGACGGCCAAGCTGCGGGCCCAGGGATTCGCCGCCGAGCAGATCCACTCGGGCCGCTCCCGGGAGCAGTCGCGCGAAGCCTGTCGCGCCTGGCTCCGCGGCGAGCTCGACTTCCTGACCATCGCCCCGGAGCGCCTGGCCGTCCCCGGATTCCCCGAGATGCTCGCCCGTCGCAAGCCGAACCTGATTGCCATCGACGAGGCCCACT
This sequence comes from Myxococcales bacterium, assembly GCA_021847645.1. GTDB lineage: Bacteria > Myxococcota_A > Polyangia > Polyangiales > Polyangiaceae > JAJZQG01. Next base: position 3,878 of record JAJZQG010000109.1, read on the forward strand.
GCATCTCTCATTGGGGGCACGACTTTCGCCCCGACTATCGCTTGTTGGGCGATCGGCTCCCGATGCTGCGCCCGGCGCCCATCATCGCGCTCACCGCCACCGCCACCGTGCGCGTGCAGGACGACATCGTGCAGCAGCTGGGCATTCCGGGCGCCACGCGCTTCATCCGCGGATTCCGGCGCGAGAACCTCGCCATCGAGGCGGTCGAGTGCCCCGCGTCGAAGCGCACCGGCACCGCCCGCGCCGTGCTCGAGCGCCCGGACGGCGTGCCCGCCATTGTCTACGTGCCCACCCGGAAGCACGCCGAGCAGACCGCCGAGCTCCTGGGCTCGAGATTCCGCGCCGCTGCCTATCACGCGGGCATGGACGCCTCCGATCGGTCGCGGGTCCAAGAGGCGTTCCTGGGCGGAAAGCTCGATGTCATCGTCGCGACGGTCGCCTTCGGCATGGGGATCGACAAGGCGGATATTCGCACGGTGGTCCACATGGCCCTGCCCGGATCGGTCGAGGCCTACTACCAGGAGATCGGGCGCGCCGGCCGCGACGGCAAGCCATGCCGCGCGGTGCTGCTGCACTCGTTTGCGGACAAGCGGCTGCACGAGCGGTTTCTGGAGCGCGACTACCCGCCTGCGGAGACGCTTCAGCAGGTGCTCGACCACGTGCCCCGGCGCGGGATTCCCCGCGAGACCTTGCCCGCCGTCGCGGCCATGGCTCCCGAGGTCGTCGAGAATGCCGTCTCCAAGCTGTGGATTCACGGCGGGCTGACCGTGGACGAGGCCGACGTGCTGCGTCCCGGCGCAACTACGTGGCAATCGAGCTACGAGGCGATTCGCGCGCACCGGGCGTGGCAGATCGAAGCGATGGCCGAGTTCGCGCGCAGCGTACACTGCCGGATGGTGAGATTGATTCGCCACTTCGGCGACACGCGCGACGACCGGCCTTGCGGCATCTGTGACAGCTGCGCTCCGCGCGGGGCGGCGGCGGGACGATACCGCTCCCCGGACCGTCGCGAGACGGCCGAGCTGCAGCGAATCCTCCAGCATGTCGGCCAGATCGGCTCGGTGGCGACAGGCACGTTGTACCGCATGCTGCATGCCGACGGTCAGGTGGATCGGGACTCGTTCGAGTCGTGGATCGACGCCCTGGCCCGCGCGGGGCACGTGCGCGTGCGGGAAGACTCGTTCGAGAAAGAAGGCCGGACCATTCGCTACCGCCGCGTGATGTCGGTGGGCGAGCCGGACGAGTCGCCGGACATCGGCGCCGTGGTGGTCGAGCAGACCTTCGGGGCAGCGTCCGGGGATCGGCGCAAGGCTCGCAAGACCCAGCCGCGCGGCAACACGGGCGGCACGGCTCCCGCGGCTCGAATCCCCAACAAGCCCGCGTCCGCCGCCGACAGCCGCCTCGTCGAACGGCTACGTCAATGGCGTCTGGCGCGATCGAAGGCCAAGCGCATTCCGGCGTTCCGCATCCTGACCGACCAGACCATGTACGCGATAGCGGCGGCGCGGCCCACGAGCGCGGACGAGCTCCGCGCGATTCACGGGGTCGGCGACAAGATCGTGGAGAAGTTCGGCAAGCAGATTCTGGCTCTGGTGCGGGCAGAGGCGTGAGGGGTGCGGCTCACTCCGGACCGAGCCTCCCGAAGCGGTGCAACGACACGACCGTCACCACCAGCGCAGCCACCGTGATCCACGACCCCAGGTCTGGGCTGGCCAGCGTGGAGGTGAGGATCCCCGCCAGCAGCCCGAAGGCGCCGCGTGCCAGCCACGCCCTCGCCTGCCGGACCCGGTCGTCGGCTTCTGTCACTTCCAGCCCTGCTTCTTGACAATCATGATGAAGTCGCGCGTGTCGCGATCGAGCTTGTTCTCCGCGGTGATCGTCGTGGCTTCGTGCGCCTCGCCCACGTTGTCGTCAAACACGTAGTCCTTCGCGTACAGCACCACGAAGTGCACGTCCGCGTCGTCGCCGTCGCCGGTCCTCACGATCAGGTCGTCCCCCGAGCCGTCCTTGTCCGCGATGGGGTCGCCCTTGAGCTCCTTGAGGTCCGAAGCCGTCAAGTACGCAAAGCCGAACCGGTGGTCCTTGACCGTGACGTCGAGCTGGATCTTCTTGCCGCTGGTCATCGTGATCGTGCGTCCGGGCTCGGGCTCGAAGCCCGCGTCGCGCACCGCGGCGGCAATGAGCTTCACCGCTCTTCCTTCGTCGATGGGCCGCTTGGGCGTGGGTGCTTTGGCCTCGGGCGTGCCGCACCCCGCTGCCGCAAGCGCGAGGACCACGGCGCCCCACAGCGCAGCGCGCCGTGATGTGCGATGGATGGCAGGATTCATGACGAGCTGCAGGGTACCCGAGACGCGCAGCTCGCGCCACTTCGTGATACCGTTGCCGCCGATGAGGTTTCGCACCCGTCCCACGCCCCTGCTCTTGTCCCTGGCCTCGCTGTGTTGCGCAGCGACTGGGGCAGGCTGCGTTCACGAGACGATGCCCGATCCGCGCCAGACCGTGCAGGCGTGGTCCGACGCGGCGGCCCGGGGCGACGCCAACGCCCTGTATGACATGCTCGACGATCAGGGTCGTCGCGACCTCAGCCGCCAAGACGTGCAGCGGCTGGTTGCCGACCAGCGCAAGGAGCTGGCCGACGAGGCGAAGGCCCTGCAGGCTCGCGACATCGAGATCAAGGCCACGGCCCAGGTGCGCTATCCCGACGGTGAGACCTCGGTGCTCGAGCTGCAGGACGGACGGTTCAAGATCGCCTCGGCGGATGCGCTGCCGGCCGGGGCGCGCACGCCCACGCAGGCGCTGGACGAACTTCGGCGCGTGCTGGCACGTCGATCGTACGCGGGCCTGATGCGCGTGCTCACGCGTCAGACACGAGGCGCGATCGAGAACGACGTGCGCTCGCTGGTCAACGGCCTCGAGAATCCCGAGGAGCTGGATGTGGACCAATCGGGCGACACCGCGACGGTGCGCGTGCCCGGCGGCCACCTGGTTCGGCTTCGCCGCGAGGCAGGAACGTGGCGCGTGGACGATATCAACTAGTGCGGCGCGCCCTCGCGCGTCAGCGCTTGACGCATCTGATGGCCGCCGCGCTGGTGGTGCTGCTGGCGGTCCTGCTGCCCTCGCCGGTGCGCGCCTTTGGTGACTCGGTCGCCTTCTCGCCGCGCGTGCTGCTGGTCGGCGAAAACCGTGTGACCGGCTTGCGCGCCACGGCCCCGGCCCACTGGTCCTGGGAGCTGACCCGCCGCACCAGCGCTCCCGCAAGGCTCGCCCCGGAGCCCGTGCGCGCCGACTCGCTCGCTCTGGTCGCCGAGCCGTTCGCCTGGTGGCTGGGCGACGACGACCCAGGATCGCTGACGCCGCGCGAGCTCGCCAACCTGCAGCGATTCTTCACGCTCGGCGGCGTGCTGCTCGTCGACGACACCGATCCGCAGAGCGGGAAGTTCGGCGCCGGCGCCCGGCGCGAGCTGCGGCGCGTGCTGCCCGACAGCACGCCCGTGTCCATCGGCACTGAGCACGTCATCTTCCGCTCGTTCTACCTGCTTCGCAGGCCCTTCGGACGCGTCGAAGGGCCCGCCACGCTCGACGCGATCATTCGCGGAGGCAACACGCAGGTCATCCTGTTGTCGAACGACCTGGCCGGTGCCCTGGCGCAGGACAGCGCAGGGCTCGCAACCCTGCCCGTGGTTCCGGGCGGCGAGGAGCAGCGCGAGATGGCCATCCGCCTCGCGGTCAACATCGCCATGTTCGTGCTCTGCTCCAACTACAAGGACGACCAGGTCCACGCGCCGTTCCTGATGCGACGTCGTTCCAGGGATCTGCGATGACGCGCCAGAGCATCTCCTGGTCGGGCGACCTGCCGCCGCTCATCGTCGGACTCGCCATCGCCCTCGCCGTCGTGGGCCTCGTGCTGCTCGTGTGGGAGCTGCGACACAGCCGCAGCAGAACTCCGCTGGTCGCCGCCTCCGGAATCCTCGCTACGTTGCTGATGCTCACGGCCGTGCTGCGCCCCATGCGCGTCAAGGCAAGCGTCACCCACGTCGGCCCCAAGGTCGTCGTCCTGGTCGATCGCTCCGTGAGCATGGCCCTGCCCGGCGACGGCACTCCTCGATGGCAGGTTGCCCGCAAGGCGCTCGCTGATCTGCGAGAGGCCTCGCGCGATGCGCGCTTCATCGTTCGAGGCTTCGGCGTTGGCCGCGCCAGCGACTACGACCCGGCCTCCGACGATCAGGCCAAGGATCAGCCCCACAGCGACCTGGTCGCCGCGCTCGATTCCCTGGCCGGCTCCACCGAGGAAATGCCCGCGGCCATCGTCGTAATCTCCGACGGCCGGCTCGATCGTCCCGGCCCCGGCACCACGGGCGCGCAGCTGGCCTCCGAGCTCGGCTCCTGGACGATACCGATCCACACGATCGCGGTCGCGCATCGCGATCCCGCCGATGCCTCCATTCGCCGGGTCGACGCCGCGGGGGCCGCCGTGGCGCACCAGCCCCTGGCCCTTCGCATCACCGTCGGCTGCGCGGGCGGCCTGACCTGCGAGACGATTCCGGTGCGCGTCTGGGAGCTCGCCGAGTCGGGCCCGCCCGCACTGCTTGCCTCGGGCACAGCCACCATCGTCGATGGAACCGGTACCGTCGAGCTGCCCATCACCCTCGATCGCGCCGGCAAGCGTGTCGTCAAGGTCGAGCTCGATGCCCCCGTCGGCGACGAGATCCCCGACAACGATCGGCGGTTCCTCACCTTCGACGTCACGCGCGATCGGGTCCGCGTGCTGCACGTGGCCGGCCGGCCCAGCTACGACGTCCGGGCGCTGCGCATGTGGCTCAAGTCCGATGCTTCTCTCGACGTGGTGGCCTTCTTCATCTTGCGCTCGCTGACGGACGACGTGAACGCGTCGACCGATGATCTGGCGCTCATCAAGTTCCCGGTCGACGAGCTGTTCAGCGAGCACCTGTCGAGCTTCGACGCGGTCGTGCTGCAGGACTTCGACGCTGTTCCCTACGGGTTGTCATCGTACCTGGACAACCTCGCGCAGTATGTGCAGCGAGGTGGCGGCCTGATCATGGTGGGTGGCGAGAATGCATTCGCATCGGGGGGCTACGCCGGGACTCCCCTCGAGCCGGTGCTGCCCATCGCCCTGCCGCGTTCCGGCGAGCCGGGCATCGTGGACCTCGGTCCTTTCGTGCCGGCCTACTCGGATGCGGGTCGCGAGGCCCCGGTGCTCTCGCCCCTGCGGGCCTTGCTCGGCGACGACCTGCCGACGATGAACGGAACCAATGTGCTCGGTGACCCGCACCCGGGCACTGTGGTGCTCTGGCAGCACCCCACGCGCCGCACGGCAAGTGGTGCTCCGATGCCCGTTCTGGCCCTGGGAGAGAGCGGGAATGGTCGCGCCGTGGCCTTGTCGGTCGACGACGCGCACCAACTGGCCTTCAGCGAATTCGCGCTTCGCACCTCGGGCCGGGCCTACGGCGCCCTGTGGGATGGCCTGCTGGGCTGGTTGATGCGCGATCCCCGCTACGAGCCCGCGCGCGTCGAGGTCGTCGGCACCTGCCGCGCCGACGCGCCCGTCACCCTCGCCTTCCGATCGTCGCTGGGGGTCAGCGGCGCCACCGAGCTGCAGCTTGCGCCTCTCGGCTCGTCCGCCCCGGCCCAGACCATCCATCCGGCGACCTCTGCCGGCAAGAGCGTGGACGTCCAGCTACCGGCGCTGGCGCCCGGCGGCTACGCCGTCACGCTCAAGATCGGCAGCGGACCTTCGACGCGACAGGACTTCGCCTGCGAGCGGGGCGGCGACGAATGGGCCGACTCGAGGCCGGACCCCAAGCGCCTCGAGGCCATCGCCCGCAGCACCGGAGGACGCGCCCTGTCGGCGTCGGACGCCCGCGAGGTGCCCCTGCCCTCCGCCATCGAGATCGCCTCGGAACGCCAGACCTCGCCCGTGCTGCCTGCGTGGCTCTGGACCTTGGTAGCGTCCGTGGCGCTCGGAGCCCACTGGATCGCCCGCCGCAAGTCCGGCTTGTACTAGAGCGATGAACGGGCTGAATCAGGCAAGAATCACCACGGAAGACAGGGAGCGCGCGCCACTTCCCCACATGCTTTCGGTGCCCTCCGTGGTGCCAATCCCCTCGCTTCCGGCGCGCTCAACCCGTTCGGTGCTCTCCGCAACGCTTCCGAGCACGAGCCCCACGCGCCTTGTCGTACGCATGGACGTTCCAGGACCGACGCGATAACGTCAGGCAACGGGTAGGCCATGAACGTGTACGCGGTGCTCCAGGGATCGACGCTCCTCGCGTACCTCTTCATCCTCGGCCTGGTATTCGGCCGCGCGCGTCAGGATCCAGTCAACCGCGCTTTCCGCCTGTTCCTGTTGTTCGCCATCGGCTGGTCCTTGACCGCATTCGTCGCCTTCCTTCCCGAGTCGGCCGGCCACGAGATGCTCCTCAAGCGTGCCGGCGCGGCCTGTTGGCTCGCTCTCACCTTCTGGTTCGTCCACTTCGCCTACTTGGCCACCGGGCGCCACCGCGATCCGGCCTACTGGCTCACCGCCTCCATCATCGCGCTCGGTGCCGTCATCTACCTGCTCACCGACCTCGCCATCGCGGGCTTCGTTCGCTACGACTGGGGCATCGCCGCCACGCGCGGACCGCTTCATTCCGCTGTCGCGTTGATACCCGCGTTCGCCGACGGCTACGGGCTGTTCGTCATCGCGCGCGCAATCCCCCATGCCCGAAATTTCCGGACACGACGCTCCCTGGGCTTGATCGTCGTCGGCGGTGTCGCTGCCCTGGCCTTCGCCACCCTCTCCAGCGCCATCCTGCCGGTCGTCGTCAGCACCCGGGGCTTCCCCGAGCTCGGCACCTTGGGCATCTTCATCCTGTGCCCGTTCGTGTACCTCGCCGTCACCCGGCATGACTTCCTGTCCGTCACCGTGTTCGACGCGGCCCAGCATCTGACCGAAGACATGGCCGACGGCGTCGTCCTCGCCGATCGCTCCGGCGTCGTGGTGCAGATGAACCCTGCCGCCAGGCGCATGCTCGGCCGCCTGCCGGCCAGCGACGACCGGATTGAGCTTTCTCGACTGCTGCCTGATCACGCGAGCGACGCGGACGCGTCGGAGAGCGAGTTCGTCCTGCGCCACGGCGGTGAAGAACGCTTCATCTCCATGGTTCAATCCCGCAGCGCGCCCCCTGGAACCCAACTCGGCAAGGTCGTGGTCCTGCGCGATGTGACCGCCGAGAAGCACACCGAGGAGCTGCTTCGACGCTCGCGGGACGAGCTCCAGGCCGAGGTCGTGCGCCGCACCGAAGAGCTGCGCCACGCCCAGAAGATGGAGGCCATCGGCACCTTGGCCGGCGGCATCGCCCACGACTTCAACAACATCCTGGCCGCCATCGTCGGCTACACCACCGCGGTCAAGGAGGAGCTGACCGCAGACCACGTCCTTCAGCCCGACCTCAAGGAGGTGCTCCGCGCGGCCGGTCGTGCCCGCGACATCGTGCGCCAGCTCCTGTCCTTCTCCCGGCGCAAGGAGTCCAACAAGAAGACCGTCGACCTGCGCTCGGTCGTGGCCGAGTCCATCAAGCTGCTGGAAGCGTCCCTGCCCGCCACCATCCAGGTCGACTTCGTGCCTGCCAGGAAGTCCTGCGCCGTGGTTGCAGACCCCACGCAGCTTCAGCAGGTCGTGCTCAACCTCGCGACCAACGCGTTCCATGCGATGGAAGACAAGGGCGGCGTGCTACGCGTGAGCCTCGCCCGCGTCCCCGTGGACGCCGTCTTCGCCGAGCAGCACCCGCCGTTGAAGGCCGGCCCCCACATCTGCCTCGCCGTCTCCGATTCCGGATGCGGCATGACGCCCGACGTCCTGGCTCGCATCTTCGACACCTTCTTCACCACCAAGTCCGCCGAACGCGGCACCGGCCTCGGCCTCACCACCACGCTGCGCATCGTGCAGGAGCACGGCGGCGCTATCACCGTCGAGAGCGAGCCCCTCATCGGCTCCACCTTCCGCGTCTACTTGCCGGTTGCGGAGTTCGATCTGCTCGCGGACAGCACCAAGGACCAGACGATGCCGCGCGGCACCGAGAGCCTTATGATCGTCGACGACAAGGAGCCCGTCGCCGCCTCGACCGTCCGTCTGCTGCAGCCGCTGGGCTACCGGACCACGATCTTCACCGACCCGGACCTCGCCATCGCCGCGGTCGCCGAAACTCCTCGGCGATTCGACCTGATCATCACCGACCAGACGATGCCGCGCGTGACCGGCGTGATGCTGGCCGATCCGGTCGCGCGCATCCGGGCCGACCTTCCGGTGTTGCTGGTCTCGGGCTACCCGGCGCCCGCCGGCATCAACGCCGGCACGCCGGGTCCCGTCCGCGCGTTCCTGTCCAAACCCGTCGACAAGGCCCAGCTCGCACGAACCATCCGCAAGCTCATCGACGAGTCCGGCAGCTCGGGCGCCGCATCGTCACGTCGCACCGACCCGAGCATTGCGGGCACGACGACCCAACGGCCGAGCTGACCCGAATCCGCGGCGGGCTACTTCTGCGGCTCGACCGACCTGACGATCTGATCGGCCGCAGCCCCGAACTCCGCCTCCTTGCTCTGCCAGTAGCCAACGAGCGTCACCAGGCAACCCATGTTGTTCTTGGCTCGGACCAGCGAGTACTTCAAGCGCGACGGGTGCGTGGCTTCCATGGCCGTTCCCTGGGCCACGGTGGCGGACAGCCCCTGAATGCCGGTCATGCGCGGCGCGGTCTGCCAGACAACCTGATCGAGCCCGAGCTCGATGAGCGCGCTGTACAGCCGCTTCTCGACCAGACTGCAGCTGCGCTCCCCGGACATGGCCACGAACGCACCCTCGGAGGCCGGACGGTACACGAGCCAGTCGGTGCTGTTCTGGGCCTGTCTCCAGCCCGCTGGCAGCTGCACGTTCAGCGGGACCTTGGAGAACTCCACCTTCGCGCTGGGCGAAGGCTCGCTCTTCTTCGAGCATCCCGCGCAGGCGGTGCCACTCGCCACCGAGGCCCCAAGCAGCAGCAGCGTCGTGAGCTGGCGGACACGCATCGGATTCCTAGCTCGGTTCAGGGGACTTCGTCGCGCGCTGACAGCATCCCGTGGCCGCCAACGCACTCGCGGCCGGGATCGCCAGGTCCGCGTTCGTCCAGTGCTTCGTCATGTCGGTTCGGTCCTCCGCCGCAACCTCGCGCCAGGATACCCGATGGGCAAAGCAGCCGATCGAAAAATGCCCCTTGGCGCGTCCCACGGAAAAGCGGTACACGCAGGGCGCCCGGCCTCCGGCATCGTGCTGGCAGACCCTCGACACCGCGGAGCATCATGGCCCAACGAGCTTCCCGTACCTGCGGCATCCTCCTGCATCCAACCTCGCTTCCGGGCCCTCATGGCATCGGCACCCTCGGCGCTCAGGCCAAGGCCTTCGTCGACTTCCTCCACGCCGCCGGACAAAGCCTCTGGCAAATCCTTCCCCTCGGCCCCACCGGCTACGGCGACTCGCCCTACTCCGCGTTGAGCTCCTTCGCCGGCAACCCGCTCATGATCGACCTCGACCTGCTCGCCGCCGAGGGCCTCGTCGATCCCGCCGAGCTCTCCGCAAGCCCGCGCTCCACCGACCGCGTCGACTTCGGTGCCGTCGTCCAGCACAAGGTGCCTCTGCTGCAGCGCGCCGCCCAACGCTTCCTGCTGCACGCCTCCCCCGAGCGCAAACAGGCCTTCGAGCTGTTCTGCTACGAACAGCGCGCATGGCTCGAGGACTGGGCCCTGTTCTCCATCGTCAAGTCCATGCACGAGGGCAAGTCCATCCACCAGTGGGAGGAAGCCCTCAAGCGCCGCGACCCGGCCGCCCTCGACCGCGTCCGGCATGACTTCGCCGAGCAGATCGCCATCTCCAACGTGGTCCAGTTCTTCTTCTACGACCAGTGGAATGCCGTGCGCGCCTACGCTCACTCCAAGGGCATCTCGATCCTCGGCGACATGCCCATCTTCGTTGCCTACGACAGCGATGCCGTCTGGGTGTCCCCGCGCGAGTTCCAGATCGACCAGAACCTGGTGCCCCACGTGGTAGCCGGCGTTCCTCCCGACTACTTCGCAGCCGACGGACAGCTATGGGGCAATCCCTTGTACGACTGGCCCTACCTCGCAGAGACGGGCTACGCCTGGTGGCTCGCACGGCTTCGTCACGCGCTCAACCAAGCGGACATCGTGCGCCTGGATCACTTCCGCGGGTTCGAGACCGCCTGGGAGGTTCCCGCCGACCACCCGACCGCGCGCCACGGCACCTGGGTCAAGGGCCCGGGTGACGACTTCTTCAACGCCTTGCGAGAACACTTCGGCGGCTTGCCCTTCGTCGCCGAGGACCTGGGGCTGATCACCGACGAGGTGCTGGCCCTGCGCGATCGGCACGGCCTGCCCGGCATGTTCGTGCTGCAGTTCGGCTTCAACCCCGGCGAGATCCGCAGCCACGCGCCCCATCGATGCATCCGCAACAGCGTCGTATACACCGGCACTCACGACAACGACACGACCGTGGGCTGGTTCGACGCGTTGCCCCAGGCCAGCCGGCGCCTGGTGCAAAGCTACCTGGGCACCAGCGGCGCCACCATCCATTGGTCGATGATCCGGGCTGCCTACCAGACCGCCGCCAACACCGTCGTCGTCCCTGTGCAGGACGTGCTCGGGTTGGGATCCGAGGCACGCATGAACGTGCCCGGCCTGCTCGGTTCCAACTGGTCGTTCCGCTTGGTCGAGCAACCGCATGCCGCCGCGGCCGCTCACCTGCGCGAGCTCGCCGAACTGTTCGAACGGCTCCCGAGCTAGACACGCTCACACGGACTCAACCGCTCACCCGCAAAGCGGCCACCGACGTTACCGCACCGCGTCCAACACGCCGGCCCTCGCGCTGCGTGATCGCGAGCATCGACGCCCGACACCGCATGAAGATTGCCCCTTGCGCACCCCACCCTGTCGGCCCAAGGAACTTCGAGAATGAGAATCCTTGTGGCGGAAGACGATCTCGTGTCCCGACGGCTGCTGCAAACGCTGCTCGCGCACTGGGGCCATGAAGTCGTCACGTGCGTCAACGGACGAGAGGCCCTGGAGCAGCTCCAGTCGCCGCAGCCTCCTCCCCTCGCTATCCTCGATTGGCTCATGCCGGAGATGGACGGAGTCGACGTGTGTCGACAGGTGCGGGCCCCGCAAAGCGCCGATCGGCCGTACCTGATCATGCTGACCACGCGCGGCCGCCACGAGGACATCGTGGAAGGACTCGAGGCAGGTGCGGACGACTACGTGACCAAGCCCTTCAACTCCGCCGAGCTGCGGGCGCGGATTCGTGTTGGGGAGCGGATGCTCGAGCTGCAAGCGGGACTGGCGGCGCGCGTGCAGGAGCTCGAGGAGGCCTTGCACCGCGTCAACCAGCTCGAGGGACTGCTGCCCGTTTGCTCGTATTGCAAGCGCATCCGGGATGACCACGGGAACTGGCAACGGATGGAGGCGTACATCAGCGCGCATAGCACCGCCCAGTTCAGCCACGGCATCTGCCCCGACTGCTACGAGCAGTCCGTGGCGCCCATGCTGCGCGAGCTCCGAGCCGCTGGCGGCAAGAAGCACGGATGACTTGCGCCGCATGCCTGCGCCCGCTTGGCGCCTCTGACGCTCAGCTGGCTTCTGCAGGGCAAGTCCAGCGCAGGTCGTCGGCCAGCGTGGGTGCCGTGTCTCCAATCATGTTGGGGTCCTGCATCACGGCGCCGCGCTCATTGCCCATCAGCGCACGCAAGTACTCCTCTACCGAGCACACCACGCGCCCGTGCGACGCCTCCGTGCCCGCGCGCCCGGAGGGCGGCAGAATCGTAGACTGGGCCCGAATCTCCGAAACGGGCGCAGGTAGCGAGCTTCGAACCGCGTACACCCCGGCAGCCATCGCTCCCCTTGCTGTCAGACGACGGCCCGCATGGCCAAGTTCGCGACTGTGCCCGGCCCCGCTGCCGGATGCCAAGGCCCGAGCCCTCGTGCTACCTTGGTGACGCCATGATCGATTCCTCGCGGCTCGGCGCAGCTCTTTCCCTCACCGTCAGCGTGCACGGCGACCAGCGGCGCAAGGGCAACGGCGTGCCTTACCTCACCCACCTCCTGGCCGTCTGCGCCATCGTCGGCGAGTATGGTGGCGACGAGGACCTCATGATCGCCGGACTGCTGCACGACGCGCTGGAGGACCAGCCCCACCGCATCACGCTCGAGGACATCGTCGAGCGGTTCGGCTGGCGCGTCGCCCAGGCGGTGCTGGGATGCTCCGACTGTCGCTCCAAACCCAAGCCGCCCTGGGAAGACCGCAAGCGGGCGTTCGTCGATCGCCTGGCCTCGGAGAACAGCGACGTGCGCCTGGTGGCTGCCGCCGACAAGCTGCACAACGCCGCGGCCCTCGTGCGCGCCGTGCGTGAGAAGGGCGACGCCGCGTGGAACGTGTACAACGCTCCGAAGGACAGGCAGTGCTGGTACCTTCGGGCGTGCGTGACCGCGCTGCGCGTCGGCTGGGCGCACCCGATCGTCGACGCCCTCGACGAGACGGTCACGGAGCTCGAGCGGCTGTGCGGGAAGGAGGCCGACGCGACATAGCGCCGGCCGACCCGATCAGGGATGGGAGGGCTGCTGGCGCCCCAGCGCGTAGGCGAGATTGGCTCGCGCCACCCGCAGATCGATGCGGGCGTTGAGCGCGTCGAACCGGGTCTTCATCAGGTCCGTCTCGGCGTCCGTGAGCTCGGCGCTCGTGGCGCGCCCTGCCCGGAACAGCTCCCTGCGCACGCGGTACGACTCCTCCGAGGCCGCGAGCTGCCGCTCCGTCGTTTCCCGCGAGAACTGCGCCGATCGCAGCGCGTTGTACGCCTGCGTGACCTGCAGCCGGATGCCGTCCTCGAGCTGGGCTTTCTGCGCCTCGAGCTCCTTGATCTTCGCGTCCAGCTCGCTGGTCTGGCTGCCCGTGGTCAGCGTGTCGTTCACGGTCCAGGATAGCTGGATGCCCACGTCCCAGGTCGTGCTCCACTGGTTCTGCTGCGGGAACGCGCGCGTGTTGGGGTTCTGGTAGTACAGGTCCCCGAACGCGTCGAGCCGCGGGTAGTTGCCCGCCGCCAGCACGCTGCGTGTCTTGCGCAACGAGCGGACCGTCGTGTCCAGCACACGCACCTCGAGCCGCTGGCGCATCGCCTCGGCATACAGGTCCTGCAAGGTGCCCGCGGTGAACGCGGGCACGGGCGCACTGATGTCCTCGCCGATCGCGTAGGTGGTACTCGGCGGGTCGTGCAGCATCACCCGGATCTGCTCCTCGGAGAGCGTCGCCATGTTGCGCGCGTTCTCCAGCAACAGCTCGGTCGACGCCTGCTGCGACTCGACGCGCAGCAGGTCGGCCTTGGATGCGCTGCCCACGACCACGGCGGAGTTGACGTCCTTGAGGTGCGCACGCACGGTAGCCAGGCCCTGGTCGGCCACGACCACGGCGCCCTTTGCGCGGATCCAGTTGTAGTACGCGGTGCGCGCGTCGTTCTGGATCTTCTGCCGCGAGGCTTGCTCTTGCAGCTCGGCGGCCTCCTTGGAGCTGCTCGCCGCCGAGTAGTTCTGCGAGAGCCTCAGCAGGTAGTCGGACAGCGGCAGCGCGATGCTGCCCTGCAGCGTGTACATGTTGAGCAGGATGGGGAAGCTCACGTCCACGCCGGCGGCCATGGCCGTGCACTGGTTGGGCTGGCCGGCGGCCACGGGCGGGCAGATGACCTGCACCGGCCCCGGCTGCAGCGCCCCTACCAGCACGCCCAGGTTCGGTGCCGTGATGGGCGACAGCCGCATGTAGCGGGCAAGCAGCGAGATCTTCGGCATGAACAGGATCGCCGCTTGGTCGACCTTCTGCGCCGCGGCACGCACCTCCTCCTGCTTCGCCCGCACCTCCGGGCTCGTCATCTCCGCTCGGCGCGCCACGTCGTCGGACACCAGCCCGCCCGGCTGCGGCGCAAGCGCCGTGTCCATGCGCTCGGAGACCTGACGGGCGTCAGCCGTGGGCGGGTGCGGCGCCGCCAGCTCGGCAGACGCCGAATCGGTGGTCCCGGGGTTCGCGGGCGCCGGGGCATGCCCCGGCTGTGCCCAGGCCGACGATGCCGTCATCGCCACGCCCGCTGCGACTGCCGCCCATGCCCCCGCTCGACCGGCCCGCGTACCTCGCTTCATGAATGGTTCCTCCGTGTTGGACTCATCGGTTTCATCGCCTGCGCGTGCGCCGCTTCCGCCATCGTCACCAGCACCTCGAAAGCCTCGACGAATCTCTGGCGGTCCCGCGCCGACAATGCACCCAGCACGCTTCGGTGGTAGTCGTGCATCGCACGCCTGCGCGTCTCGAGCGCCTGCTTGCCCGCGGCCGTCAGCCCCACGAGCACCGCGCGCCCATCACCCGGATCCGGGCTCTTGGACACCAGGCCCGAACGGGTCAGCCTCGCTACCACCTCGCTGATCGTGTTCTGGGCTGCAGCAGCCGCCGACGCCAACACCCCGATGCGCGACGGACCCTCGTCGAGCAGCGACAGGACCAGCAGCTGCGTCGGCGTCAGGTCCACGTCGGACTCGGGCACGCGCACGGCGCGAACCATGCGCCGCATCAGGTCGCTCATCTGTTCGAGCTTGCGTTCGAGATCCTGCTCGCGACGCCGCGAGGCGGTCGGGACAGGGGGCTTGCTGGCGGCTGCCATTATATCGTTGCCCGACATAATTCGCACCCGGCGATGGCGCAAGCCCTTACTCCAAGAATCCTTCCAATCCCTGTCCTTACCGTCACCTGCGCTCCTATCGCTCGCCGGACCGGTCGGGTCCTACTTGATCGGCCCGTACTCCCGAAACAGCGGGTACACCGCGCCCCGCTTCATCGTCACCGACACCTGCGAGCCGTCCTGGTGCGTCACCGTGACCGGCAGCGGCTGCGTCCGCGGCCTGTTGAATACGCCCTGCAGCTGCCCCTCGTCCATCGTGCGCACCGGCGTGCCGTCGAGCGTGTCGATCCGATCGCCCACCGCAATGCCCGCCCGGGCCGCCGGCGACTCCGAGAACACCTTCGTGACGTACGCATCGTAGGTCCGCATCTCGTAGTACAGCCCGTAGCCGATCAGCCCGTGCGCCGGCTCGATCGCCAGCCGTATCCGCGCCCCGGAGTCGCACTCCACGTTCAGCTCCGGCAACGCGCTCGTGTCGCTGTCCAGACGCCCGATGTCCCGGATCCCGATCGGCTGATCGTTGATCACCCGCGCGTCCCACAGCTCCACGCGCAGCCTGTCGTTGGGGCCGATCCGGAAGTTGCCCGCCGGCGCGTCGGGCCACGTCGGCGTCAGCGTCCCCTTCTGCACCGTGGTGCGCAGGATCTCCACCCCGTTGACCAACAGCTTCGCATACGGATCGGGCAGCCCGCTGGACAGGTCATTGCCCCATCGACGACCGTCGCGCGTCAGCTGCGGAATGGTCGCCGCGCGAAAGCTCAGCCAGCGAACGTCGTTGGGCGGCGCCGGGTCCAACGCTTGTCCCGCTGCGGCGGGACGCAGGACAGGATGCACTTCGGGGAAGACAGCCGGACACGCCGCGAGCGCCAGCATCGCACCCCCGCCGAACGCGAGCCGTGCCGTCCAGGAGATCAAGTCTCGAACAGTTCCCATGGCGCAGGCAGGCTACCACGACCCCGCCCGATTGCAGCCCATGTCCTGCGCGCCGCGAGCCAGGACGCGAGCCCGGCAATCCCCCCGGGCAACCGCTCACCCGAGCGAGGCCATGCGCCCGCGCACGATCTGCAGCAGCTGGTCGCGGTCGTAGGCGCCCTTCTGCAGCACCTTGAGCGCGCGCCCACGAAGCCGTTCCGACTCGGCCCGCCCCAGATCCAGCGCCGTGACCACCACCACCGGAATCCGGCTCCACTCGCTATTCGCGATCATCGCCTCGATCACCCCGAAGCCGTCGAGCTCCGGCATCATCAGGTCCAGCAGCACCAGCCCCGGCGTCCATCGCCCCAGCTCCTCCAACGCCTCCCGCCCGTTGGTCGCTTCGAAAACCTGCCAGCCGTCCCTCTCCAGCGTCCGCCGAAGCATGTCCCGCGTGGCCGCATCGTCGTCCACCACCAGCACGTGCGCCGGCCTTTCCTTGCTCCGATGCCGGTTGAGCACCTCCACCAGCTCCTTCAGATCGAACGGCTTCGACACGTAGTCCGCTGCCCCCAGCGCAAACCCCAAGTCCCGATCGCTCAGCACCGAGCACATGATCACCGGAATCTGCCGCAACGCCGGATCGCGCTTGAGCTCCGTCAGCACCCACCAGCCGTCCCGATCCGGCATGATCACATCGAGCGTAATCAGATCCGGCTTGTAGTCCCTCGCCAGCTCGATGCCCTGCAGCCCCCGGCGCGCATGCACCACCCGGTAGCCCTCCGCCGAAAGCTCGCGCTCGAACAGCTCGTGCAGCTTCTCGTCGTCGTCGATCACCAGCAGCGTCGGCAGCGACGATCTCGGGCTCGAAAACGGCGAGGCCGAAGAGCCCGGCGCGATCGAAGGCTGCGGCGGTCCGGCCACCGGAAGCGTAATCGTAAAGACGCTGCCCTTGCCCGCCTCGCTGTCCATCACCACGTCGCCGCCCAGCATCCTGCAGAAGTGCCGCGTGATCGCCAGGCCCAGCCCGGTTCCACCATACTTGCGCGTGCTCGAGGCGTCCGCT
Source organism: Myxococcales bacterium (assembly GCA_021847645.1). Lineage (GTDB taxonomy): Bacteria > Myxococcota_A > Polyangia > Polyangiales > Polyangiaceae > JAJZQG01. Next base: position 20,603 of record JAJZQG010000109.1, read on the forward strand.
TGCGTGAAGGGCTGGAACAGTCGCGACATCTGCTCGGCCGTCATGCCGATGCCGTCATCCGAAACCCGAAACACGATCGACGCTCCCTCGCCGCTCTCCACCCGCTCGACATCGAGCCGCACGTGCCCGCCCTCGGTGAACTTGCACGCATTGCTCAGCAGGTTGAACAGCGCCTGACGTACCTTGGTCACGTCCGAATGCATCGAGCCGATGCCGGGCGGACAGCGCACCTCGAGCTCGTCGCGGCGACGGGACGCCAGGGGCTCGATCACCGAGCGCACATCCCCCACGAGCGCTGCCACGTCGAACGACTCGAGCAGCACGTCCATCTTGCCCGCCTCGATCTTGGACAGGTCGAGGATGTCCGAGATGATGCCCAGCAGGTGACGGCCTGCAGCCCTGACCTTTTCCAGATCGGGAACCAGCGTGCCGGCGCCCGCGTCGTGCGCCTCGTCGATGAGCATCTCGGCGTAGCCGATGATCGCGTTGAGCGGCGTGCGCAGCTCGTGGCTCATGTTCGCCAGGAACTCGGACTTGGCCCGGTTGGCTGCCTCCGCCGCTATCTTCGCCGACGACAGCTCCCGGTTCACCACCTCCAGGTCGGTCAGCGTCTGGCGCAACGCCGCCGTGCGCTCCTTGAGCTGGTTCTCCAGCGAGATCGCCGTCTGGAACAGGGAGAACGCATCCCCCTGGGAATCCATGCCGCGCTCCACCCGGCTCATCAGCACGCGGTTGATCTTGCACTGCTTGGCTAGGTCGCGCTCCAGCTGCGCCAGCCGCTGCGCTTCGGACTTGGACTCGCTCATCGCCCGCGCCTCGCTTGCCCGATCGCCACCCCCGTGAACGTCTGGTTCACGTGCATCGCGTTGTACTGCTCGCCATACGTGCTGAAGCCGACCACGTTGTTTCGGCGAAGCACCTCGGAGACCGCCGGACGCAAGCCCCGCTGGCCGATCTCCAGGCTGCGCAGCACGCAGTCGCACCCGATCGTCAGCGCCGGCTCGCCCACCTCGGCCTGCACCGCGTCGAACGTCTGCTCCAGGTTGCGCAGCAGATCCTCACCGCGCGCCAGCGTCAGCACGATCCCTTCGTCGATTGCACAGTAGAACGACAGGCTCTCATCGTCGTTGACCTTCTGGATCGACCGAACGAAGTTGCTGCCGCCGATCCTCAGCACCACCGGGTGCTCCGCGAACACCTCCGGCCCCAGCTCCTCGAACGGCACGCCCACCACGCTCGCATACTCGCGCGCGGCTTTGTCGCCGTTCAGCTCGTGGACCACCCGCCGCTCCGGATCCGCCGCCGTCACCACCAGCTTCTCGTCGGTCTCCACGAAGTGCTGCGTCTTGAACACCACGAACGGCCGGCTGGTCGAGATCAACGTGAACACCGCGCTGTCGGTGTGGAACGCGCCCTCGTAGTAGACATGCGTCCTGCGGAAATAGAGAGCGTCCCCCGCCGACCCGCCGAAGATCGGGATGTCGTCGAGCGAGCTGTATAGCGCGCTCGCCACGCTCTCCTCGCGGATCGACAGGCCGTCGATGAGCACGAAGCCGAACGTGTTGGCCCGCGACGGCACCACGCCCTGCTCGCGAAGCCTGGCCGTAGCCTTGCGCCCCACGGCCTGGCCATCGGGGAAGTGGAACGCTGCGAGTCCGTCGACGTGCTCGATCGCGACCTGGAAGTCGTCCGCGCCCAGGCTGAAGCCGCTCAAGGAGCGCTCGACATAGCCCTTGGTGCCAATCTCCCCCGCCGTGGTGCACCCGATGACGTTGTTGCCCGGGAAGCGCTCCCGCAGGCGCCTCTCGAGCGCGTCGCGCTCGTACTCGGGCGAGCAGAAGAACACCACGAGCGACGGCGAGGGCTGCTTGATCGCCTCGTACAGCTCGTCGACCGCGCGCGCGGCGTCGGTGGCCGTCGAAGCTCCCATGCGGATGGACTGTTCTGACATCGTGTTGTCTCCCCGCGCACCAGGCGGACCCGGGCGTGGCTGCGAACGCACCCTGGGACCTGGAACGCCCCGTCCCGAACCCCACGGATGATAGCCCGCCCCCTGCACTGCCGAAACCTCGGAATCCCGAGCCGCGCGCCGTCACCCCGCGATCACGGATCGGCGCAGCAGCGGAATCCCGTGCTGTAGTCCCAATACGTGGTCGTGTGCGCGGTCGTCGTGTACAGGCACCCGTTGCCGTTGAGCACCGTGTCCACGTAGAAGCCACCTTTGAACGTGCCGTTCGGGTCGTCGATCCATTCGTGCAGGTTGCCCATCAGATCGTAGACCCCGCCCGGCGTCACGCACCCGGTGCGCTCCCCACTCCGATCCAACGAGTCGGGCAGCTGGTCCAGACAGGCGTTGTCCAGCTCCGAGTAGATCCACGAATCCGTCGTTCCGTAGTACTCCACCGCCGGGTGCACGTCGCGGTGGTCGTTGCACACGCCCGGCTCGCGAACATCCCCATAAGGGTACGTGGTGCCGTCCGGCCCCATGCACGCCAGCTCCCACTCGTCGCGCGAGCACAGCCGCTTGCCCGACATCGCGCACGCCGCCGCAGCCTGGTCGCCGCTGATGTAGCCCTGCGGCACCGCTCCCGGCGCGGACACCGCCCGCACGGTCCGATCCCCCGGGTTGAAGTACGGCGACCACGGCGCTTGCCCTCCGCCAGGCAGAACCTCCACCAGAAAGGCCTCCCACCGATCGATGCACACGCCCGATTGATAGATGGGAGTCATCCCCGCCGGACATCCACCCTCCCCCGGCGGCTCCTCGATCCCCAGGTTCGGCTGCCGCACCTCGTCGCCCACGCACGCCGTCGAGCCGTCGTCTGCCACGCACACGTCCTGCACGACAGATGGCTGCCCGATTCGCTCACGCCACTTGCACTGCATCCCGTCGCGGCAACCCGCCTGCCCCAGCCAGGTCCAATCGCATCGCGCCACGCAGATGCCTTGCCCCGCTGCGGCCGGGTCCTCGATGCAAAACGTGTTCGCATGCTCCTCATCCACCGGATCCGGACACAGCGACGAGCACCGCTCCGAGCACATCCCGCCCGGGTAGCCGTCCACCAGGCACGTCGCGTCGGCGTAGTCGCATTCGCTCACGCTCGCGCACGCCGCACCGATCCAGCCCTGGTTCCACGGCGCGGCATCCGAGCCCGCCTCCTCGGCCGTCGCGTCGGCCCCGGTCTCGCTCGCACTGTCCCAGGCTGCAGGCGCGTCCGGTGCGGAGTCCGGCCCCGCCTCGAAGTGCGCGTCGGCTTCCCCACCCGTCCACGGCACGCCCTGCGCTCCGTCGCTCGAGCTGCACGCCGAGCCGGCCACGCACACGGCAGCAAGACCCAGGCACCAACGCACGCTATCCCAAGGACTCACGATCTGCAGGGTAGAGCGAAACCATGGGCTGGGAAAGCCGCTCGCACGCCGGCCGTCCTTGTGTAGCGCCACGGCACTCGCCGTGCCTGCCCGGCGCGGCATCGCCGGGCTGCCGGCCAACAGCACACGCGACGCACATCGGCTCCGCGCCCCTTGGCGCCCGACAGGCCCTCGACTATGAGCCAACCTAGACCGTCGCGCTCCGGTCACCACGCCCCCGGGAACACGCCGGGATTGGCCATTGCGGATGCGCGGCACAGCACCCCACCCCTCCTGCCTGGCGGACACGCACATGAAGACGATCATCGAGCCGTTCCGAATCAAGAGCCTAGAGCCCATCAAGATCACCGATCGCGCCTACCGGCGCGCTGCCCTGGAGAACGCTGGCTACAACGTGTTCGCCCTGCGGGCCGACGACGTGATGATCGATCTGCTGACCGACAGCGGCACGTCGGCCATGAGCGCGATGCAGTGGTCGGCGGTGATGATGGGCGACGAGTCCTATGCGGGCGCGTCGAGCTTCTACCGGTTCGAGGCGGCCGTACGGCACATCACCGGCTGCAAGCACATCATCCCGGTGCACCAGGGCCGCGCGGCCGAGAAGATCCTGTTCAGCACGATGGTCAAGCCGGGCGACGTGGTCCCGAGCAACTGCCACTTCGACACGACCCGGGCGAACATCGAGGCGCGCGGCGCCGAGGCGGTGGACCTGGTGATCCGCGAAGGGCTCGACCCGCGCGCCAAGCACCCGTTCAAGGGCAACATCGACCTGGAGCGGCTCGAGCAGTTCTTCGCCACCACGCCGCGCTCGCGCGTGCCGCTGTGCATGATCACCGTAACCAACAACACCGGCGGCGGCCAGCCCGTGTCCATGGAGAACATCCGCGGCATGTCGCGCCTCGCGCGCAAGTACGGTGTGCCGTTCTACATCGACGCATGCCGCTTCGCGGAGAATGCATACTTCATCAAGCTGCGCGAGCCCGGATATGGGGACAAGACACCCGAGCAGATTGCGCAGGAGATGTTCAGCCTGTCCGACGGGTGCACGATGAGCGCCAAGAAGGACGCCTTCGCGAACATGGGAGGATGGATTGGAACCAACGACGACGACCTGGTGCAGCAGCTTCGCAACCTGCTGATCCTGACCGAGGGCTTTCCCACCTACGGCGGGCTGGCGGGGCGGGACCTGGACGCCATTGCCCAGGGGCTCAAAGAGGTCGTCGACGAGCAGTATCTGAGATATCGAATCGCCTCGACTGCCTACTTGGGCAATGGCCTTCTCCAGCGGGGAATCCAGATCGTGGAGCCGCCCGGCGGCCACGCGGTGTACATCGACGCCCTCTCCACGCTTCCCCACCTGAAGCGTCACGAGCTTCCGGGGCAGGCGCTGGCCTGCGCGCTCTACGAGTATGGCGGTATCCGGGGCTGCGAGATCGGCACGGTCATGTTCGGCAAGAAGGACGCCCAGGGCAATGACGTCTATCCGGCGATGGAGCTGGTGCGCCTGGCCATCCCGCGCAGGGTCTACACCCAGAGCCATATCGACTACGTGCTCGAGGTGTGCGAGGAGATGATGCGCGAGCGCGACTCCATCGGAGGGATGAGGATCGCCTGGGAGCCGCCGGCGCTGCGGCACTTCACGGCGCGATTCGAGCGGCGGTGAGGAGCGGATAGATTGGCCATCTGATAAGGGGTTTCCAATCCGCAGTCCATCCCGTCCACGCCCCAGGGGATGGGACAATCATCGGTTTGGCGGTCCCTGATGGCCGCGGGTTCCCGTGTTGAGGCGCACAATACATAGCTCCCAGATCCGAGTCGAAATGCGTTGGGTGCATTTCCGTGCTCATGGGTGATCCTCCTCCAACGAGCACGGAGGTGCGGATGATGCCGACAATGCAATCGTGGTTGACGGGCGCGGGGGGGGCAGCATGGGAAGCGCCGGCTGCGCCGTCCACGGGACATCGGCCGCTGACAGCGAGCTGCCGGCGCCGACTGACCTCGTCTACCTGAGCGCGCATCCCGACGCTGACGCCCTCTGCCCCGTTCGGGAACAGCCAGAGCACTTCGTCAAGTGCTGCGAACACGACCAGAGCTTGCAGGACGCGGCGACCAGCGACACCGGCCTGCTCGATGCGATCTCGGAGCCGAAAGTCGATGCGGGCCCGGACGCTGTCGACGCGTCTCACGACGTAGCGGAGGCACCCGATGCGGCGTCCGAGGCCGGCGTCGACGCGGGAGCAGACGCTGATGCCGGGTAGGACCACAGGTGTTGGTGCAAGAACTGGACGGACGATCGATATCCTGTGGCGCGTCGACCTCCAGAAGCGACTGACGCAGCCCCCGACGATTGTGCTCGGAGCTCAGCGCCGACACCAGGCGAGACAACGTTGGCTGCGAAGCGAGCCCATCGGGCAGAGGAGGATTCTTCGAAGGCCAGCCACCGTCATCCGGCGGGGCTCCACGTGCCCTCATACACCCGGATCGACACGACCCGCGGAACGCATGAACGGTCTCCGGGTGTCGCCCCCGCCCACCTCAGACACATCGCTAAGGACCTCAGCGACGCGCCGGGTGACCTCAGACTCGTCGTGACCGGGTGTGGAGGGCGGATCGATAGGGTGGGAACAACCGATCGATAGGGTGGGAACAACCGATCGATAGGGTGGGAACAACCGATCGATAGGGTGCGGACGGCACAGTGACGGTGTCCGGCTGTCGCCGAGCCGACCTCAGCGGGGCTTCGGGGCACCCCAGACGCACGAAGGAGCGGGTCGGATCAGTTGCCGGGCTCGGCAGGAGCGGCGGGCTGCACGGGCTCGGCAGGCTTGACCTTGCGATAGCCGAAGACGGCCCGAAGCGAGATGGGAATCAAGCGCGGAATCGAGGGATCCACCTGATGGCCGGCCTCGAACAACCGAATAAGCTGCCGCAGAAGCACCAGGTTGATGCCGTCCCACCGATCCACGTCGGCTTGGGAGACGGACGGCGTGGGCAGGGCGGACTGGGCCGCAATGCCCGCCTGGCGAATCTGCCCTGCGAGGTCCTGGCAGGCGTCAAGCCACTCGGTCGAGACGCCCGCTTCGCCGTCGGCCAGACGCACGAGCATGGCCTTGGAGGGCTTGGCGAGCAGGCGTCGGCCCAGCTTCACCGTGGCCTCGATGGCCCCCGGAAGGCCTTCCGCGTGATTGCTCTGGGTGACAGCATGCTGAATTCGATCGAGCGTGGCAGCATCGCCGGCAGCCACCACGCGCAAGGCTTCGCCGAGCTGGAGCAACTGCCCGCGGCCGCGGGAGGCCAAGGAGCTCGACATCTCGCGACGCGAGTAGCGCGTGGTGCGCACGTCGGTCTGCCCCATGTGCAAGGACAGGTAAGCGTCGTGGCCCTGGACTGCCGCCCAGGCCATGGACCGGAGCATGGTGCGGGAGACGCCTCGCAGCGTGCCGAGCTGCGTTGGCGCGGCGCGCTCGTAGAAGTCCAGGGCCTGGCCCACGCAGCGCGCGCTGTCGGTATCGATGCGCGAGGTGTCGACCGCGGCGCCCAGCTCGGTCAGCTCCCGGTCCGTGTAACCCTCGACAAAGGCGTGGACCTCGTCGAGGGTGGAGGGGCCGGTACGCGCGAGGTTCTCCTCGAGCGTGTAGGTGCGCTCCGCTGGCGGCGCCGCGATGATCTCGGGTGCGGGAGCCGGCTTGGGAGCAGACTTGGCGGACTTTCTGGAGGTACGTGGGTTGCTCATGGACGTGCGCTATCGCACAGTTGCAGAACAAAGGCAAGGCTGGAGGGGTAAGAATGCTCGAGGGCAACGATCTGTGCGCTGGGCTGAGCGCCAGGCGCGCTGGCCAAGAGCACGGCCGTGTCCTCCGAGCACCCCGGGCGATGTGCGGGCCTCAGCTAGACCCCATCCGAAAAGCCTTCCGGAAAACTAGCAGCTAGGAACAAGCAACAGGAACGCGAACACGGAACGCCAGCGAAGCTCGGCGGGGAAACGAAGGGCACCAGAGGTCGCGTGCGGCCG
>JAJZQG010000110.1 GCA_021847645.1 Myxococcales bacterium
CTCTTTGTCGCCGCGGTCGGCGCGATGATCACGCCGTGGTGGGGAGCACTGGTGGCCGGCGGCTTGGGCCTGGCCCTGTCGCCGCTCACGTTCCGCGCCACCAAGCGCATCGAGGGCTCCAAGATGAAGGCCCTGGGGCTACCCGCGGAGCTTCAGCCGGCCCTGGAGAAGCTGCCACCGCAGATGCCGGGCGAGGTCGAGGCGGCCATCGAGATCGCCTTCCGCGACTGGGCCCACCTTCGCGAGCTTCTCGCCTATTCGACCGACTCCGCCTTGCGCACCTATGTCGATACCCGCGCGCTCGACGCCGACGCGCTCACGACCTTGCTCTATGTGTTTGAGCGCGCACCGTTGGTCTCCAAATTGGTCGAGGTGGCCAGGGAGCGCGGTGACGAGCAGTCGCAACAAGTCGCGCAAAGCGCGGTGCAGCGTCTGCGCAAGGTGGGCGACGCCCTGCACGACGCCGTGGCGGCCGCCATCCAGTACGCAGCCTCCGAGAAGCAGGAGCAGGCCTATCTGCTCAAGGCGCGCGTGGAGTCGCTGCGCACCATGGCCGAAAGCCTGGACGTGGACGTGCTCGAGAGCGGGGATCCCGAGGCGAAGTGGCGCAATCTGCCGCCCGCATGAAGACTGGCGACCCCGAAGCGCTCACGACGCGGCTGGACGGGACGACGGCCACTGGCCCAGTCAATGGCATACCTGGTTGGTCGCCCACAGGACGGTGCTGCCCAGATAGATGACAAGGTTGCAGTCGTCCTGCATCGCCGCATACGCGCCCGGATACCCGCCCGTCGCGGTCGTCCAGTACACCTCGTTGGACGGCCCGTACAAGACCAGGTTGCCGTCGGTCTGCATCGCGAGAGCGGCCGAGTTGGCACCCGACGTGTTCGAGGACCAAAGGGGAGCGCCATTGCTCGCTTGGTAGACCACGACGTTGCCGTCGGATTGATGGACCAGGTGGGCCGTTCCGGCGCACGATGAGACGCTGGCGCCCTTGGCGAGGTTGAAGCCCGGGGCCATGCCACCGCAACAGCCGCCGCCCGGTTCGCACGTGCCCCCCACGCCGTCGGAGGCGCCGCAGAGCTTTCCCGCGCAGTCCGGTGCCTTGCACTGGTGTGTCGAGGTGATGCAGACCGACGACCCCGAACATGGGCCGCAATCGAGCGTCCCGCCGCAGCCGTCCGCGCCACTGCCGCATTGCCAGCCCAGCCCCGGGCAGGTCGCGGGCGCGCATACGCACTGATGGCTGCCGTTGCACGTCGTCCCCGGCGCGCACGTGCCGCAGCTCAAGGTCCCTCCGCAGCCGTCCGCCAACGTGCCGCACCCGGCACCGGCGTCCGCACACGTCGTCGGGACGCAAACACATTGGTGCTGGACGTTGCACACGCTTCCCGGGGCGCATGTGGGGCACGACACCGCGCCACCGCACCCGTCCGAGATGACCCCGCAGGCCGCGCCCGCCGTCTGGCAGGTGAGGGGAGTGCATGGCGCGCTCCCGCATAGGTTGGCTCCCGCGCCGCCGCACACCTGCCCCGATGGGCACGAGCCGCACGTCAGCTGGCCACCGCAGCCGTCGGGAATGACACCGCACTCCGCGGATTGCGCCAAACATGTCGTCGGCACGCAGCTGCATTGGTTGTCTCCGGCGGCGCCGCCGCACACCTCCCCCGGCGGACACGAGCCGCACGTCAGCGTGCCTGCGCAGCCGTCCGAGGCGACACCGCACGAGGCGCCCACCTGGGCGCACGTCTTGGGAGCACACTCGTTCGAGCCGCACAGGTTCGGCCCGGACCCGCCGCACGTCTGGCCGGACGGACACGTTCCGCAGTCGACCGTGCCGCCGCAATGGTCGGGAGCCGAGCCGCATTGCGCGCCGAGTTGCGCGCAGGTCCTGGGCACGCAACCAGCCTCCGGTGCCGCGCTGTCGCCTTCGGCATCGCCGGACCCGGTGCCATCCGCGTGGCTGGCGTCCACGTCGTGCGAGGCGTCCGACTGGTCCGATGGCTGGGGCGGGTAGGCCGTGTCGTCGCCCGCCGACTGCGCGCAGCCTGCGGCAGGAGCGGCTAGCAGGGCGCCGAACGCCCCGACCCGCGCACACCGGGAAACGCCCGTCCAACAGACCGCTGACCACGCACGCATCGCGCTATCGTACGCCGAATTCCATGGAGTCACCAGAGCCTGCGGCGCTGCACCGCGACCCGCGGATTGCGTCTGGCTCGACGCCAGGAACCGGGGGAGCGGCGGACAGCACTCTGCGGTCGGACTGCCTGGGCGAAGCGGGGAAGTTGACTCATTTGAGTTGCAACTTGTGGCGCCCTCTGATGAACCGGTGGGAAAGGAGCCGCGCCCATGGCAATCGCGCCCGCATCACCGTCGTCCTTGCCGTCGACGGGGACCCCGTCGGTGCGGTCGGGGCTCGGACATGTCCGTGCGAGTCACTGGCTCTTGACCACGGTCTGCTGTCCGCATCGCAGCAGCACCGACGTGCCTTCGGCCAACCAACGTATGTCGCCGAGGCCGTTCGGTTCCGTCGTCGTGCCTACGCGGATGAACTTCTGCCCGCAGCCCGTCACGATCGGTTCGCCCGTGCGACCGATCGGCTTGCCGGTCAGATAGACGATCCCGGCCGGCGGAGGCTCCACGATAAGGACGGCCTCGCTCGAGGGCACCGGCGCGGGTTCGGCGTCGGGAGCCCCCTCCTCGGGTTGAGCGCCGCGGGCGCTGTCTGGCGTCGCCGGGGTCGAGGTCTGCGTCGGCGTCGCGGCTGGCAGCGCAGACCAGGCAGCCCCAGGCTCACCGGTGCTCGTCGAACACTGCCCGCTGGTCACCGCCATGATCGCGACCGCCACGGTAACCGCCAACGGGATTGCGACCACCACGCCGAGAACCGTCTTGCGGTGCTTTCCGGCTGCGCGCATCGCCTTCAATTCGTCGTCGAGCCCGTCGAGTTCGACGCTCGGTGCCGGAGACGTGAGCGGCGCCGGGGTCGACGGCGGAAGAGCCTGTGCGGGAACGTCGCCGGGATCAGCCGGGCGAGCGGACGCGGGGGGCGCCGGAGCCGTGGGCGGCGGAGGTGGCGCCGCCGGAGCCGCGGTGGACGCCGCAGTCGTCTGCTCGTGCGGGGTCAGCAGCACGGGCTGCATCGGTATTTCCTCGGTGACCTCGGCATCAGGGAACATGATGTCGGGCAGGGTGGTGGCTTCTGGCCGGGTCACGGCCGCGGGCACGATGACGATCGGTCGTGACGAAGGCGGCCCTGCCGCCCTGCCGCCAGCGAGCTCCTCGACGGCCGGGCCGAGGCCGGCGATTGCCTCGCGAATCAGCTCCGCGCCGCTTCTCGCGTCCAAGCCCGCGCGGATACACCCCGCAACTTCCTCGCATCCGATCCCGCGCTCCGCGGGGTTCACTGCCAGACCTAGGTCGAGTGCGGTCGTGACCAACGGCGGAATGTCCGGCCGCAGCGCCCGCAACGGCTCCATTCGCCGCGTCGACAAGTGCTTGAGCAGCTCGAAGTCACCCAGCCCATGCCGCGTCGCCGAACGCCCGGTCAGAAGCTCCCAGACCACGAGCGCCGCTGCGAACGTGTCGCTCCGATCCGTCGCCTCGTTGCCCCGCACCTGCTCGGGCGCCACGTACGACGGTGCCTTGTACATCGCCGCCACGGCGGTGCTTTCGTCGGATGCCACGTCCTGCGCGAAGGCGAAGCCGGTGAGCCGGACTCGTCCATCCGAGGCGATGAGCACGTTGGCAGGCCGCACGTCGCGGTGGAAGATCGGGGCCGGCTCGCCCGAGGGGCTCACCAGGTTGTGCGCGTGAGCCAGCGCCTCGAACAACGACAGGGCCACATGCCAGATGATGCGCTCGTCGATCGCGCGGCCGTCGGCGCGCAGGTACTCGACGAACTTGTCGAGCGACAAGCCGCTGAAGTGCTCGCACACCAGGACCAGATCGTCGTCCTGCTCGAAGAAGTCGTGGAAGCGAACGATGTTCGGATGATCGAGGCGCATCATCACTTTCGCTTCGCGGATGAGGCCTTCGGCGGCGCGCGCGTCGGTGGTGGGCGACGCACGCTTCGTCGTCTTGATCATGCAGATGCGCTCGAAGCCGGCCGGCCCCTTCTGGCGCGCGAGGTACTCGACGACCTCACGTCGTCGCGGCAGCCTCTCCAGGAGCTGAAACGATCCGATCCACCCGAGGGTGGGCGCGTCTGATCCTCTCGAGCTCATGGATCGATCCCGTAGTAGCCTGCCAGGCATCGCACAACAAGAGCGCGTTGCTCGCCAAGAACCAGAGGCAGCACCGCGTCGTGCGGAGCGTCGGCGGTGGCGTCGGTGTGCGGCTCCTCGGCGGCGTCCGTCGATGCGCGGCCGTCCAATCGGAGCGAGCGCCAATCGACGACACACGCTCCGAAAGGGAGCGCGCCGACCGTGACGAGGATCCGCACTCGCCGGCCGCGCTTCTCCATCGCGAAAGACAGGCCCGGCATGTACGCGACACGCGCCGATTCACTCGGCCTGCTCGGTGGGCGGGGCGTCGTGCCATACTCTCGGTCATGCGAACTACACTCCTTGCGCTCTTCGTCGCATCCGCCGCGGGTCTCGGATGCGGCACGACCTCGAACTCACCGGGCGACGCCTCGGCGGACGCCGCCGCGGAAGCGAAGGGGAACGATTCGGGGCTCGACGCGAGTGACGGGGGCGGATGCGGCACCGGCTGCCGGCTCGTCGCAGGCTACTGCAGCACCGCCCCGTGCAAGTGCGTGAGCCTCTCATCGAGCACGCCGGACCCGACCTGCGACGCGGGAACCGTTTCGTGCACGGCCGATCCCTGCCAAGGCAAGACGGCAGCGTGCGTGGCCGACACCTGCGTCGTGCAATGATCGACGGCGTCGTGCCGGCAGCGCACGTGCACACGTCGACGATATGCAATGGGGCGTCATGCTGACATGATCCTCTCATGGGCCCGGGTTGGCCCGTTCCGCGGCCGCGGCGTTGTTGGTGGCCGTCGATTGCGGCACCAAGCGCAAGGGCGGCGAGTGCAACGCTCCCGCGCCCCGTGCATGGGAACGCCATGAGCACGCGAAGACCCCCATCCGCGCCTCGACACGCTCTCTCTTCGCCCCTACGGCCCCTCCGCAGGCACCTGCGCCACCAGCGCCGCGCATTTGCCCGCGTCCAGCGTCACGTACGCCTTGAATGCCCTGGCGTTGTCATCCGCGCAGGCGCGCACCGACGCCGCATGCGCTCCGGCCGCCGTGCCCAGCTCCTCGCCGGACTTCGCGTCCACCAGGCGAACCGTCACCCCGCTCGCTCCCGGCCCCAGCCCCAGCACCACGTCGCGACACGTTCGCGGCGGCACCGTTACATCCAACGTTGTGCGTTGGTCCTCCGCCAGCCCCAGCTCCTTGACGTCGGTCAGCGTCCGCAGGTCGAACCGTGTCCGCCCGCCGGCGGCCGTCGCGAGCAACCGCCCCGCCGCCACCGGGTTCTTCGGCAGCTCGGCCGGTGCGGACTTCTCCTTGCGCAGCTCCGCGGCCATCGCCCCGGGACGTCCCACGCCTTCCAAATCCAGCGTCCAGGTCCCTGCCGACGGCACGCACGCAAACATCGTGGCTCGCTCGCCGCCCGCGGCCGACGCCGCGATCTCGTCGTGGCTGCCCCACAGCCAGCCGCGCACCCCCACGGTCGGGGCGCCGACCAGCAGGTCGATGCGCGAGCAGCCCGCCGCCAGCGACACCGGATACGACAGCGTGCGGCCCGTGTCCACCGTGGCCGACGCCAGCGTCTTCGCCTTGTCATAGGGCAGCGGCGACAAGGCGTCGGCCAGGCGCGCCCGCACCTGTGCCAGGCTGTCCATCGCCGCCACCCGACGCGTCTCCGGACGCACCGACAGCTCGGTCTCCGCCCCGGGCGCCGACCGCGACAGGATCACCGCCGCCAGGCCGAAGCCCTGATGCGGACGCATCCCGATCGAGAGCGTGACGTCCACCGGCGTGCACACGAGCGCGAAGCGGTCGTCGCCGACCGCCTCGGCTCGGGCGATCTCGCGGCCGGACTCGTCGGACACCGTCACGTCCACGCTGCGGACCTCCTCGTTCGGGAGCACGTACAGGTCCAGGCAGCGGTTGGCCGAGAGGGGAAGCGACAGGTAGCTCGCCGCGCGCTGGCTCAGCGGCACGCTGACGCGACGCAGCTCTTCCCACCGCCCACCCAGCGCGCGACGGTGCGCGTCGACCTTGGCGTCGAGCCCGCTCCAGGCCGCGCGCATGACGGCCTCGTCGGCCAGGCCGGACATCCGGGCGCCGAGCTTGCTCGCGACGGCCGCCGAGTTTTCCTTCGAAACCTGCTGCACGCCGACGGCCACCATGCCGCTGCCCGACGCTACCCGGGCGGCCAGGTACACCCGCGCGGGGTGAGGCGGGCAAACCATCACGGTCGCTTTGGGCCCGACCGACTGATCGGCCACCAGGCTCGTCCCCGCGTCGTCGAAGGCCAGGATGTCGAGGTCTTCCACCCGCGAGGTGCCTCGCGCGAGGGCCAGCAGGCACGCGTTCGGGTCGAAGGTCACGAACCCACCGATGCGATCCCCTTCGGCTGCGGCGCCGGACCCGAGCATCTGAAGTTGCCCCGCCCCGGCTTGGAACGCCAGGTCGCTGTCGGCGGCCAGCAGGCCTTCCAAGTCGCCGCCGAGCTGTTCGAAGGTCACCAGCGCGCTCATGGGCACGCCGCTCGAGGCGGCCGGGGCCGGCGAGGCAGCAACATGATGTGTCGCCCCGCCACAGCCGCCGCCTACCGCCCCGGCCAGGCTCAGCGCTGCGCCGATCGCCACGACCGCAGCCGCTTCGCCCGCACGACGGACGCCGCCGCGCCTGCTTGCTGTGCGCCAAGCACGCCTCATTTCGACTCCTCGAGCCCCAGAGGGATCCTTCCGACACGCCATAGCCCGGCCAGCCATTCCACTTGAGAACCGATCGCGTTGACTTCGACCCGCATCATCTGGTGCGTCTGCGCGCAGAACGACACCGCCGCTCCATCCGACGCCGCCTGACCGCTGTCGGTCGCGATTGCCGCACCGTGCTGCACCGTCAGCCGAATGGCCCGGACCTCGCCCCCGTACGCGCCCACGCCAACCACGTAGCATTCGCCCGCGGTCACCGGCACCGGGATGGACGTCCGTGCCGTCACCCCTCCGGCTTCCCACACGAGCCCGCCCTCGGGCAGGGGCACATGTCGGCGAACCGCGGCGTCGGTCAGCCCGGCCCGCGCCCGCGCCGGCCACGCGGCCGGGATCCCCGTGGGTATCGGCCAAAACCCCTGCAACACCGTCGTCGCCGCTCCGCCCGGCGCGCCTGTCCACCGCAGCAGCACGTCGGTCGGCGCTGCCACGCAGGTCGCCACCACGCCGTCGGAGGCAAAGCTCCGGTCCCGCTTCGCAGGCTCGCGGGCCGTGCCCACGAACAGATCGCAGTCCACGTCGACCGGCACCGGACCGCTCGGACCGCGGGACTCGGCCGCGACCACCAGACGATGGCATCCCTCCGCCAAGCGCAACCTCACGCTTCCCTGGCCCGTCCGATCCGACGTCAGGTCCTGTTTTCCGGCGATCTTGCCGCCGTTTTGCAGGATACCCTGCTCGGCGTCGGCCACGCGCGCGCTGCGCGGGGCCACCACCGGCGGAGGCGCACGGTCGATCAGCGGGATCGAGGGGCCGGCCGCTCGCTCCGGAAACAGCGCGTCGAGCGACGGCGCCGGCTGCGCGCCTCGCGCCACGAGCACCTCGAGCGCTCCCTGGGGCGACTTCATGTGGATGACGAGCCCGTCGAGCTCGCTGCGCGCCTCGCCGCAGCGAACCAGGGTCAACGCCCCGGCCACGCTCCGTGCGCCCACCACGTCCCGCACGACGCTCTTGCCCGCGCCTACGTCGTCGCCTCGCATCTCCAGCGAAAAGTCCATCGTCGGGGCGCCGAGCACGCCGATGGTCGTGCACTGCGAGTCCCAGGAGGTCAGCGCGAGCGGCGACAGCGGGATCGGACGCACCTCGTCGGCGATCATGAACAGCGGAGCGAGGTGCAGCACGCGCTGCGAGGTGCCCGACCAGACCGTCTCGACACGCTGTGCGTCGTCGGCAACCTCGCCGGCCAGCGCCGTCGCGGACGCGAAAGACGACGCCACGGTCAGCGCGACGGCCAGCCCGCCGCCCCGGGGAATCGCGCTTCGTGGTGACCTGCGGTTCGTCATCCGGTCTGCTCCGAGCCCAGCTTGTGGCAAGCACGCCTTCTACCACGGATCTGGGTGCCGGGCTGCAAGGGCAGGGAAGCTGCGCACCGGCACGCGCGCCTCCGTGCGATCATGGTTCGTCGGCCTCCCGCGGCGAGGCCACGAGCTTGCAGGCACGCGCCTGCACCACCGACGGCGCCACCAACGTGCCCTCGGGCCAGTCGGATGTTGGCTGGTAGGCGCGATCCTGGCGGATGCACTGCGAAGAGTCGCCGATCGGCCAACCGCCTCCGCGCATTCCCAGGCCCGACGAGTCGGCCCAGTGGTAGCTGCGTGCACGCGAGTCGAGGTGAACCCACTGCGTTTGCGGGTTGGTGTAGAAGCCCACGCCGGTCTTGGGCAAGGTCTGCAGGTACGAGACCAACGTCGCGAGCCGCACCGCCGGCAGGCGAAAGTCGATCGCCAGCCCGCGGCCGTGAAAGCCCTCGTGCCGCTTGCGCGGCGATCGATAGCCGCTGATGATCACGATCTCGCGGCTGTGGAAGTGGTAAGCAGCCCGGAACATCAGTTGGATCACGCGCGGATCGATCGGCGCATACTCCGGCGCGTCGGGCTTGGACACGTCGCCCAGGATCCTGCCCAGCACCTCGAGCGACTCCGGATCGAGCGAGCCATCGAGACGGTAGAGGCGCACGGTTGCCTCGTCGTGGTCGTTCAGGTTCCACACATGCACCGCCGGAAGCCGGGCGAAGGACACGGCAGTGGTCGACGGCGTGGCGAAAGCGTGCATCTCGGGCACGAGCATGGGCGCGTCGAAGGCCGGCAGCGGAAGCGGCGGGTCGGGTGGAGACGGCACCGGGCGGCCGGTGGCGGCAGCATGGGCAACGCCCCAAGCCAGCAGGCTGAAGATCGCCGAACCGATCAGTCCGGTCCTGGAAGAGGGGTGTCGTGAAGACAGCAGACGGGAACCTCGAGTTGTTTTGCGGTCGCCCGGCATCGTAGCGCGCTTCCCGGCTGCATTGCGCGCGCGTTCGAATCGACGTACAACTTCTCTTGCGTTCAGTGTCCTCGTTGCGAAGCAAGCTAGCCCGGCTCGGAAGCATCGGCCCTACCCAGCGCGAGGCCGTACCGGTCGTCCCGCAACTTGAGGAGCAGATTGCGCCCGACGGGCCTGGGCCGTCTGCCGAGCCCCCGGGGCGCGCTCAGGTGGTGGCCTCGCTGCGCCAGGCCATCGCCCGCATCATGGCGCGCGGTGCCCCGCCGCCCCCTGCTCCCGCGGACCCGAGCGCTGGCGAGTTGCCCTTTGCCGCCGTCGAGACGGACAAGGGGACGCTCTACGTGCGCCACGTCCGGTTCGAGCCCCAGCACCGGGTGGGAAAGTTCCCCGTGGGCGCGGCACGAAGGGCCGACGCCACCATGCTGTCCCTGCTTGCCCTCGATCCGGCGCTCTCGCCGCTCGCTCCCGGAAGGGCCTTGTACCTCGACACCGAGACGACAGGCCTGTCGGGCGGGACAGGCACCTTGCCGTTTCTGATCGGCCTCGGGTTTTTCGACGACGCCGGGCAATTCGTGGTCGAGCAGCTGCTGCTCCGTCGCCCGGGCGAGGAGGCCCCGATGCTCGAGCGCGTGACAGAACGGCTGGCAGCCTCGTCGATGTTGATCACGTTCAACGGCAAGGCCTTCGACATGCCGCTGGTGCGCACCCGGTTCGTGATGAACAGGCTGCCTCAGCCCGCGCCGCGCGAGCACCTGGACCTGCTGCACGTGGCGCGTCGGGTCCACCGCGCCAGGATCGGCAAATGCTCGCTGGGGGCGGTGGAGAACCGCGTGCTCGGCTTTGGCCGGGTCGACGACATCCCGTCGGGCGAGGTCAGCGCCCGCTATGCCCATTTTCTGAGGACCGGAGACGAGTCCGCGCTGGTGGCCGTGGTCGAGCACAACACGTGGGACGTGGTGGCGATGGCTGCGATCGTGGGCCTGTACGGAGAGCCGCGCGACGGGCTCGACGCCGAGGATCTGGCGCAAGCAGCGGCGACCTTGCAGCGGGCGAGGGCAGGGGAGAGAGCCGCTGAAATGGCCGACGAGGCCGTGGAGCGAGGAGGCGGCGCGTCCGCGTTGCGCGCGCGAGCCATGATCGCCAAGGCTCGCGGCGATCGGGATCGGGCTCTGGCGGACTTCGAGGCGCTGGTCGGCGAGCTTGACGACCCCGCGGCCCGGCTCGAGCTGGCCAAGCTCTACGAGCACTACTGCAAGGAGCCGCGCGCCGCGCTGGACATGGTGGAGCTGGGCGTGGCGGAAGATGCCCACGCGGTAAGCCGCCGCAAGCAACGTCTCCAGTCCAAGATCGAACGCAGCCGTGCCAAGGGAGCTCCAGCAACGGGAGACGAAGGGCAGGGATCCTTGCCCGGGATGGCACTCGTCGCGGCGCGCGCGCCTCGACGGAGCCGTCGTCGCGTGTGAATCGCGGCGGCCGGACGGGCGCGCCCTTGCGCAAGAGCCGCGGCCGATTTTGAGGCACGACCGTCCTGCGCGCGTTGGTGTATCGTTGGGCCGTGACGACGAGCCCTTACGCTTCCGAAGCCTTTCTGCACCAGCTGCTGTCCAAGGCAATCGCCGCGAGCGCCAGCGACGTCCACCTCAAGGTCGGTCAGCCGCCCGGCGCCCGGGTTCGGGGCCGAATGGTGTACTTCCGGATGGACAAGGTCAGGCCGGAGGACACCGCCGCGGCGACCGAGATCATCCTGCGCGGCTCCCGGCACCACGAACCGCTCGACGACCTGCTCGAGCACGACACGTCCTACTCGGCCCAGGGAATCGGGCGATTCCGCGTCAACGTCTATCGCCAACGAGGCACGCTGGCGATCGTCATGCGCTCGATCCCGCTGACCATTCCGACCTTCGAGGAGCTGGGCGTGCCGCAAGCCTGCCGGCTGCTGTCGGAAAAGGAGCGCGGCTTGGTCCTGGTGGTGGGCGCGGCGGGCAACGGCAAGTCCTCGACGTTGGCGGCGATGGTCGGGCACATGAACCGCACCCGTCCGATCCACGTCGTGACCATCGAGGACCCCATCGAATTCCTGCATTCCGACGATGTGGCCGCCATCAGCCAGCGGGAGGTCGGGCTGGACACGCCCAGCTTCGCGGTGGCGCTGCGGGCGGCGCTTCGGCAGGATCCGGACGTGATTCAGGTCGGCGAGATCCGCGACCGGGAGACGATGGACATTGCGTTGAAGGCGGCCGAAACCGGCCACCTGGTGCTTTCCACGCTGCACACGCCGGACGTGAGCCGCACGATCAACCGCATGCTGGCGCTGTTCGATCAGGCCGACGTGGGCGAGCTGAGGGAGCGCATCGCGGACTCGCTTCAGGGCATCGTCGCGCAACGGCTGCTGCCGAAGAAGGACGGCACGGGGCTGGCGCTGGCGGCGGAGGTGCTGGTGGTGACGGGCACGGCGCGCGAGAGCATCAAGCGGCCGGAGAACAGCCCACCGCTCAAGGAGGTCATGGAAAAGGGGGTGCATCCGTACGGGATGCAGACCTTCGAGATGCACCTGCGGCAGCTTGTGCAGCAGGGGCTCCTCGACAAGGAGGTAGCCCGGACTGCCGCCGGCTTCTGAGCAGCAATTTCGGATGGCAATTTCCCGGCTGCAGGCTACAGTGCCGCGCCGTGAGCGAGAACGAAGACAAAGACATCAAAGACGCCGACGATCTCTCTAGCCAGCCTGTCGCGGAATCCAAGCCTGCGCCCAAGAAGAAGCCCACCAGGGACAGAAACCAACGTGTCCGGGAGCTGGCGCAGCGCAAGCTCGAGGAATCCAAGCAGAGCGGCGCGGGCAAGTCCGCGCGCGGCCGAGCCACAGGGCTCGACGCGGGCGAGATGTTCGACGATGCGGTGGCGCGAGGCTTCTCGGCCTTCACCAAGTGGGCGCTGGCCAATCGTCGCGGCATCGAGATTGGCGTGGCGGTCGCCATCCTGGGCGGCATCGGCTACGCCACGTGGGACTGGTACTCGACCAAGCGCGAAGCCGCGGCCTCGGCGGCCTTGTACCAGGCGGTCGAGAGCGAGCAAGGCATTGTCAAGCCCGCGGGCTCCGCCGACGAGCCGGCCGGCAATCCCGACGATGAAGAGGCGCGCTTCGACACGCGTCCGAAGTTCCCGAGCTACGAGGCGCGGAGCAATGCGGTCATCAGCGAGTACCGCACGGCGGCCGACAAGTACGGCAGCTTGGGCGCGGGCATGCTCGCGCGTCTGGGAGAAGCCGGGGCGATGCTCGGCAACCACGAATATGACGGCGCGCTGAAGGCGGCCAACGCCGTGCTCGGTTCGGAGCTCGCCAAGGCCGACGTCGACGTGCGCAACACCGCTCGCGAGATCGTGGGCATGTCCCTCGAGGGCAAGGGCGACATCGACGGCGCCAAGAAGGCCTACGACGAGATGGCGGCGTCGGACACGGCGGAGTACAAGGAGCTCGGCGAGTATCACTCGGCCAGGATGCTCCTCGCCAAGGGCGACAAGGAGGCGGCCAAGGACAAGCTCACCAAGCTGCGTGACAAGCTCTCGGGCGCGACCGCGACCGATCCGGTGCCGCCGAGCGACTATCTGCGCGAGCAGGTCGACTTGATGCTGCGCACCATCGACCCGTCGCTCGGGTCCGCGAAGGGCGCCTCGCCAGGCTCGCAGCTCACCCCCGAGCAGCTGCAGCGATTGCAGGAGGAAATCCAGCGTCTGAGCGGAGGGAACGCCCCGGCCATGCCCGGGATGCCCAACCTGCCGGCGCCTGCCATGCCGCCCGCGCCGGCCCCGGCGCCGTCGGGGAACGCGCCGTGATGGCAGTCCGTTCGTGGGACAGGCCCATGCTGCAGGCCGCGATCGTGGCGGTGGTGCTGCCGCTGTCCGCCTGCGAATCGCTGAAGCAAGGCGCCAATCCCGAAATCCCGCTCTGGGTCCACCGTCCGGGCAGCGTCATATCGCTCCTGTCTCAGCGGCAGCTCACCGCCGAGGGACGCAATCTGGACGAGGCTCTCGAAGCCGGCCGTCCCACGATCGACGCCGCGCATTTCAGGGTGTTCGTGGGCTCGTCGGACCATGGGCTGTACGCGCTGCGAGCCCAAGACAGCTCGTCGATCTGGCGCTTCGAGACCGTTGGCGCGGTCCAGTGCGAGCCGCTCTACGATCCGAAGGAAGACGTTGTCTACTTCGGCTCGAACGACGGGGCGCTGTACAAGGTTCGCGCCGACAACGGCGCGCTTCTTTGGCGGTTCATGTCCAACGCCGAGATCGAGCGGCGCCCGTTGCTGTACGGAGGCTCGCTGTTCTTCGTCAACGCCAACGACACGCTGATTGCGGCCGATCCCGCAACCGGCCAGATGAAGTGGAGCCAGCACCGCGCGCCCATCGGCGGCATGTCCATCGCGGGCTACAGCGGCGTGGCGGCGTACGAGGACCGCGTCATCGTGGCGTTCTCGGACGGTCACGTTGGGGCGTATGACGTCCGCGATGGGACCCAGCTCTGGCAGCCGGTCGACCTCTCGGCCGAGGCCGAGGAGAACCTAGGCTATCAGGTCCCGAAGTACTTCGACGTGGACACGACGCCCGTTGTGGCGGCCATCTCGTCGGGTCCGGTGGCGATCGTGGCTGCCTACGCGGGCGGACTGTTCGCGCTCGACACGTCCAACGGAGCGCAGGTTTGGAGCAACCCGCGCGTCACGGGGGTCTCGGACCTGGCGATGTGGAGCCAGCCGGCGCACGAACCCAAGAACGGCGGGCCGACGATTCCTGCCAAACGGATGCTGATCGCGTCGTCGGGGACGACGGGTCTGTGGGGGTTGAATCCGGAGGACGGCACGGAGGAGTGGCGTCAGCCGCTGCCGGTTGGCGGGGTTTCGGCACCGGCGCAAGTGGCGGGTGCGCTGCTGGTGAGCACCACGCGCTACGGGCTGTTCTTGATGTCGCCGCTCACCGGGCAGGTTATCGACGGCATCGATCCGGGGTTGGGGTTCGCGATGGCGCCGGCGGGGTACGGAAACCGTGCGTTCGTGTTGTCGAACGGCGGGTGGTGGCTTTCGTTGCACGTGTCGCCGCCGGGCTGAGCTGGGGACGAGCCGAGCAGCGAGGGGCCGCTGTAACGCGGGACCCAGAAGATCGCATAAGATACATTATGTAAACTCAGCGCTTGGCCTCGTTATCCAGCGCGCCGCACGACGTGCGCGCGCGGCCCCAGCCCTAGACCCCGGTCCGCCACCCATCCGGTTCACCCGACCGGCGCGGTTGCCACCTCGGCGTCCACGGACGCTCCCCCCGTCGCACTGCCCGCCGTCAGGGCGTGCCGAATCTCTGAGGCACCTCGAGGAATTCGATGAAGTCCTCCAACCGCCCCAGATCGAACACGACCAAGCTGCCGTCTTCCGCGTCCGCGATCAGTCGCAGCCTGCGCAGCCTAGCGAACAGGTCCTCGGCCGTCTGCGTGTCCACGCCTACTTGCGCGGCCATCTCGGCAGACGACGTGCGAACGCGGATGCCGTCCTCCTCGGTCTGCCCGAACGCCTCCGCGTGACGCAGCAACGCCAGCAGGAGCCGGGCCTTCGGATCCCGGTGCATCAGGATCTCGATGAGGGAGTCCGCGGCATCCAGACGCTTGGCGAGCTTCTTGACGAGCCTCAGGGCAATCTCGGTGTTCTTCTTGAGCATCGTCTCGAGGGTCTGGGCGTCGATGACCAAGCATCGCGCCGGCCCCTCCACCACCGTCGCGGTGGCCGTGCGCGGCTTGGTGTTGAGGATCGCCATCTCACCGACGAACTCTCCGGCTCCCAGCATCGCTAGCGTCTTGTCTTCGTCGCCCACGCGCTTGGAGATCCGGACCACGCCGGACTGAATCACATACATGACGTTGCCTTGCTCGTCCTCACGAAACAAGACGTCGCCGTCTGCGAACTCTCGTCCGAAGCGGTTGAACAGGGCATCGGTCATGGATGGGAGTGTATCGTCGAATATGGCCTGCGGGCAAAAGCACTTGTTGTGCGGGAGGGGCCAGGCGCATCCGCGCGTGGTCGTCGGGACGGGCGCTGGGGCAACACCGCAGCGGTCGCGCGTTGTCGGTGCCGCTCCCATGTCCCACGAGAAAGAATTGGGAGAATAGACGGTTGGGCGTGAGATGTGAAGCGATGGTGCAGGTTCGGCCAGGACCGCAGAGACGTGGTGAGGTTTGTGCCGTAGCTGGTTGATTGGGAAGGAGGAAGTCAGAGGCGGGTGTGGAGACGGACGGGCGGGCGCCGACTCACATGTCGAAGTCGCCCATGCCGCCGCCCATGCCGCCCATGCCGCCCATGCCGCCCATGCCGCCCATGCCGCCCATGTCGCCGCCTCCAGCGGGCGCGGCCTTCTTGGGCTTGTCGGCGATGACCGCTTCGGTGGTCAGCATCATGCCGGAAACGCTCGCCGCGTTCTCGAGCGCAGTGCGAACGACCTTGGCCGGATCAATCACGCCGGCCTGCACGAGGTCCTCGAAGGTCTCGGTGGCGGCGTTGAAGCCGAAGCTGCCCTTGCCTT
The DNA here is from genome assembly GCA_021847645.1 of Myxococcales bacterium. Taxonomy (GTDB): domain Bacteria; phylum Myxococcota_A; class Polyangia; order Polyangiales; family Polyangiaceae; genus JAJZQG01. The sequence continues at coordinate 15,760 of JAJZQG010000110.1, forward strand.
CACGCACCTTCTCGACAATCACCGAGCCTTCGAGCCCGGCGTTCGTCGCGATCTGGCGCATGGGCTCCTCGATGGCCCGGCGGATGATCGCCACGCCCTGCTGGCGCTCGTCGTCGTACTTGAGAGCATCGAGGGCCTTCTGGGCGCGCAGCAGCGCGACGCCACCACCCGGGACGATTCCCTCTTCGACCGCAGCGCGGGTCGCGTTCAGGGCGTCTTCCACGCGAGCCTTCTTTTCCTTCATCTCGGTCTCGGTGTGGGCGCCGACGCGGATGACCGCCACGCCGCCGGACAGCTTGGCCAGACGCTCCTGGAGCTTCTCGCGGTCGTAGTCGCTGGTGGTGTCCTCGACCTGCTTGCGGATCGCCTCGACGCGCCCCTTGATCTGGGCCTTGTCGCCGTAGCCTTCGACGATGGTGGTGTTGTCCTTGTCGATGACGACGCGCTTGGCGCGGCCGAGGTCGCGGACGGTGGCCTTTTCGAGCTTGAGGCCGAGGTCCTCCATGAACGGGTTGGCGCCGGTCAGGATAGCGATGTCCTTCAGCATCTCCTTACGGCGGTCGCCGAAGCCGGGGGCCTTGACCGCGCAGACCTTGAGGGTGCCGCGCAGCTTGTTGACGACCAGGGTCGCCAGCGCCTCGCTCTCGATGTCCTCGGCGATGATGAGCAGCGGACGGCTCTCCCGAACGATGGCTTCGAGCAGCGGCAGGAGGTCGTTCATGTTGGAGATCTTCTTCTCGTTCACGAGCAGGTAGGGCTCGTCGAGGACGGTCTCCATCTTCTCGGCGTCGGTGATGAAGTAGGGCGAGACATAGCCGCGGTCGAACTGCATGCCCTCGACCACGTCGAGCTCGGTCTCCATGCCCTTGTTCTCTTCGACCGTGATGACGCCTTCCTTGCCGACCTTCTCCATGGCATCGGCGATGATGTTGCCGATCGTGGTGTCACCGTTGGCCGAGACGGTCGCCACCTGGGCGATCTCGTTGCGGTCCTTGGTCGAGCGGGACATCTTCTTGACCTCGGAGACAACCGTCGCCACCGAGGCATCGATGCCGCGCTTGATGTCCATCGGGTTGATGCCGGCTTCGACCAGCTTGATGCCTTCGCGGTAGATGGCCTGGGCGAGAACCGTCGCGGTGGTGGTGCCGTCGCCGGCCTTGTCCGAGGTCTTGCTGGCGACCTCGCGCACCATCTGGGCGCCCATGTTCTCGAACTTGCCGGCGAGCTCGATTTCCTTGGCGACCGTCACGCCGTCCTTCGTGATGACGGGCGATCCCCAGGACTTCTCCAGGACGACATTGCGGCCGCGGGGGCCGAGCGTGACCTTGACTGCGTTCGCGAGGGCGTCGACGCCGTGAAGCATCGCCGTGCGGGCGCTTCGCTGATACTTGATCTCCTTGGCTGCCATCTTCTTACCTCCACCGATCAGCGATTCACGATCGCCAGGATGTCCTCTTCGCGCACGATCACGTGCTCGATGCCGTCGAGCTTGACCTCGGTGCCCGACCACTTACCGATGATGACGATGTCGCCGACCTTGACGTCGAGCGCGCGGAACTTGCCGTCCTTCATGACCTTACCGTTGCCCACCGCGACGACCTCAGCCTCTACGGGCTTCTCCTTGGCGGTGTCGGGGATGATGATGCCACCCTTGGTGGTTTCGGCTTCCTTGACGCGCTTCAGCACAATGCGGTCCGCTAGCGGCCTGAGTTTCATTCTGCTTGCCTCCCTGTGCCCATGGCAGGTTGACGAGGTTTGGTTCGGTTGCGCCCGTCCGGCCACCGGCCGGGGTGTTAGCACTCGACGGTCTCGGCTGCTAACGCCAGGCGGGCGGCAACATAAGGCGCTTCTGGCCCGGGTCAACCCTCAAAAACTGCCTCCCCCAATGGCCCCAAAAAAGTCGCCAGCACCCGCGACAAGCTCTTGACAGGGCTCCGGACCGGAGTAATGTCCAGCGCCCGTCGACGGACGTCGGCAGCTTCTGCTCTTTGCATACCAACGTTTGCGTTTCCCTTTTTGGGGGATCGTCCAATGGCAGGACTGCGGATTCTGGCTCCGCCTATTAAGGTTCGAATCCTTATCCCCCAGCCAGAGTGATCGTCGTTGATCACGGTTGGTTGTTTGCTCCGCCTTTCCTCGGGCTTCCCGAGTCCGGTTCAGGCATCTCTGGCCCCATCGTCTAGTGGTTAGGACATCGGCCTCTCACGCCGGTAACCGGGGTTCAAGTCCCCGTGGGGTCGCCAGGGTCTCGCAGGTTCGTCTCCGCTCATCCGCCTGCACGAACGCACTCCCCTGCCCTGCGACGTTCGACGCGCCTCTCGGCCCGGCCCCCTCCGCCGGCCGTCAGCGCGGTTCCGTCGTGCGAACCAGCAACGCATAGCGCAGCCGCTCACTGCCCCGCAGCTCGCCCGCGAGCTCGAAGTGCGCCCGCGTCCACGGCTGGCTCGCCACGCGCCGCTCCACGCCTCGCGCGAACTCCCCGTCCCTCCACGATCGTTCGGCAGTCATCCCCTCGTCAAGCTGCAACACCAGCACCGTGGCGCCTCGGTCCGCGAGCAGCCGCGACGGGATCGCCTTGGTGGTGTGGCCACCGGGTAGCGCGGCAACCCATGGATCGGTCACCCCGGCAAGGTCGATCACGGTCCCGTCGAAGCTCGCACCGACCCAGCCCACGTCCAGCGCGGCCACCCGGTCGGCCGGCCGCAGATGATCGCGCAGCTGCTCGATGAGCGCAGAGCGTTGTCTCATCACACCGGCCGCCTGCGGCCCCACTCGCCAGAACACGAACACCTGCCCGGCAGCGCACAGCGTCCAGCGCAGAAGCGTCGACCAGGCCGTCGCAACGACCGCGGTGTGCGCGAACACGATGGCGAGCGACGGCAGGATGGGGACGAGCAGCCGGGACAGGGGCATCCAATCCCCGCCGGCGACGGCGACAGCGCCGAGGTGCGCGAGCGCTGCGCCCAGCAGCCATCGCGGCCATGCAGGCATCCTGCGCCAGGCCACCGGCGCGAGGACCGCAGCGAAGGGCCCGGTGAGGATGACGCCCGCCGCGACGTACACCCAGCCGTGGTGCAGGTCGGAGGGCTTTGCCAGCACGGCCAGGGGCGCAGCCGAGCCAAAGGCCGCGAGGCGCAGGAGGCTGATCCCTGCGAAAGGCAGCGTTGCGAGGCTTCCGAACCCCACGAGCCGACGGGCGAGCGAAGATGAGTCGAGAGGCGCAGCGGTGCTTTCGATGAACGAGCAGCGCGCGTGCCCGAGGGCCGTCACGAACGCCCAGGGCACGAGCTCCGGGCGCAGCGTGCAGGCAATGCCAGCGAGCGCGGCACCGAACGCGCGAGCGCGCAGGGACCCTACCGAGACGACGGAGAGCGTGGCGAGGGCCGTGGCCAGGCCCGTCTCCATGCCGGAGACGGCCCACGCTCCCAGGGCGGGTGTCGCGGCCGCGACGATCACCGCGAGCTGTGGCCAGTCGACCTTGCGGCGGGCCAGCGCGTCGACATAGATGGACAGCCTCGACATGGCGAACAGCCAGGCGACGAGACCGATCGTTTTGGCGGCGGTGAGCGAGGCCAGGGTGCTGGAGCGCGAGAACACGGCCAGGATCCAGGGCCACGGGAGCGGCGTGACGCCGTCGGTCGATGGCTCACCTACGTTGAAGCGGTAGCCCGCGCCGGTCGCCAGGTGGTGCGCGTAGCGGCACGAGATCAGGGCGTCGTCGACGGTGAATCCCCGCAGCGCCAGCGGCACGATCGCGGCGAGCAACATGCCTGTCAGGGCAGCGATCACGCGCCGTCGGACGCCCATGGGAGGCGGCTAGCGTGTTGCGCGGCGCCTGTCCAGTCCATGGAGATCCGGACCGAAAAGTTCGCGATCGGTCACCGGACGCTTACGATCCGCACAAGACATGCGGGCCTTTCAGATCGTCATCGATCGACGGCCGTTGCGAGCGGTGCCACCGGCTTTCGCCGCTCTGCACGGAGTCGTGGACGTACTCGTCGACGGAACCAATGTCACGGCGCGAATCGGCCAAGATCACGCGCTGCCGCTGCTGCGCGACCTGGCGTATGCGTCGGCGGACCTGGCGTGCGGGCGTCAGAAGCGATCCACGCTGCGGTTCTACGACCAACGCGATGCATGGGCGCTGGGATTGGAGCGAGTCGGCGAGCAGGTGCTCATCACCGTGTTTCAGGGTGGTGCCACGCCCAAGGTCGCGGTCCACGAGCGCGCCGTGCAAGGCGACGCTCTGGTTCGCGGCGTGCTGCAGGCCATCGACGAAGTGATCGGAGGACCGGGCGCGTCGAGCCCGATCGGCGCGGACTTGGCGGCGGCGCGACGCTTGCTCGGCGTATCCGCGTGGAGCCCTGCGGTCGCCGAGGACGAGCCCGTCGAGATCGAGGTGACGGCGCAGACCGACGGCCCCATCACGTTCTCGACCGTGCTCCGGCTTCGGACGCAGCCGGCTCACGCGTCCGGAGCGCCGGAGGTGGAGCGCAACGATCTGCACTCGCTGCTGGTCAAGGCGCCGTTCCGCTATCGCGTGGGCGAGGCGCGACGAGAGCTCTCGGACACGTATCCGTTTCTGATCGCCGAGGCGTTGGTGCGCGAGGCGGCCGAGGTGCTCGAGGCGTGGGAGGCTGGCCGCGTGTTGAACCACCGCGTGGAAGCCGGCGGCGTGTTCCTGACGACGCGGCTCACCTCCGACGGCGCACTGGCGTTGAGCATCGGCGGTCCGCGCACGGCCGGCGCGCGACGAGCCAACACGTTCCCTGCCCTGCCCGTGACCGGATTCGTCGAGTCGGTCGTGGCGTTCGGCCGGGCGCTGGTGCGTCCGCTCGTGCGGCACGACCGGGCGCAGCACAGCAATCTGCGCATGCGCGCGTTCCGCGGTGCGCTCCGGGACCTTGCGGATGCTCTTCGCGAAGCGGTTCGCGAAGACGCCAAGTACAACGAGTCGCCGGAGAGCTATCGCGCGTTCGCGTCCGCCACGACGGGGCCCGCCACGTCGAGCGACGCGTGGGGAGGCGGCCGGCTGCGCTTCTCACCGGCGTGGCAGGCGACCGTGCCGAACATCGACCTGCACTCGACCTTCCTGTTCGGCGAGCGCATCGTCGTCGGTGGGGCCCGGGAGATGGCATGCATCGACCGGGCGTCGGGCCATGTCATGTGGCGCACGCAGGTCGAGCGAGGCGCGAGCATCGCCGCGCCCTCGGGCGTGTTACGCGTCGCCGCGGATGGCGCCCTATCCCACTACCAGATCGAGACCGGCGAGCTGACGCTCACCACGAAGCTGGCTGCCCGGACCGGAGGCATGCCTGCAGGCGCCGTGGTCAACGCTCCGGGCCTGCCGAAGCTGGTCGTCGTCAGCGAAGGCGATCGCCACATCACCGCCGTCGACCTGGTCTCGGGCGAGGTAAGGTGGCGCCACGCGCTGGGACGAGGCCGCTCCTTCAAGGTGCGACGTGCGGGGCGGCTGCTCGTCGTGTCGTCGGCCGAAACCACCCTGTCGGCGCTCGACGTCGCGTCGGGCGAGACCGTTTGGCGCGTGCGCGATCGGCAGCGGTTCTGCCGTCCCGCGACGTACGACAGCAACGCGCTGTTCGTGGTGACGGGTGAGAACTCGTCCATCAGCCGTCACAGCGAGGTGCTCCACTCGTTGGACCCGTGGACCGGCGTCACCCGCTGGAAGCAGGAGCTCCCCGCGTCACGCCGGACCCTGGGCGCGCCGCTGGTGGCCGGTGACTCGGTCGTCGTGGTGACGCACGACCAGCGCGGGCTCGGCTTCGTTACCTATGATCGGGAGAGCGCGGCGCAGCGCTGGGCTATCGATCCGGGCTTCGCGCCGACCACGTCCGCGTGGCTGCTCATCGACGGCGTGCTCGTGGTCAACGGTGAGCATGGCGAGGTTTCCGCCATCGATGTCCGCACCGGCGCGACGCGGTGGCGGCAGCGCTACGAGCCAGTGGTCGAGGCCGACGTTCCGCGTCACCTCGATCCGGTGTTGCGCTCTGGGGCGCTGTTTCTGCCCGGGCAGGCCGTGCACGTGGTGCGGCCGAACGACGGCGAGATGATCGGAACGGTTCCCACGGATCTGGTGCCGGACCTGGTGCGTGTGGACGAGCGATGCAACGTGATGGTGGTCGAGGAGAGCGGGCACATTGCCGCGTTCACGGCAGGGGCCAAGCTGACGCTGATCAAGGGCTGAGCCGGCCTACCCAGCGATCGACTCGCCACCATCCACGCCGATCACGTTGCCGGTCATCCAATATGTCTCGGGCCTGGCCAGGACGAGAAGCGCGCTGGCGACGTCGTCGGGCGTGGTGAGGCGGCGATGGGGGTTCTTGCGCAGCGCGACGTCGACCATGGCCTGGTGCGACGGGATCTTTCGCAAGGCGGGCGTGTCGGCGACGCCGGCGCAAATGGCGTTGGCCGTGATGCCGCGCGGGGCGAGCTCGCATGCGAGCTGGCGAATGTACGCCTCGAGCGAGGCCTTGGCCGCGCTGACGGCACCGTAGCCTGGCCAGACCGTCGACGAGCCGGCGCTGGTCATCGCGAACACGCGGCCACCGTCGCCCAGCATGTTGCGTCGAACCATCGCCTGGACCCACGACACCAGACTTTGCGACATCACGCCCATGGTCATGCTCAGCTGCCGTGCAGTGGTTTGCTGCTCCGGATCGTCATGGATCAGCGGCAGCAACGAGCCGAATGCCAAGGAGTGGAACACGACCCGGAACCTGCCCTGCTCGCCCCGTTCGGCGAACCGGCGTGCGACGTCGTCCAATACCTCGTCGCGGCGCGCCTCGTCGGCGGCATTCACGTTGTAGAACCACGCTTGCCTGCCGAGAGCCTGGATCGCGGACACGACACGTTGGGTCTGGGGCAGCGTGCTGCGTCGATCGAGGTGGACGCCGACGACGTGGCAGCCGGCCTTGGCGAAGGCGGTGGCGGTGGCGGCGCCGAAGCCGGAGGATGCGCCCAGGACCAGGACCCAGCCGGACAGGTGGAGCGGTTCGTCGTGTGACATCGAGCCCGACAGGCTAGCAGGGCCCGCGGCGGGGATGGACCTTCGTGTGGACCGGCTCAGCGCATGGCGTCCGCCTTCGCTTGCACGAAGGCCGCAATTTGCCGGAAAGGAATGCGCGCAGGGCAGATCGCCTCGAGCTGCTGCAACGTGTCCGCATCGATATGGCGCAGAGCGTCGGCTGCAGCGTCGAAGTCCGGGATGGACCGGGAGGCCGAGAGCATGAAGGCCATCATGCCGCGGTATCTGCCGTTGGAAGCCGCGATGGCCCTGGCCTGCCCCGCGTCGCAGCAGCCGCAAGCCACGCATCCGCTGAAAGACGGCAACGCGAGCCTGTCCGACGCCGACATGGGCAGGAGCCGATCAGCGGCGTAGTTGGAGTGGAACAGGGCCAGGCCGTGGCCGTGGGGGTCGAACAGACGCCGCGCGAGCGTGCGTAGCAACGACCAAGCGAGGAGCCATCCTGCGTGGAGCCGGGATAACACGCCTGCAGTGTAGACAGGGGGCGAAGCGCGGTCGAGCGGGGAAGCCCGGGTGGTCGGAAAACGGAGAGCCACTATGGGGGGAAGAACCGCGGGCGTCCGGACGTAACATCGTGACGGCGCGGCGGAGCGGATGTGACGCTGCACCGGCGTAACGTTACGGGGCCGAGGGCGAGCGTTACGGGTGGCCGGAGGGAGCGCGACGAAGGAATTCGCGGGGAATCCAGGAGACGGCAGGCGGACGGTGGTCGGCACGCGCCGTGCAAAAGGGCGAGCATCCCTGGAGGAATGGGCTGATGGGCTCCCCTGCAATGCGCAACACCGCTCCTGTCGAACAACTCACTGAAGCCATGCGGCGGCCTTCGGAGTACACCGAGGGCGAGCTGGTGGCAGCCATGCTGGTATCCGACGAGCTGGCGTGGGTCGAGTTCCATAGGCGCTACGCCCGGCTGATCTACCGGTGCATCACGAAGATCACCGGCCGCTTCGCCAGCGTCATGTCGCCCGAGGACATCCGCGAGGTCTACGCGACGCTGGTTCTGCAGCTCGTGACCAACGACATGCACAAGCTTCGCAGCTTCGACCCGGATCGCGGCAATCGCCTCGGAACCTGGATCGGGATGCTGTCGATCAACGCGGCCTACGATTACCTGCGCGCCCTGCGGCGCGAGCCGAACCGCGGCCTGCTCAGCGAGGCGGAGCTGGTGTGGTGCGAGCGGTCCGACCCGTTCGCGGAGGTCGACCGCAAGCAGCGCGCGAAGGTTCTGGCGGGAATGCTCCGCGACTTCTCGGCCAAGGACCGGCAGTTCGTCATGCTGTACTTCGATCAGGGGCTGGACGCGGAGGAAGTGGCGACGCGGATGCAGATCAGCGTCAAGACGGTCTATTCGAAGAAGCACAAGATTCGCACGCGCCTCGAGCGGCTGCTGCAGCGCGATCGCCTGGCCGCGTGACCAAGGTCTTCGGCCGGAGGCGTGGCCCGATCCGGCTCGGCTTGCTTCCTTGCCCCCTCAGCTCCCGGAGGACGGCTCCCAGAGCGCCGGCAGCGCCTTCATCGCTTCGCTCGCCCCATCTTCCCAGGGAAACAGCCCGTGGCTGTCCGGCAGCACAAGCTGCAATACCGGGAAGTCGTCACCGTCGTAGAACCACAGCGCATACCCCAGATACTCGCGGTACGCCTGCTTGGAGGCCGCTCGGAAACTGCAGCGATGGCCTTCGATGATGTCGTCGGACACGGCGCCGTCCCCGAAGATCGTGCCTTCCTTCACCGCTTCGCCCACGAGATTGACGATCGCGGCAAGGGTTTCCGGCGGCGGCCCGAAGCAAATCACCTCCGGGTGGCCGAAGCTCTCGAACAGCCCGATGCTGAACGCAAACCCTGGCCCCTCCTCGTCTTCGGCCACGACGCAGACGTACCAGCCGACCGTCTCGACCTTGTCGAGGATCTGCGCCTCGACATCGTCATGCACCTGCCACTCGTCTTGGGCCGAGGAGCGCGTGGCGGTCTCGCCCGGCGCCATGCCCGCGATCTCGGTGACGCTCGCGTCGATGGCCAAGACGTCCTCCAGGCACACGACCTTCGGCTCCTCGCCGCTGCTGTCGCCATGATCGCGGTCGCACAGGAACTGCCAATCGCCGTCGCTGTCGTGGACCGCGACGAGGATGGGCGAAGTGCGTTCGAAGACGTGCCGGCACACGAACGACGGTGTCTCTGCGGGGTCAGCGAACGGCCAAGGGGTGTCGCTCATGGCGCGGAGCATAGTCCGAGGCCGGATTCAAAGGAACAGGGAGGGAGCGAGGCTCGCGCGTCTCATGCGGGCGATGGCCGGGATGAGCGCGACGTAGCAGAGCGCCGAGAGCACGAACAGCCAGTGCAGGCCCCACTCGAGAGCGACGATCACGGCGAGGCTGCTGGCGACCACGCTGCCCACGCCGTTGATGCCCCACAGCCAGGGGCTCTCGCGGTGGTGCTTGTGGGCGACCAGGCGCATGCCGGTCGGGAAGGCGATGCCGAGCAGCGCGCCCGACACGCTGCAAACGGCGACCGCCGTGACGATGCGCCAGGTGTTGTCGAACAGCTGGGCGCGGGCGAGGATGGGAGGCAGCAAGAGCGCGACAGCGACGCCAGCCGTGGCGATGACGAGGGGATAGACGTAGCACCAGGGTGCGCGGTCGAGGGGCAGCTTGTCGCTGGCCCAAGCGCCCACGGCGGCAGAGCCCACGATGCTTGCGAGCACGACGCGCAGGCTCAGATCGGGCTGGCCGAGCAACACGGTCAAGCGCTGGAGAATGCCTATTTCGAAGAGCATGAATCCGACGCCGATGAGCGAGAAGTAGGCAATGGCGGCGACAGGGGCCTTGGCATGCGGCGTCTGAGAGCGCCTGCGCATCCACAGGGGCACGACGATGGCTATCAAGGACAGGACGATGGAGACCAGGAACGCGAGGACCAGCGCGGCGGTTGCGGCGCGGTTGCCCTCGATGAGCCCGGCGGCGCCGGGCGGTGCCTGACGCCAGAAGGCGCGCGGGCGAACGACGTTGAAGAAGAACGGGCGATCGTCGGTCGGCGGGCGGAAGTCCAACGTGTCGGTGAGCGTCATCCGGTCGAGCTCGCGACGGCTCGCGGCCCTGAGCCACGGCAACAGGCTGTCGGGACGGGGCGGCAGGCCGGGCGCCATGATCAGCTCGAAGCCGCGATCGTCGCACGTGCGCTGCAGCTTGGCGACGTCATCTGGGGAAAGCGGGTTGCGAGACACGATGATCGTGGTGACCGTGCCTCCCCGCGCCAGCACCACATGATTCTCCGGATGCTCGACCCCGATGGACATCAAGGCCGCCGAGGCGAGCGAAACCAGGCGAACCGTCTCGCCGCTCGCCCATCGGGAGACCGTGAAGACGCCATCGGGCTCGAGCCGCTGCAGGAACATGCGCCAGGCCTCGAGCGTGTACAGGCCGTTCTCGCCGAGCGCATGGGCGCCGGCCCCGGTCGAGGCCCACGTGTCGATGAGCGACGCCTGAATCAGGCGAAATCGCTGCGAGGTGCGGCTCAGGTAGCTGCGTGCTTCCTCGCCCACGAGGGTCACATCCGGGTTGTCCGTGACGAACGTGCCTCGACCGATGCGGCCACGCAGGATTCCCAGCAGCTTGCGGTTGAACTCGATGCCAACCACCGGGCGGTGCCCGAACATCAGCGCAGCTTGCACGTCGCGGGAGCCGCCCACGCCAATGATCGCCGCCGGGCCATTGGGGCGGATGCTGTGCGCGAGGTTGGTGACGTCACACGCCAGGAAGCGGAGATCCTCGAGTCCGTGCTCGGGATAGAACACGGGGGTGGCCGCGTCGCCGTCGATGACGATGGCGCGCTCGCGGATCGTGGGGATCGAGCAGCGGGTGCCGGCGCCCCACAGGGCGGCGGGAGCGGTGCCCTCGCGGGAGACCTGTACACGGGAGTGGCTGTTCCAGGTTTCGATCTCGAGCAGGTCGCGGTCCTCGGCGTGCCCCTTGACCCAGATGGGAACCAGGCCGCGAGAGGTGGCGCCGTGAAGGAAGAGCAACGCAAGCACCGCTGCGCCGGCCAGCAGCGAGCCGCGGGTGAGCTTGCGTTCGCCCGCGGCCTTTCCGAAGGCAAAGGCCGCGACGGCAGCCACCACGCCGAGCAGCAGAATGGCGGAGTCCGCGCCGATGTAGTCGATGAGCGCCGGAACGAGCGCCGCGCCGACGGCGGCGCCAGCGAGGTCCACCGCGTACACGCGCCCAATGGGGATCGGAACCCGCGTGAGCGCGGTGGCGACCACCATGCCGGCCGCGACGAACGGCATGGCGATGATCGCGGCAAACACCAGGAACAGGAAGACCGTCGTGAGCGTGGGCGTGATGCGCAGCGGCACGACCAGCAACAGGATGTAGGCGGCCGGGATCGCGATAGCCAGCAGGCGCGCGTCGCGAGACAGGGCGGCGAAGGTTTCGGGAATCGACTGTTCGGCACGCGCCCAGACGCGAACGGCCCCAGCGGTCAGGCCGAACAGGCCCATCGCGATCACCAGGAAGGCCAGCGAGTACCACGTGAGGACCGACAGCAGGCGCGTGAACAGGACTTCGAGCGCGAGGGTGACGAGGGTGACCAGCAGCAGTCCGGCAAGGAAGATGCGCCGTCGGCGGGGATCGAGGCTGGCGGGGGGAGCGGTCGGGTCCGGGGATGTCACCCGGTGGGGCGTAACGCACCTGGGCAGCAGCGTAAACTCGCCGCGGCGGGAGCGAGTGACGATCCTCTTGACCAGCCCAGTGCGCTGCGGCAAACTGCGCCGCCTTCGAACAGGAGATCAGGTATGGCGAATTATGCCCTTTGGAGTATGCGGTCCAAGCACGAGTGGCTCCAGAAGCCTCTCAAGAAGAAGCGGATGAAGCGCAGCCAGCGCGTTCGCGTCGGCCTGCAGGCCGCGTTGGATCGCAAGGCTCCGCCGCCCGCCGACAAGGCCTGAGCTCCCTCGCCCCGATCCGAGCCCGCCGCACAAGGTTGCGGCTGAGCATCTCCTGTCCTCACCGATAGAGTGATTCCGCACGCGCCCGACATCGTGCGTGCTAGCTCGACCCCATCCGAAAAGCCTTCCGGAAAACTAGCAGCTAGGAACAAGCAACAGGAACGCGAACACGGAACGCCAGCGAAGCTCGGCGGGGAAA
>JAJZQG010000111.1 GCA_021847645.1 Myxococcales bacterium
GTTCCGCCGGTGTTGCCGCCCGTTCCGCCGGTGTTGCCGCCCGTTCCGCCGGTGTTGCCGCCCGTTCCGCCGGTGTTGCCGCCCGTCCCGCCGGTGTTGCCGCCCGTTCCGCCGGTGTTGCCGCCCGTTCCGCCGCCGGTCCCGGTGGTGTCGAATGCACCGTAGTCGTGGGTGCACGCGGAAACGACGCAGGACAAGGACAGCGGCACCAAGAGCAGATAGACAGTCTTCATCGACGGGCCCCTTCGCAAAGGAACTGCGAGTGTACGGTGAGAGCCGCTGTGAAACAAGCACCGCGCGCCGCGCGATGCGGGGCGACAGTTCGCGCGATCCGACGGCTATCGTGGCTTCGTCGGCATTTCGTCCCAGCCCGCACCGAGAGCGGCTGCAAGCTGGTCAGCCGACTGCCACCGGTCCTGCGGGGACTTCGCCATGCACCTGCGCACGATCTCCTCGGTTCTCGCCGAGACCCGACACGCCGGGAACACCTTGCGAAACGACGGCGCCTCGTGGTGAAGGTGCATGTCGACCAGATCCATCGGGCTCGACGCGGCGAAGGGCACCAGCCCGGTCGCCATCTCGAACATCGACACGCCCAGCGAGTAGATGTCCGAACGGCCGTCGAGAGGTCCGGTCAGCAGTTGCTCCGGGGACGAGTACGGCATCGAGCCGACATACCTGCCGAGTCCGGTGAGCTGTTGGCCGGTGTCCTCGTCGAGCTGCTTTCCCACGCCGAAGTCGAGGACCACGACCCGCTCGCGCCCGGCGCCACTCGACACCACGTGCACGTTGGCGGGCTTCAGATCTCGGTGCACGATCCCGTTGCGATGCGCCTCCCCCAGGGCGCTGGCGATCTGTTTCGCGATGGAAAGGATGCGGAGCTCGGCCAGGTGGCCTTCGACCAGCAACAGGTCGCGCAGGTTCTCGCCGCCCACCCGCTCCATCACCAGAAACAGCTTGCCGTCCGGGGCCTCGACGAAATCCAGGATCCGCACGATGTTCGGGTGCCGCAGCTCCGTCAGGATCTCGGCCTCCCGCGCGAAACGCAGCCGCTGCTCCCGCGCGTCGATCGCGTCGGACGGCTGCAGCACCTTGACGGCCACCCGCGAGCCGATGCCCTCGACCTCCGCCTCGTAGACGCGGCCCATGCCTCCCCGGCCGAGCGGTGCGATCAGCCGGTAGCGACGGCCTCCCGCGCTGAACGATCGCACCGGGAGTGGATTGGGAGTCGCGTTCTGATGCATTCGCTGCTTGCTGCCGGTGCCCGCGCGCGGCGGGTGGACGTCGTGAGCTGCTGCTTGTCGGTGGGCGCAGTATAGCGCACCGTGCCCTTGCGTGCCCCTTCGCGCCTGTGCCGTCGCATCGCCTTTCTTTCGCCGAAGCCGTGGTGCTACCATCAGCTCCCGATGCTTCGCCCTTTCCTCCGGACGGTTGGTTCCATCGCGTCCGCTCTCCTGCTCTTTGCGCCCGCCGCCGCGTGGGCCGCGGATATCGACGCTACCCCTGCCACCTACCAGGGGATCGTCCCCACGCTGCAGGCCGGCGATACGCTGCACCTGGCAGCCGGCACCTACCCCGACCTGCTGTCCATCTCCGGGCTCAACGGCACCGCCTCGGCCTGGATCGTCATCACCGGTCCCGACAGCGGGGACCCTGCCGTGTTCACTGCCGACCCGGGCCCCTGCTGCAATACCGTCGAGATCACCAACTCGAGCTACGTGGCAATCCGCAACCTCACCATCGACGGCCAGGGAGTGGACGGCGCCTTCGGGGTCAGCGCCAAGGGCGGCACGTCGAACCTCGTGCACGACATCGCGATCGAGGGCTGCACGTTCCTGCACCACGACGCCTCCCAGCAGACCGTGGCCATATCGACCAAGACGCCCACGTGGGGCTGGGTCATCCGGCGCAACCGGATCATCGCGGCCGGCACGGGGCTGTACCTGGGCAACTCCGACGGGACCTGCCCGTTCATCGGCGGATTGATCGAGTACAACCTCGTGCAGGACACGGTGGGCTACAACATGGAGATCAAGTGGCAGCAGCCCCGCCCCACCGTGGCCGGAATGCCCACCAGTCCCACCAGCACGATCATCCGCCACAACGTGTTCATCAAGTCCGACCGGCCGAGCCCCGACGGCGACCGCCCCAACGTGCTTGTCGGCGGATTCCCCAGTAGCGGCCCGGGCTCCGAGGACAGATACGAGCTCTACGGCAACCTGTTCGACCACAATCCGCGTGAATCCCTGTTCCAGGCCTCGGGCAGGGTCAGCGTCCACGACAATGTGTTCGTGGACACCACCGGCTCCGCGATTCGGCTGCAAGACCACGACCTGCCCCTCCGCCAAGCCTACGTCTACAACAATACCATCTACGCAGCCTCCACCGGAATCTACGCCGGCGGGACGGCGGACCAGGGCATCTCCCTCATAGGAAACCTGGTCTTCGCGGGATCTCCCATCTCCGGCTCTCCCACCGTCCAACTCGACAATATGGTCGATACCGTCGCCAACGCGGCAAGCTACGTGGCTGCGCCTTCCACGGTGCTCGGCCAGATGGACTTCTATCCGCTCGTCGGAGCCTGCCAGGGCACGCCCCTCGACCTGTCGGCGTTCTCGGCCGACACGGACCACGCCGTGGACTTCAACGGCACCTCCAAGGGCGCATTCGCGTTCCGTGGCGCCTATGCGGGAGAAGGAACCAATCCCGGCTGGCCGCTGTCCGACGACATTCAGGGTACCGCGAGCGCCGGCTCGGGTGGCGCCGCTGGCTCGGGTGGCGCCGCTGGCTCGGGTGGCGCCGCTGGCTCGGGTGGCGCCGCTGGCTCGGGTGGCGCCGCTGGCTCGGGTGGCGCCGCTGGCTCGGGTGGCGCCGGCGGTTCACCTGCTGCGGGAGGCTCGTCCGGCTCCGCACCGGACGCGGCCGCGGGCGGCTCCGCGGGCTCCGATTCGGGCGCGGGCGCTGCTCCTGCCACGCCCGCAAGCTACTCCCCCGGCGAGGCCAGCGGTTGCGCCTGCCGCACCTCTCCCGGTTCCCGCACGTCCGCCGGCTGGTACCTCACCGCACTGGTCGGCCTCGCCCTGGCGCGACGTCGTTCGCGCCGTTGCCTGTCCAGCAGCACCCAGTAATCGGCAGCGGAGCAGGCGCGAGTCGCCCGCGCAGACACGAGCTGATCATCGACGCTCTCGCCGCCTTTCCTCGGCGGACTTCACGGCGGTCCCCGCACCGGCGAACCGGCGGAGCCTGCCCCGTCGATCGAACAGAGCTCGCTGGGCGAACCATGCGGCCAAGGCGCCCGCCAACGCCGCGACGGCAACCAACTGGTACATGATCACGAGCTGGTAGCGTACGGCCTGCAACGGCGATGTCCCGCTGAGAATCTGTCCGGTCATCATGCCCGGCAGCTGCACCAGGCCGAGCGTCAGCAGCGAGTTGATCGTGGGGGTCATCGCGGCGCGCAGCGCCTGGCGCTGGGTGGATTGCATCGCCTGGTCTGGCGATGCGCCCAGGGCCAGCGCCTGCTCGATGGCAATCGCGCGCTGGTGCGCGGTCGACATGATGCGCTCGAGGGTCAACGCGACCACGTTCATCCCCGAAGCCATGATCATGCCGCCGATCGGCACCGCGTAGCGCGGCTCGAGCATAGGGCGCACCGGAATGATCCACGCGAGCACTGGGATCAGCGCCACGCAGAATGCCACGCCGATCGCCAGCGCCGCGCGCGGCATCAGCACGCGCCAGCCTGGGCCGTGTGTGACACGCCGTGCGGCCGTCCACGACGCCACCGTCAGCATCACCGCGAGCGCGACCAGCACCAGCGCTTGGCTCTCGGTGTGGAACAGCAGCACGAGCACGTAGCCGATCGCGACCAACTGCACCGCGGCTCGCAGCGCCCCCCACGCCAGATCCTTCTCCAGGTCGAGCTTGCGACGGTACGACACCGCGACCGCCAGCACGATCAGGAATGCCGAGCCCAGCAGCCGCACGAGCGGGATCTCGACGTAGCTCACGTCGACATCTCCACCGTCTCGAGCCGTCCGTCGCGCATGTGCAGATGCCGATCGCCCAGCAGCCTCGCATGCTCCGGCACGTGCAGCACGGCCACCACCGACAGGCCTTGCGCGCTGAGCCGGCGGATCTGCGCGATGACCTCCATGGCCGACTCCGGATCGAGCGCGGAGGTGGGCTCGTCGAGCAGCAACAGCTGGGGGCGATTGGCGAGCGCTCTGGCCAGCGCCACACGCTGGCGCTCACCACCGCTCAGCCGTTCCGCGTCGCGCGAGGCAATCGCAGGATCGATCGCGACCTGCGCGAGCAGCTCGCTCACTTCGCTGTCGGATACCGTCCGACCCGCCATCGACGGCCCGTATCGCACGTTGTCCGCGACCGTTCCCTCGAACATCGGAGGCTCCTGAAACACGAGCGAGACGCGCCGACGATACGATCGATAGTCGATCGATTCGGCATCTTGGCCGTCGATCTCCACGCGGCCGGCGTCAGCCGGCTCCAGCAACGCCAGCACGCGCAGCAGCGTCGACTTGCCGCAGCCCGAGGCGCCCGAGATGCTCAATGTCTCCCCTGCCGCTACCTCGAGATCCAAACCGTCGAGCACGGCACGCTCCTCGCGTGTCACGCGCAATCCCATCGCACGAAGACGCGGACGGTCCATGGGCGGTGGGCAGCCTCAGGCGTGCATGCGGGCGCGTAATCGCCCGAGCGCCGCATGCGTGTCTGCCGGGGCATCGAATCGGGCCGAGCGCGCGCGCAGTCGCTGCACGACGTTCGAGTCCGCGTCGTCGCGGCGCGAGGCGGCCCGCGGGGCCTCAGCCGTCTCGCCGGTGGCATGATCGTCGAACGACACCGGCGGCATGTACGGCGTCGGCGCCTCGTCGACCGGTGGCTCGGGCTCCACCGCGAGGTGCTCGTCATGTCGATCGGCCGCGAGCGCGGCCGCTTCCACGGCAGCGACCTGCGTGTCCACGACCGTCGCGTCGGGCGCCTCGGGCTCCGCAATCGCAACGCTGGCGGCGGGGGCCGCGGGTCGCGGTGGCGGCTCGGGCGAAGCAACCACCTCGGGCTGTGAGGGACGATCCACGGAAGACGCTACTTCGGGCTGCGACGCGCGATCCAGCGAAGACGCTACTTCGGGCTGCGACGCGCGATCCAGCGAAGACGCGACTTCGGGCTGCGACGCGCGATCCAGCGAAGACGCGACTTCGGGCTGCGACGCGCGATCGGGCTGCGACGACAGGGCCGCGCGTGCGGGTTCTGCGGTCGACTCCGCCAGATCCGGGACGGCCGCCGCGGGCGCTGCCGCAATGGCACCGGCCTTGCGCAGCTCGAGCACGCGTTCGACCAGCGCCTTGGAGTGCTTGTCCAACCGCGTGAAGCGCACTTCCAGGCCTGCGCGTCCATTGCTGTGAACGCGGTGGGCAACCACCTTGCCCTCACCGCGGAACACCGGCTCGCCGTCGCGAAGCAGCAGCTCGAAGCGCACCACGATCCCCGGCGGCCTGGCCGGCGCACCGATGAGAATCATTCCCATTCGGCCAATCGCCAGCCCGTCTCCCTGGATGAACTCCTCTTCCGTTGCGTACGGTCGAGGGATTCGCATGCCGATGGGACGGGGCTCCGTCAACGATGCACCTCGCGCGATCGAAGGTTCCGCGCGCCTGGTTCCGTACGTCTCGGGACGGCGCGCGCTCCTCAAGCATACGAGCGATGCCGCCCGTTGCCCAGGTCATCCCGTGCTGAACGCACCCGCTGCGCCGCCTCGGTCGATGGGCACGCAGGATGTCGCTCATGCTCGTCTCCGTTGACAACGCCTAGGACGGTCGTCGACTATCGTCCGCCATGATGAACTACGAGCCCAACGGGCAGATCAATGCACAAGGTGGCGGGTACGGTCCTCCCGGCGGCTTCGGCGGACCTCCTCCGGGCGCGCCTCCCGGCGGCTTCGGCGGACCTCCTCCGGGCGCGCCTCCCGGCGGTTTCGGCGGACCTCCTCCGGGCGCGCCTCCCGGCGGTTTCGGCGGACCTCCTCCGGGTGCGCCTCCCGGCGGTTTCGGCGGACCTCCTCCGGGTGCGCCTCCCGGCGGTTTCGGCGGACCTCCTCCGGGTGCGCCTCCCGGCGGTTTCGGCGCGCCGCCGCCCGCCGGCGGTCCTGCTCCCTACGGAGCTCCTCCCGGCGCGCCCATGGGCGCTGCCCCCGCCGGCGCCAAGAAGAACAGCACCCTGGCTGTCGTGTCCCTGGTCACGGGCATCCTCGCCATCATCCCGTGCTGCAACCTGTACATCATGTGGCTCGTCGCCATCATCACGGGCTTCATGGCCAAGGCCGAGATCAAGAAGAACCCCAACCTGACGGGCGACGGGCTGGCGACCGGCGGCATCGTCCTGGGCTTCTTGAGCCTGGTCATCATCGTGGTGCTGACCATCGTGCAGATCGCAACCGGCGCGCTGTCCGCCATCATGCGCTGACGTCGACGCAAGCCCGCAACCAGCGCGCCCCGAACATCTCACCTCAGGCCGAGCCCGCCGGTGGGTCCGTCTTTCGCTTCCGGCTGTTGGCAAGCCACCACGAGTGAAAGCGACTCGCCACGGCGGCACGCTCGTCTGCCGGTTGCCCGGGCTCGAAGCCGAATCCCTGTCCTGCCAGCTCCTCAAGCTCTTCGTACGCTGCCGCGCGTTGAACGTCGTCTTCACCTTCGAGTGCGTCGCAAAGCCACTCGAAACGATCGCGCGCGACATTCTTGTCCCACCACGCGCGCCAGTCATCGGACGATGCGGGAAGCGAACAGCGCGCCACCGTCTGCAGGGCAGCATGAGCCACGGTACGGAGCTGCTCCTCGGCTGCTTCGAGCAGATCGATCAGCAACGGCACCGTGGCCCGCTCCCGGAGTCCGCCCAACGCGCCGATCGCCGTGACGCGTCGTTCGATCGGCTCGTTGGCGCTCTCCGCCATGCGCCGGAGCTTCTCCCTCACATCTGCCACCCAGGCCTTGCGCCCCGCAGCGGTTCGCATGCTCGCCCGCGCGCCCATGCGTACCCGCTCGTCTTCGTCGAACACGCCCGCGAGCACCGCGCGTGAAGCGATGGAGCCCCCGAGCTCGGCCAGCAGCAACACTGCCCAGAACCTCGTGTTCGAGTCCGCCGCGCGCAGCAGCGGCTCGATGTGTGCCGTCACCTTGCGTCCGAGCATCGACGCCACCGCCAGCACGGGGCCGCAGGCGGACACGGGGGGCAACGACGCGCGGTCCGGGTCGGGTGTGACCGCGATCGGACCGGGGAAGCGCGCCGCGATCAGCGTCGCGGCGTCATCACCCAAACGCACGATCTCTTCGCGCACGCGGACGGTTTCCTTGTCCTGCAAGTCGCCATGCTCGAGCGAGTCGAGCAGTTCGCCGACCACGCCGCGCGTGTCCACCATCACGAGCGGCAGCCCGACATCCGACGGCTTGCTGCTCTTCGGAGGCATCCGCGGACCTTCTGCCACCAACTGCGTCGCGGCGAAGCTCTCGCGGTCCTCGGGGCCGTGCGTGTCGCTGGCTGGCCGCGGTTCCGGCGAGCGCTGCAGCTCGTCGAGCACCGCCATGACCATGTCATCGGATTCGTCGGCCTCTCCGACCACGACATCGGGCGCGGCTTGGTCCGCCACGAGGTCGGCCGCGGGATGCGGCGCTTCCGGCTCGCTTGGCTTCGCTGCGGCAGCGGTCGGCTGCACCTGGCCCGACGCCTCGGCGGCGGCTTCGACGAGCCCATCTTGCGCCTGCCCCTGTGCCTGCGGCGGCAGTCCCGCGGGAATGCTGGCCGCTACCGGTGAGACCACGACGGACGCGTCCTTGCCCGAAGCCGCTGGTTGCCGCTCGCTCGAGGCCGTTTCCGCAGGTGCCATCGCGGCCGTCTCCGGCAGGGAAGTGAGCTCCGGCTCGCTCGGCGGCGACGGGACCGGCGGCGAGATCGCGCCCATGCTCGCCGTGATGTGTCGGCGCCCCGGCAGGGGTCCGGCTGCTTGCTCGTCGAGACGCAAGGCGCCGAGCGAGGCCGTGATGCGACGGGGCGGCCCGGCGCGCGTGGCTTCTTCGGGATGAAACGCCGCGGGGAACGGCGCGCTGATGCTGGGCAGCGGCCCGGGGGCGCTGATCGGCACGGGCGGCTCTGCCTGGCTTGCGGCCGTGCCGTCGAGGCCGGGCAGACCCTGGAAGCCGCGAAGCGTTTCGCGGCCTCCGCCACCACTCTTGGGCGCAGCCGGCTCCCCACGCTGCAGCTTCTTGCGCAAGATCAGCCGCTCGAGCGCCGCGCTGACCAACGGCACCAGCGCCAGCACCTCGCCGACCTGCTGCATGTCCACCGGGTCCGTGCCGTCGTCGCCGTACAGCAACGCCACCACCCGCTTGCGGATCGCGACCGGGATGACAAGCACCTGGTGATTCATCGGGCGACGCAAGTCCTGCCGAAGCGCCGCGTCCACACCCTCGGTCATCGGAATCGCGAGCACCGTGAGCTTGCGACGTCGCGCATCGCTCAAGACGCCGTCCAGATCCAACGGCACACCGATGCCCCGGATGCGCTCCCGGTCCGCGCCGGGGCCGGAGGCATCGACGCCTTCGGCGATGTCCTCGCGCACGAGAAACAAGGCGCAGTACTCGAAGTACTGCCGGCTGAAATCGAACAGGACGCGCAGCAGCGCACCGTGCGAGTCCGCCTCCTCGAGCGCATCGCGGGCCATGGCGAGCGTGAACGGGCCCTTTCGCCGCAAGCGTGCTGAGCGAGCGCGGCCGCGCGTGGGAGCAGCCGTGAGGCTGGCCGGCAACATCGAAATGCGAGGCGGCATCGCGGTGGGCGCCTCGCTGTCCGTTGCTCCTGGGCCGCGAACCGGCAACGGCACGGTGAGCGCATCGTGGTCCGACTCACGGCTCGTCGTGGGCTCCGATCGGGGCGCGGGTTCCGGCTCGCGCGCGACGTGCGGCTCGGGCGACGGGACCGGCTCAGGTGCACTTTGCCCTGGAAATGCGGGTGGAAGTAGCGATTCCCCAGGTACGTTCGCGGGCGGCGCCTCGCTCGGGCTCGGGTCGGCCAGACCGTCGAGGCGGGCCAGCACCCGCAGGTCGCGCCGCTCTAGCGGCGTCTCGTAGGTCCGGGCCAACGCCAAACGAACCCGTGCCGGGATCGCCACGAACTGCACCAGCCGGAGACCGAGCGAGAACGTCATCTCTTCGAGCAAGGCAGGCGCCAGAGGCTCGGCGACCGCGACGTCACACACCTCGGGTGCGACCCGCAGGGGCACGACTCCGTATTCCACGGCAATGTCCCTGGGAAACAGCGCCACCGCCGTCGGATCCGGCACGGGCAGGGGACCGGGTGCCCATGCCTGCACGCCGTGGAACGCGGCCAGCACCCGAAGCAACTGCGATTCCTCGACGTGCGCGACCTCGATCAAGTTGGTCACCAGGTCGCCGCCGTAGAGCGCCTGGCGTGCGAGGGCCTCGTCGACCTCGCGAAGCGTGGCGACCTCTCGCTGCAGGAGCATCGAGCTCAGGGGCGGCATCGGCATGACCGGCTGGGGTCGTACCCGCCCTGGCCGGGAGCTGCGATTGTCGCGAGTTTGTGGCGGGTGTCAAATCGTGTTCATTCCCTAGGCCCTTCGGGCCGAATGCCGCTAGGCTCAGCACCCAGAGGCCGGCGTGAGACGCGGCGAGGTAGTAGCGGGAAAGTACCGTCTGGTTCGGGAGCTCGGCGCTGGTGCCCAGGGTCGTGTGTGGGAAGCGGTCCATCTGCAGATGGGCACGCCGCTCGCGCTCAAGATGCTCGATCCGAACCTCGCCGCCACCGCCGACTACGTGGCGCGCTTCAAGCGAGAGGCAAGCGCGGCCGCCGCCCTGCGCTCGTCGCATGTCGTGCAGATCTTCGACTTCGGCGTAGCCGACTCCGGCATGCCCTACATCGCCATGGAGCTGCTCGAGGGCGAGGACCTCGGAACGCGCCTGGATCGCATCACGCGCCTCAAGCCCGCCGCCGTCTCCTCGGTCGTCACGCAGGTCGCTCGCGCCCTGGTGCGCGCCCACAAGCGCGGCATCATCCATCGCGATCTGAAACCCGACAACATCTTCTTGTGCGCCTCCGAGGACGAAGGCGAGCTCGTCAAGGTCTTGGACTTCGGCGTGGCCAAGGGCGTCGGCGGCATCAACCTCGCCCGCACCGGCACCGGAATCGTCGTCGGCACGCCCTACTACATGAGCCCCGAGCAGGCCCAAGGCGAGAAGCGCATCGACCATCGAACCGACCTGTGGGCCGTCGGCGTCATCGCCTTCGAGGCCATGATCGGCCGCCGTCCGTTCGAGGCCACCAACCTCGGCGATCTGCTCGTCAAGATCTGCACCGCCTCGCCGCCTCGTCCTTCGAGCGTCTGGCCCAACGTTCCCCTCGGCTTCGACGAGTGGTTCCTGCGAGCTTGCGCACGCAAACCTGAAGACCGGTTCAACACCGCCAAGGAGATGGCTGCGACCCTCGCCGTCATCTGCGGAAGCGTCCCGCCAGGGCTGTCCGACTCGTCGTATGTCGGCGTGCCCACCGCGGTCCCTCCGGATCGCGAAGCGATGCGCCAGGCGGCCTCGGTCCGGCTCGTCGAGCCCCGCGAGGCTTCGGGCGCCGCAGACGACGAGGAAACGCCCGACGAAAACGATCCCACGCAGGTCATGGTCGAGCTGCCCGAGGAGATCAGAAACGCGGCGGGCATCGTGCGTCTGATCGACGACGACGCGACACCTTCCGAGCCGCGCACCGTGCTCGAACGTCCGCCCGTCGAACGAGTTGCGCCGCGTCCGGTCGCCGTCCAAGCACCGCCTCGCGCACCCGCTCAGAAGCTGCCAGCACCGATCCCCGCGCCGCCTGCCGCAAGGACACCGGCCGAGCCTGTTTCCAAGCCGCCAGCCGCCGTGCACCAGGCAAAGCCGCCTGCCGCGCCGGCGCGCGCCCTGCACAGCCCGCCCCCCGTACACGAGCCCGAGGTCACCGACGATGACGACGATGCGGTCGAGTTGTTCGACGCCAAGGAGCTCGCCGCGAATATCGCCCGTGAACAAAGGCTGCAGCAAGAGCGGGCTGCCCGCGAACGCCGCCTCGCCTTCGTCAAGCGCTGGGCCCTGCCTTTCGCAATCCTCTTCGCATTCTCCGTCGCGGCCGTGGTCGTCGTGCTGTTGACGCGAAAGTAGGGATCCGCCGCCAGGCTCCCGCAGACCCCGTTGCCCGGCAGCGACGAGCGCACGTGCGCGCCCCGAGACCGCACGACGACAGTCCGCTCCAAGCGTGTCGATGCTCCCCGACGCTGCGCTGCGGCTGGTTGAACGATCAGGCCGGACGGCCCGTGGCGGACGCTCGCGCCAACCACCGCGACAGGATCTCCCAGCCCCGATCCAACTGCTCCAGGCTCGTCCACTCGTTGCGCTGGTGCGCCTGCGCCTGCACGCCCGGGCCGAAATTCACCGCCGGAATTCCGCGCGCCGCCAGACGGCCGACGTCCGTCCACGCCTGCTTGGCCGCGATTTCGGTGGCGCCGCTGTCGACCAACGCCTGCACCAATGCGTGGTTCCTGTGCGGCAACGCCGACGGCGCGGCGTCCACGACCTCGATCTGCGCCCGCCCTGCCACCAGCCCACGCACCCGGTCGATCGCCGCGTCGATGGACACCCCTGGCGGGAATCGATGGTTCACGTTCACCCAGAACGAGCCCGGCACCACGTTGCGCCCCGTGCCTCCCTGCGCCATCGTCGCCGTCGTCACCTCCGTGTAGCGCAGCCCGTCGATGTCGTGGTGCACCGGCGCCAGCCTCGAAAGCTCATCGAGGAACGGGATGGCCCGGTACAGCGCATTGTCCCCCTGCCACGGACGCGCCGAGTGCGCCGTGCGCCCCTCGAAGGTCACCCGCGCGTGCAACGTGCCCATGCACCCGAGCTGCAGCGTGTTGTCCGACGGCTCCAGGCAGATCGCGAAGTCCGGCCGATGCGCGCGCAGCAGACCGTCGTCGAGGATCAGCTCGAGCTGGTTGTGCTCGAACGGGCCCTCTTCTCCGGCATAGAAGGCGAGCGTCAAGCCGAGCGGCGGGAGCGGCGCCGTGGACTCGATGAGCTCGAGCATGAGCGCAAGGCCCGACTTCATGTCCGCTGCGCCCGGCCCGTAGAGCCGATCGCCCTCGGTCCGAACCGGCCCGTCATGCTGCGTCCGAACCGTGTCGAGGTGACCCGCCAGCAGCACGTGAGGAGCCTCGTGGCTCGGAGCACCCAGCACCACGAGCAGCGAATCGCCGTGACGCCGTACGTTCAGGCCGCCGCGTGCGGAACGCACACGCTCCAGCAAGGCAGCGCAAAGCTGCTGCTCCTCGCCGGTCGGCGACGCGATCGAGCAGAGCCACGACAGCACGCGGCCGCGCGGCTCGCTCACTTGCCCTTGCCCTTGGGGACGTCGGGCGTGTCCACGACAATGTCGGTTCGAGAGAGCACGTCTTCGACCAGCACCGCAGATACCTCGGGCAGCTTGTCGAGCAACTCCGGTGGTACCGAGAGCATGTCGTCGATGCCCAGGGCACGTGGTTGTGGCTGCGCGGCAGGGCTGACGCTGACGTCGACCTCGATGCTGTCACCGGCCGCGCCGCTCGGGCGGAGGTGCGTGTCGGTGGGACGGGCCGCGGGCGCGGGTTCGGGTTGAGCGTTGTTGGAGGCGATCACCGCGTAGGCCTGACGTACGGCCCGCTGCATCGCATGCGCGTCCGGCCAGCGGTCGTTCATCTCGAAAGCCAGCGCCGTGTCGACCACGTGAACCAGCGCCGCGGGCATGTGCGGCGCCACCGTGGCCAGGGATCGCGCGGGCTTGGTCATCGCCGCCACCATCCGATCCGAAGGCGTGTCCGCTTCGTGCACGATGCGCCCCGACAGACATCGGAACATCACCGCTCCCAGGGCGTACAGGTCGGTGCGCCCGTCGATCATGTCCCACTTGCCGCGAGCCTGCTCGGGCGGCATGTACGAGGTCGTTCCCATCACCACGCCGATGCCGGTCAGCGCGATCTGCGGGTCGCTCTCCTTGAGGCGCGCCAGCCCGAAGTCCAGCACCTTGACCTGTCCCTCCTTGGTCAGAAACAGGTTGGCCGGCTTGATATCGCGGTGGATCACCCCGCGATCGTGAGCAGCCGCGAACACGTCGAGCACCTGGTCGGCAATCGCCAGCACGTGCTGCCAGCCCAGCACGCCGCCCGCGCGCTGCAGCAGCGCCTCGAGAGACTCGCCCTCCAAGAGCTCCATCACCAGGAATACCAGCCCGTCGTCCGTCGTGTCGTCGTCGAGCACCGACACCGAGCCGGGATGCCCCACCTTGTTCGCCAGGTAGCCCTCGCGCAGAAATCGCTCCCGCACGTTCGACTTCTTCGGAAACGTCGGATGCAGCACCTTGACCGCCACCCGGTTGCCGTTGCGGTGCGTGGCCGCGTACACGGCCGCCATCCCGCCCACGTCGATCAGCCGGTCGAGCGTCCACTTTTGGTTGAGCACCCGCCCTACCCGGCTTTCGGAGAGCTTGCGAAGGTCGACTTCCTGCTGGCTCATAGGTCGTCAACCATGTCGCGAAGCGAGTCCCAGCGTCAAGCTGCGACGTTCGGACGCGAGTGCCGGGCCGCATTGCTCACGCACCCGTCGGCTGCGCCCGCGGGCACGACTCGTCTGCGAGGGAATCCGATCACACCGGCACGGCGAAATCGCGCAGCGCGGAGTTCAACGACACCTTGCGATCCGTCGATGCCGTTCGCTTGCCGATGATCAGCGCACAGGGGATCCCGAACTCGCCCGCGGGAAACTTCTTGGTGCGAACGCCGGGGATCACCACGCTGCGCGCCGGCACACGGCCGCGATGCTCCACCGGCTGCGGGCCGGACACGTCGAGGATCGCTGTCGACGAGGTGAGCACCACGCCCGCGCCGATCACGGCCTCGCTCTCGACGAGCATGCCTTCGACCACCACCGCGCGGGAACCGACGAAGACGCCGTCTTCGATGATCACGGGACGGGCGCCCGGAGGCTCGAGCACGCCGCCGATGCCCACGCCGCCGGCCAGGTGGCAGTCGGCCCCGACCTGCGCGCAGCTGCCGACCGTGGCCCAGGTGTCGATCATCGTGCCGGCGCCCACGCGCGCCCCGATGTTCACGTAGGCCGGCATCACCACCACGCCCGGCTCCAGGAAAGCGCCCCGGCGAACCACTCCCGGCGGTACCACCCTCACGCCCGCCGCGTCGAACCCCGTCTTGAGCGGGATCTTGTCGTGGAACTCGAAAGGCCCGACCTCGGTCCTACTCATCCCGCGCACCGCGAAGTACAGCAGGATCGCTTCCTTCACCCACGCATGCGTCACCCACTCGCCGTCCTCGCCGCGCGACGCCACGCGCAGCGTGCCGGCGTCGAGTTGCGCTATCGCGGCCTCCACCGCGTCGCGCACCTCCGTGTTCGCCAGCAGCGACCGATCCGCGTAGGCGCTCTCGATCCGGCGCCGCAACTGTTCGTGGCTCGAGCTCATCGCGCGTTCCTCGACGATTCCCGGCTGGATAACCGCGCCCCGACGCGGGGCTCGAGCCAGCTGGCCGGAGCAATCAAGGACCAGCCGGCGCGGACGTCAAGAGTGGTGCACGTCGCGCAGCGTCGGCGCGAGCCGGATCGCCGTCTGCGACACATGGGCCGCCGGCACCGTCAGCTGAACGCGCCCGCCCTCGCCGACGTCGAATGCCAGACCGACCTCGCGCGCGGCCAGCGCCGTCAGATCCACCGTGGGCGCCACCACCCGCGGCGGCACACACGCGATGGCTCCCGCCGTCACGTCCCGCACCGCCACGAACGTCAGCAGCCCGTCTGCCCCTTGCGGCTCGGCCGTCAGGTGCACTCCCGCACCACCCGCCGTTGCCGCCACGGCCACGCCCAACGCGATCAACGGCATGATCACCCGCGGGTCGCTCACCATCGTGCAGCCTGCGCACGGCTCGACCATCACGCGGACTACGTCCGGGCGGCGCAGATCATTCGCAGCGCGCACCGACAACGCATGGGTGACGAGCGCGTCCACGTCCAGCTCCGTGGGGCTGAAGCTCGCGGCCGCGTCGAGCAGGTCGATGAGCTCGCGCACGGCGTCGAGCTCTGCCCGCAGCTGCCGGACCTCGACCTCCAGCGACAGCCGGGCCCGCGCCCCCATGTCGCTCGCCGCGGCCTTGACCAACGCCGCGTCGAGACGCTCGGCGCGACGACGTGTGAACGGGGACAAGACCGCGACGCGATCGGGCTCCGCGACTCGAGGCGAGATCTGTTCGATCAACGCGTCGATCCCATCGCCGATCGGCTGGCAGCTCGGACGAATCTCGTGGATGACCTGGGACAGGGCCTTGGGGCCGACGCGGGGGGAACGGAGCAGATGTTCGAGGTTCTGCAAGGCGGCGAGCACGTCGCGCACCGATCCCCGGGCCGTCTGCGTGCCGGCCATCCCGCGTGCCTGCTCTGCCTGTCCGCCCATCCCCCAATCGGCTCCCGCGATCGAATTGAGTGCCTCCCCTCGAGACACCGGGCTAGCTTAGCTCGTTCCCCGTGAAAAACCAGCCAATCTCGAACTGCGCCGTGGCCACCGCATCCGAACCATGTACGGCATTCTCCTCCACGTTGCGTCCGTACAGCTTGCGGATCGTGCCGTCCGCCGCCTTGGCCGGATCCGTGGCGCCGATCACCTCGCGGTACTTCGCAATCGCGTCCTCACGCTCCAGCACCATGATCACCACCCTGCTGCGGGTCATGAACTTCACCAGGTCGTGGAAGAACGGACGCTCCTTGTGAACGGCGTAGAACCCCTCGGCCTGCTGCTGGGACAAGTGCGCCATCTTCATGGCCACGATGCGAAAGCCTTCCTTCTCGAAGCGCTCGATGATCGCTCCGACATGGTGCTGTTCGACGGCGTTGGGCTTGATGATCGAAAGAGTGCGCTCGAGCGCCATGGCTACCTCCAGGGCTTGAATGGGGAGGTGCGATATAGCGCGTTGCGTTCAGAACACAAGCAAACAGCGCCTCTTCGCGACACGGCCGGCTCCTCACCCTCCGTGCGCTCAGTCGCCTTCACCACGGCCAGGCGTTTGCGCCACCACCCGCTCGCCCTGCGATTGGCTCGTCTCGGAGGTCACCAGCCGCAGCTCCGTGATCTCGGGCGGCGCCCCCAGCCGAACCGGAGGACCCCAGAACCCCGTTCCTCGGCTCACGTACACCAACGTCTGCTGCACCTTGTGCAACCCGAGCACGAACGGCTGCTGCAGCAGCACGAAGAACGTCCAGGGAAACACCTGGCCGCCGTGCGTGTGCCCGGACAGCTGCAAGCTCACCCCGTGCTTGGCCGCCTCCCAGATGCTCCTGGGCTGATGCGCCAACAGCACCAGCTCGCGGCTCGTGTCCCGCCCCCGCACCGCCGCTTGCACGTCGCTGCCATGACCATTGCCGCGTCGCGACGCGGACCAGTCGTCCACACCCGCCAGATCGAAGCTCTCGTCGCCTTGGCCGATCGTCACGCGCTCGTTGCGCAACACGCGGATGCCGAGCGACGGCAACGCCGCGACCCACGCCTCCACGCCCGAGTAGTACTCGTGGTTGCCCGTCACGAAGAACACGCCGTACTTCGCCCGAAGGCGTCGCAACGGCTCGACCTGGCTCAACAGATCGCGCGTGGGCCCGTCCACCAGGTCGCCCGTGATCGCCACGATGTCTGGAGACAGCGCGTTGACCTGAGCCACCACGCGCTCGACGAACGAGCGGCGCAACACCGGGCCGATGTGCAGATCGGTCAGCTGCACGATGCTCGTGCCGCTCAGCGAACGGGGAAGACGGGGCAGGGCGATGCGCAGACGCTCGACCGGGATCGTTCCCAGGGCGCGGGCCGCGCCGTATCCCGAGCCGCCCACGCCCACCACGGCCGCGGCGCCCGCTGCCAGGCGCGCCATGGTGCGACGACGCTCCGGGTCGGCCGGCGCAGCACCCGCGATCTTGCGCGCAGACCAGCCTGCCAGGCGGCCCACGTCCGCCAGCAACAGCAGCACGAGGATCAGGAACGCAACCGCGATCCAGCCGTATCCCAGCATCAGCGCCGGACGTACCGCCGCGCCGATCGACGAGTGGCCCAGCAGCAAGGACACGGGCAACGACAGCGCCAGCAGCGTCAGCACGATCGTGGCGATCCGCCGCGCGCGCCCGGTCAAGCCCGTGTTGCGAACCAGACGGCTCCACAGGTACGCATGCCACCCGCCCACCACCAGGGTGGCGATGATCACGAACATGAGGAACGTTGCGACCGGGAACATGAGCTGATCGTCATTGCTTGCAGCCGGCACGCGCGTCGCAACCGGCAGGAGCCGGATCAGAACTGACGAAGTTGGGATGTCCCGCGAGCAGGGCTCGTTGCACGCGCGTCCCAAACCGTAGCCGCCGCGGACCCCGCGTGCCATCGAATGCTGGCCGCGAGCCGACGATTCAGCTGTCCTTGCCCTGCTTCTGGATCTTCGCCAACAGCATCTCGCCCAGGCTCGCGAGCTTGTCGTCCTTGGCCTTGTCGCGCTGGGGCCGCCCCTGCCCGTGGCCGCGCTGCCCGCCGTGACGCTGCCCGCCCTCGCCGCGCTGCTCGCGCTGCTGCGGACGACCTTCGCCCGATCCGCTCTTGGGCTGCTGGCCCCCGGCCGCACGCGCTGGCGCAGGCAGCAACGCCTTGCGCGACAGCCCGATGCGCGTGCGATCGCCTTCCTTGCGCGAAACGTCGACCACCTTGACCTCGATCTCGTCGCCGACCTTCAGCACGCTCGCCGGGTCCTCCACACGGTCGTGCGAGATCTCCGACTTGTGCAGCAGACCGACACCCGCACCGGGCAGCGCGACGAACGCGCCGAACGCCGTGACCGACACCACGCGCCCGGTGAGCACCTCGCCGACGGCCGGCACCCGCTCGGGCTCCGCGGGCTTGGACGGCTCGCGGTGCGCCTTGGGCTCGTCGTGACCCGGCAGCGAGGAGCGCAGCGTCTCGAGCGCCTCGCGCGTCTCGTGCACATGGCGACGAAATCCCTTGGGCGAGTCGCCCCGCAGGGCGTTTCGCAGCAGCTGGTCGGCCTCCCGCAGAAGCTTGCGCGCGTCGGCGACGTCGACCTCCGGCCGGCCGGCCTTGTCGAGCAGCAGCTGCGCCAGGTTGTGCTGCAGCAGCGCGCTGTTCGGCGCCTTGTCCAGACCGCGCCGGTACGCCTTCTCGGCCTTGTCCAGCTCGCGCTCCGCATCCTTGTACCAGGTGCCCCGCGCGTTCCACGTGAACTCCGTGTCGTCCAGCTCCGCCGCCCGATCCCACGACAGCTCCGACGCGTCGCGGTCCGTGTACCACGTCGCCTGCGCCACCAGTGTGTGGAAGAAAGCATCCGCCCCCAATCGCTCCTCCAACCCGCCCAGCAGCCCCTGCAGCTGCCCCACGAACCACGGGTCTGCATCCGGGTTCTTCTCGTCGAACACCATCGTCGCGAACCCCAGCCGCACCAGGTGCAGCAGCCGCGTCCCATCGTCCGACGCCAGCTGCGACGGCGCCGTCTTGGTGAACGTCTGAATCGCTTCCACCGACAAGCGCCGTACGTCAGCCAGACGCTTCTCGCGGCGAGCGGCGTTCGCTGCTACGAAGTAGAACTCCAGGCCCGGCCCAGGACCGTCCAATCCCATCCTGACGATCCGATTGCCCAGCTCGCTCTGACCCACCTTGAACGCAAGCTTCGCCAGCGGCGCGCCGATCTCCGGGTACTTCACCGCTAGCTCCATCAAGGTCAGCAGCTCGGCTGTGGGGTCTTGCGCTGCATCCTGCTCGATGGCCGATTCCGTCGTGGGCTTCTGTTCGTCTGACACGTGCCGTCTCCTTACTCTGCGTGGCGTGCGGTCCTAACCCAACCGCGCAGGGTCCGCCAGGGCGATGGCACCGCGCGCTGCCTGGGCGCGCCGCGTCCTGGCCAGCTCGTCCCGTTCCGTCCACCCGGCCGCCAACGTCACGGACAAGCGCTGATCAGCACCTGCCGCGGCGTCGCATGACGATCCCGATCCGTGGTCCCCTGGCCCAACTGCCCCGCCTCGTTGCCGCCCCAACAGGCCACGCGGCCGTCGCCGTACAACGCACACGCATGCTGGTCGCCCGCCACCACCTCGCGCATGTCCTCCAGGCCAGGTATCTGCACCGGCACCGCACTATCACTTTCGGAGCTCGGCCCCAGCTGCCCGAAGTCGTTGAACCCCCAACAGTAGACCGTGCCGTCCTTGCGCGTCAGGCAGTTGTGCTTTCCGCCCGCCCCCACCTGCGCCACGTCGCCCATCGGCACCTGCACCGCCTGCTTGATCCCGAATCCCCACCCCATCGCAGTCCCCTGCGATGTCCACGCAAACGTCGTCTTGTCCCCGGCTGCTACCCCCGCCATGTGCAAGACCGCCGGCACGCGCATCGGCATCGGGTGCGGATGCCTGTCCGTCGTCCCCAGCCCCAGCTGCCCGAACGTGTTGTCACCCCAGCAGTACACCCCGCCGTCGGGCGGTACCACCGCGCACGTGTGCGACGTGCCGGCCGCGATGCTCACCGCGTAGCGCACCGTCTCGATAGGATCGGCCAACAGAGCTCCGGGCTTCGCACTGCCCAGTTGGCCGCTCTCGCCGTCTCCCCAACACAACACCGCGCCGCGACGCTTCACCGCACAGGTGTGCCGGCCACCCGCGGTCACGTGCTGCACGTCATCGAGCCCTTCCACGATGGCAGGACGATTCACCAGGCCCTTGCCCCAGGTCGCTACGTGGGTGTCGCCCAGGACCACCGCCGTCAGATCGCCACCCGCGGCCAGCTCGACCGACGGCTCCAGCTTGCCAACGCGCGTGGCGAACGGGACCGGATCGGTGGAGCTGATGCCCAGCCCGAGCTGTCCCTTGTCGTTGGCGCCCCAACACCAGACCGAGTGGTCGTCGCGCAGCGCGCAGGTGTGTCTGGCCGAACCGCTCGACGCGACCGAGATGGCGTCGGTCAACGGCTTGGGCGCGCACACCACGCTCGAGACGCTGGCCGAGGGGACCAGGGTGGCGCTCGACGCGGCCGAGCCGGAGCCGAGCAGCATCGCGAGCGTGCCGCCGTCCTTCTGCGAGACAGCCACGCGGTGAAGGACGCTGATGCCGAACAGCACAGCGGCGAGCGCGACGATGAGAAGCGCGAGCTTGCCCCAGTTGCCTCGCGGCACGGCCTGCCCGGCGGGTTGCACGGAGACGCGTCGCGCCGGTTGGGTCTGCGCTTCCAGCGAGCCCGCGTAGGGAATCGCCGGCGCACTGCCCGACTTGCGGCCGTGTCGCAGCGGGATGGCAGATGCCGGCGCCGGGTCGTCCGACGCGGTCTCGACCATCTTCAGGCGCTCGCGCAGCTCGTCGAGCTCGCGCCCGGCCAGCCCGGTCACCCAATTCGACAGCTGCGCGGCGGTCGACGGGGCGACCGCGTTTTCGAGCACGTCGGCCATTTCCTGGGCGCTCTGGAAGCGGATGGACGGGTCGCGGGCCAACCCCTGCAACACCACCGCGTCGAGCCTCGGCGGGATTCCCGCGACGCGGCTTCCCGGCTTGGCAATGGGCTGCTCGAGAATCGCGCGCATCGTGGCTTCGGCCGATTCGGGCTTGAACAGCCGCTCGCCCGTCAGCATCTCCCACAGCACCACGGACGCCGAGTACACGTCCACGCGGCGATCCAAGGGCTCGCCACGGATCTGCTCGGGCGCCAGGTAGCCGACCTTGCCCTTGAGCACGCCGTCCTGCGTGCCTTGGTTTTCGGCACCGGCCTTGGCGATTCCGAAGTCCAGCACTCTCGGAACGCCGTCCGCGCCGACCAGCACATTTTGGGGGGAAACATCCCGATGGATGAGGCCCAGGGGCTCGCCTTGATCGCCGAGCGTTTCGTGCGCCGCATGAAGCCCTCGCAGCACCGGGACCAGGATGCCCGAGGCGATCGCGGGCGGCACCGCGGAGCCGGCCGAGGCCACGCGCCCCAACAACTTCGACAGGGGGACGCCCATGACGTACTCCATCACCAGGAATACGTCGTCGTCCTCCTGCACCACGTCGATGATCGATACGACGTTGGAGTGACGCACGCGGGCCGCGAGCCTGGCCTCCTGCAGGAATCGCTCCCGGAACTCGGCTGTGCGCGCCAGGTGCGGGTGCAGGCGTTTGCAGGCGACGGTCCGCGAGAAGCCTGCCGGGCCGCCCAGCCGCCCCATGTACACCGTGGCCATGCCGCCCGACGCGACTTCATCGAACAGCGCATAGCGGCCGATGACGCGCCAAGGAAGGGCGGGGGAAGACATGCCGGACACGCGCGTAGCCTACGACAGCCGTGCAGGCGGCGTCTATGGAACCTGAACCCGGCTCGTCCGGTCCGCTCATTCTTGCCGAAGCGCGTCATCCTCGCTATCGGCGTCCTCCGGTGGCGCCAGCTCCGGATGGCTCGACAGCCGCTCGACCTCGTCGCGCAGCGTGACATCGCGGACAGCCAACGTGACCTGCTGAGCGATGGAACCGGCGACCGTGAACCGCTCGATCCACAAGCGATTGAAGAAAGCGTTGTACAGGTTCTCCTCGGCATAGTGGAAGAACCACACCTGCAGGAAGCCGAACGCGATCAGCTCGCTCACGACGACGATCGCCCGCTGCTGCCAGAAGCCGGTCACCTCGCCGGAGAAGACGTACGCGGCAAAGAACAGGGACAGGGCGAGCCAGCCGCCGTACCACGCGAAGCGCGTCTTTTTCCTCCAGGCAGCGCAATCGCGGCATGCCGGGGCCGGGATTTTCACGCGCACGCGCCCTATCTTCCGGTACAGCGTGCACGTCGTCTCTGCCGGACCGTCGCAGTCCACGCACCGGGATGGAAACCGGACGTTCTGGACGGGTGCCGTGACCCGCACGATGGGCTCCCTCTTGCTCATGCTCTCCTCGTGTGGACGGTTCTGCGCCGAGGCAAGCGGAGGCTCGGAGATTCTCGCGTCGTGGGAGGTCGGCCGGGGGGCGATGATTCCCCCGCATGCGGGCGCGCAGGGCGGGTGTCCGGGCCTCGATGCACTTGACGTGTGGGACTTGGGAATACATCTCAAAGCATGAGTTGTGGCGCATCAGGGCGGACGAGGCGGCGAGGCCGAGGGGCTCTCCGCAACGGGAGCCGTACGCGCCAGGAGGGGTTCATGGCTACCAATGACAAGCCCGATGCCGGGCGACCGACGATGCCCAGCCCGGCGAGCCGCAATCCTTGGGAATATCCAGGTTGGCCGTCGAGCGCGCCACGCTTCGAACAGGTGCCGCCCGCGGCTCTCGAAGGCGACTCCATCCCGCCGCCCGCCGGGATGGCCCAGCCGCCGCGGACCACATCCGTGTCGCCCATCGCCATGCCCGTCCAGGCGCCCGAGCCTGCACGACCTCATGACCTGCTGCCCCGCATCATGACCCTCACCGCGGTTGCGATCACGGTCGCCGTGGTGGGCGTCTATGTCGCGCGCGGCCCGCGAGCCTCGGGCTGGGCAGGTAGCACGCCGCGGCTGGGGGCCGACAACATGGGGCAGATCGTGCGGCGCACCATCCCGCGGCCCGCGCCCAAGACACCCGCGCCGCCCGCGACGTTCAACCTGGTAGCCTCGGATCTGGCGATGCGCGGCGCCGACCAGAGTGCGGCCGCTTGCGCCAAGGGCGTCGAGCCCCAGCGGACCGACGTGCGGGTCACGTTCGGCGCCTCGGGCAACGTGGTCTATGTGCTTTCGGAGGACCGTCCCTATCTGGGGGACAAGGTTGCCGACTGCATCGAAGAGCAGTTTCGCGGCGTGAAGGTGCCGCCGTTCGAGGGAAACAACGTGACTGTCACGCGGCGGTTCTCCATTCCTTGAACACGGAGATCGCGAACCTGGGGGCGGCGATCACCAGGGAGGCGTGAATCCCACAGAAGCCTGTCTCCGCGGGGTCGTTCCCGTTCGGGCGGGGTTGTTCCCGTTCGGGCGGGGTTGTTCCCGTTCGGGCGGGGTTGTTCCCGTTCGGGCGGGGTTGTTCCCGTTCGGGCGCTCGCGCTACCGTAGCCGCGGCGGGTGGTAATGCAATGGGCCTACACCGGGCGACGCTCTGTCGTTCGATGGTTTCGGCGCGCGACCTCCTGACGAGAAAGCGTACCGTGACCGCTGTTTCCCCCCGGCGGAACGCACTGCGGTTGCGTCAGCGGAACCCGTCGGACAGGGTTCCAAGGAACGCGACGATATCCCGTTCTTCGCCCGGTGTGAGTCCGAGGTTGCCGAGCTCGCCGGTGTTGACAGTGGATGGGACCTCTGGAGCCGGCCAGGATTGCACGTCTCGTGTGTTGTAGAAGTGGACGACTTCCTCGAGGGACTTGAAGAACCCGTTGTGCGTATAGGCCTTGGCGAAGCCGCGACCCGGGCGCAGGTCCACGTTGCGCAGGGTGGGCACCTTGTGCTTGCCGAGGTTGGCCGGGGCGAGAGCGACCCATTCGGGGTTGAAGGTCTGATGCGCGAGAAAGCCCCCGAGCCCGGGATCCACCCACGCAGCGCCCTGCGGGTTGATGGGGGCGCCGTCGACGTAGACATCATCCATGCGATAGAACGGGTTATCGGGATTGGGCGGCACGCCGAGGTTGTCGTAGGTGAAGTCAGTGAACAGCGGCGCCGGATGGCAGGACGCGCACTTGCCCTTGCCCTGGAACAGTGCCAGCCCTGCCATTTCTCTCTCACTCAAGGTCGCCCGTCCTCCCAGATACGCATCGTACTTGGACGTAAAGGCATTGACCTCCGCGGAGCCCTCGAAGGCAGCAATGGAGAAGGCGATGAGACGATAGGTGGCATCGACTTGGGACGGAGTGCAGTCGAGCGACCCTTCACCCCAGACCCGAATGAACAGCGCGGCATAGGCGGATGCGGCGACGCGCTCGCAGACCACTTGCGCGCTCGCGTTGTTTTGCTCCACAGGATTGAGAAACGGTCCCATGGCTTGCTCAGCCACCGGACTGCCGAGCACCATGCCGGTCGCGCGCCCGTCCCAGAAGCTCCCACCGACGAAGTTGCCGTTGTCCAAGTGAAGAATCGGAGTCGGGGTGGCGTACGCGGCGGACGGCGGCTTTCGGTTTCCGAAGCGGTAGTGCACTGCGCCGGGGTACACGGCGCCGCGCTTGTTGATGCCGGGTTGCGGCCCAGTCCACCCGACGCTGGGAGCGTGGCAGTCCGCGCACGCCTGCCCGTGCGGCGTGGACAACTGCTTGTCGAAAAACAGCGCCTTGCCCAGCAGCTCTTTGGGCGTGAGAGGTGGCTTGCCGATGGCTTGGCCCTGTACGCGGACAGGCTCCGGATCGTCGGCGACAGCGCAACCTGCCATCGTTCCGACCAGGGCTGCCAGAGGCAAAATGGATCGATTGAGTGATGCAATATGGTTGGGACGCATGTGCCCTCCTTTGTGCTCGACGAGCCTCTGCTCTTTCCTTGATTGCCCGGTCCAAGACGGCGCACGTCCAGCGCCGCGGAGCGCCTCCCCGCCGTCGCGAGCCGCTGCGCGCTTGCGCCAAGCCCGTCCAAGTCGCAGCGCCCGGAGTCCAAACGGCAGCCCGACACCTCGCCAAGGCCGAACACAGGCTCCATATCCTGCACTCGCCTCC
This sequence comes from Myxococcales bacterium, assembly GCA_021847645.1. Classification (GTDB taxonomy): domain Bacteria; phylum Myxococcota_A; class Polyangia; order Polyangiales; family Polyangiaceae; genus JAJZQG01. The sequence continues at coordinate 24,715 of JAJZQG010000111.1, forward strand.
CGGCTCCCCTTCAGGCCCCCAGCCAAGACCAGAATACCCTCTTCGTGGACTCGCCCATCGCGCTTGTCAACTCCGCGTTGACCATCTGGGCGCTGGGCGTCTGAACGCCTGCTCACGAAGCCCATTGCCGCCGGTAGCGGCAGCCTCCTTGGCCTGGCGACCACTTTCACCCGCCAGACCAAGGAGCCCACCATGGGTACTGCGCGAGACAGGATGATGCAGGATCTCGAGGCCGGTGGTTACGATGAAGGCACGCGGGAGGCGTACCTGGCCGCGGCCAGGGACTTCGCCTGGCCTCGAGCCCGACACTCCTCCACCGACGCCGCGTGCCGGCAACTCACCTCCCTGAAATACCCATAGTCACCCGTCGGCCCTTCCCGCCCCGCCGCTTCGGGCTCGTTCAACACCGCACTTCGCCGCGGGCAGCTGCCCCGTGCTCTCCCACCCGTGCCGCTGGCGAAGTGCTCACTGTTTCTGGTGAGCGGCGCAGAGGAACAGCAGCACGTTGAGCGTCAGCAAGGAAAATGGCGGCCCGTCAAAAAAACTCGCAACTGTTTTGGGTTCCGGGCCGATAGACGGACATGAAAAACCATTTCCCTCACCTCACGCTCGCTTCGCTCCTGGTCGTCGCCTCCCTGACAGGCTGCGTCACCGAGACCGTAGAACCTGATGGTCAGAGCACCCCAGCCGCCTCCTGCGATGTCTCGCGCTGCGCCGCTGAACAAGAGCAGTGTCGGGACCTCGAGCGCGCTCAGTGCAGCGACTGCCTCGAAATGTGCTCGCAATTGAGCGACCCGTACTTCATGGATAGCTGCACCTACGACTGTTCCTGCTCGGTGACTCACCCGGCGTGCGTCGCCGTGCGCGATGAGTGCCTGCGGTCTCAAGGCGAAGCGTGCGCTGGCGAGCAGACTCCGGAACCTTCCTCGGGTGCGGCGTCTTCCGGTGGTGCCGGGGGACAATCAGGTGCGGCAGGACAAGCCGGCTCGGGTGGCGCAGGCGGTGCGACGGGTGGCTTTGGCGGCTCGACCGGTGGCTCGGGCGGCTCGACCGGTGGCTCGGGCGGCTTCGGCGGCTCGACCGGTGGCGCAGGCGGCTTTGGCGGCTCGACCGGTGGCTCGGGGGGCTTTGGCGGCTCGACCGGTGGCTCGGGCGGCTCGACCGGTGGCTCGGGTGGCTCGGGCGGCTCGGGCGGCTCGACCGGTGGCTCGGGCGGCTCGACCGGTGGCTCGGGTGGCTCGGGCGGCTCGACCGGTGGCTCGGGCGGCTTCGGCGGCTCGACCGGTGGCTCGGGTGGCTTTGGCGGCTCGACCGGTGGCTCGGGCGGCGCGATGTGCACACTCTTCTCTTCCGATCCGTCGTGCGATACCTGCATGAGGACCACTTGCCTCAGCGAGTGCGTCGCGTGCTCCTCCAGCCCGTCCTGCATCAGCTTGTTGAACTGCGTCAATGCATGCGCGAACGACGCATGCGTGCAGAATTGCGTCGCACAAAATAGTGCGGGAGCGGATCCGTTCGCCGCGCTCCTCGCCCAGGACGGCTGCCTGGCAACGTCCTGCTCGGCAGAGTGCGGAAGCGGCAGCTAATGGTCGAGCTGCCCGCGCAATAGGCTCGCGCGTAGAACGCCGCGAAGTCTGAGGACGCCGAGTTCACGGGCATCCCAGCGACTGTCCGTTGTGATCGGGAGATCGACAAGGACGAGGGCGGCGTCGCTGGTATCGGAGATGACCAGAACGGGGCTCACCCTGAAGATGTAGGGCCAAGCAAGGGTCGACATCGATGGGCCGTTTAGGAAAACGTCACGGCTGCTCGCCGGTCGCGCCCGGGGCTATCGTCGACCGAAACATCAACCTCGACCTTCGGATAGCGCTGCACGAACGTCGGGAGAAGGCTGACGAGCACCAGCGAGACCGCACTCGACGGCACCGTCAGCCGGATCCTTCCGGTGCCCTCACCGCGTTGCGCGCCAACGGTCTTCAACGACTCGAGTGCCTGGTCAACCGCCGGCCCGGCTGTCTCCAACAACCGGTGCCCGGCGTCCGTGAGCGCCACGCTCCTCGACGTGCGCACGAGCAGCGTGACGCCGAGCCGTGCCTCGAGCTGTCGAACGGATTGGCTCAAGGCAGACGTCGAGACCCCGAGGTCCTTGGCTGCGGTTGCATGACAGCTACGCGGCGCGAGCTCCCGGGCTCGACGCGCCCTTGAACAACGCGCTCTACATCGTACGCTTGTCGGACGGCGTATCGTGGATGCTGCCGGGGGTGCTCGGCACACCTCGGTTGGACTGGGATAACGCTCTGGGAATCACGTGCGACGAAATCTTCGTCGAGGTCTTCGAGCAAACAACAACAACCAGCACAGAGCGTATCCTGCGCATCCGCCTCGACTCCCTGGGGCCCGGCACGCCGCCGGACTGAGGCTGTTCCACCATGGGTCGCCTGAAGCTCTTTCGCTTGCTTATCTCCCTCTTCGCCGGCTGCGGTGCGCTGGCAGCCTCCGGCTGCACCCACGTCGCCACCATCCAGACGCACACCCACTTTGCCGAGCGGGCCACCATCATCGAGAACGACGGCAAGGACCTCGTCGTCCAGGACGCCGACACCGGAAGGGTCCACCGCATCCCGGACTCCGACGTAGTCGACATCCAGCATCCCGGAAGCATGGAGATGGTCCTCGGAGGCATCCTGGCAGTCGGCGGAACGGCCTTCGCCATCGCGGTGAACGTGGATAAGGGGTCGACGAGCTGCGACAACGCGGGAGCGTCCAGCGCTCAAAGCGTCTCGTGCGACCAAACGGACGGCATTAGGGGCGACGTGGCCATGGCACTTACGGGGTTTGCGGTGCTGACCATGATCGCTCCCGGCACGGGCCTGTTGTTGTGGGGCAATCACGCGCGAACCGATTCGGTGCGTCGGGCT
>JAJZQG010000112.1 GCA_021847645.1 Myxococcales bacterium
AGCTCGCGCCAGCCTTGCGGCAACAGACCCTCGAACACCGACCATTCCACCAACGCGTCATTGCTCATCCCACGGCGCTTCGCCCATCCGCTGCGGCCGGGCCAACTTTTCGCTTAACGCCTATGGGGGTGGCTCGCGTCGTGGGCAGGGTCTTGGCAAAGGCTCGGGTTGGCGGATTGGGGCTTCATGCCTGCCCATCGGCCGCGCGCAGCGAAGAGTTGCTAGCATTCGACATCGTTGTTGCCTTTGCCCCGATTGCGCTGCCACCGGGACGTGGAGCAGCGCTCATCCCGCAGCGTGGGAGAAACTGGGGCGAAGACGGGCCTGGATGGTGGGAACCCTGGGCCGCGCAGTCGGAGGACAGAGGGTTCCTGGAGGATTGCGGCCGGCCATCTTGAAACTCGGCGACGGCAACGGCGACGGCAACGGCAACGGCGACGGCGAGGGCAACGGTGAGACCGATGTGGTGGCCTGGCGTGGGTCGCGCCCTGATAGTACGATCCGCCACCAACGCCCCATGCCCGAACTCACGCTCCGAGAATGGCTCCGTGAAGAGCCTTTTGCCGTCGGCATGTCGTCCGGCTTCTTTGGCTTCTTCGCCCATGCGGGCGTGATGACGGTGCTCGAGGACGAGGGGCTGCTGCCGGTACGGCTATCGGGGTCGAGCGCCGGGGCGCTGGTATCGGGGTGTTGGGCTGCGGGGTTGTCGGCGTCAGTGCTGCGAGACGAGCTGTTTCGCCTCAGGCGTGAGGACTTCTGGGATCCGCGGCCGGGGCTCGGGCTTCTCGCGGGCAATCGGTTCCGCCGGCTGCTCGACGCGCTGCTGCCGGTCAAGACTTTTGCCGAGTGCCGCGCCAAGGTGGCTGTGTCGGTATTCGACGTCCTCTCGCGCTCGACCCGCGTGCTCGACGATGGATTGCTCGCCCCCGCGATTCAGGCGTCGTGCACGGTGCCGGTGTTGTTTCATCCGGTGTGGCACCAGGGACGCCCGCTGCTCGACGGGGGAATCCTGGATCGTCCGGGGCTGCAGGGGATTCCGTCGAATACGCGGTTGTTCTATCACCACCTGGCGTCCCGTTCTCCATGGCGTCGCGAGGGGAGCCCGTCGCTTGCGGTGCCAAGGCGCACGGGGATGGCGGCGTTGGTGATCGAGGGATTGCCGCGGTCCGGGCCGTTTCGGCTGGAGACGGGGCCGCGGGCGTTCGAGCACGCGCGGCGGGCGATGCGCGAGGCCCTCGGGCGGACGGTGCCGCTGGCGGGATAGTCGCCCCCCGGCTTGCGCCTTCGACCCGACCCGGGTCATGATCCCTTCGCGCCGCAGGGCGCGCCCCGGGAGCGCCCCATGACCGTCCGGAACCTCGACAAGCTGTTTCGCCCCACCTCCGTCGCTGTCGTCGGAGCCTCGGACGACCCGCGCAAGCTCGGGTACGTGATGATGCGCAACCTGCTCGGCGCGCGTCCTGCCGGACCCGTGCTGCCGGTCCATCCGACCCGCCCCTCGGTCGGCGGCGTGCTGGCCTATCCCACGATCGAATCGCTTCCCGTGGTCCCGGAGTTGGCCGTGATCACCACGCCGGCCCGCACGGTCCCCGGCCTGGTCGACTCCCTCGCAAAGCGTGGCACCCGCGCGGCCATCGTGCTGGCGGACTACATGGATGAGCCGGCCGACGATACGGGCCGGACGCTCCGGCAAGCCATGCTCGACGCAGCTCGCCCGCACAGGATGCGGATTCTGGGGCCCGGCAGCATCGGTATCATGGTGCCAGGACAATCGCTCAATGCCAGTCTGATGCACCAGCCGCCCGACGCGGGGCGCATCGCGTTCGTGTCCCAATCCCGCGCGATGTGCGCCGCCGTGCTCGACTGGGCCGAGGCCCGCGGAATCGGCTTCTCCCACATCGTCAGCGTGGGATCCTGCGGCGATGTCGACGTGAGCGACGTACTCGACGTGCTCGCGGTCGAGCCCGGCGTATCGGCCATTCTGCTGTATCTGGCGTCCGTGGGAGATGCGCGAAAGTTCCTTTCGGCAGGACGAGCTGCCGCGCGCACCAAGCGGGTGATCGTGCTGCGAGGAGCCACGACGAGCGAGCCGTCGCACGGGACGGCGGACCGGGCGGAGCTGGCCGCGCAGGAGCTGGTGTACGACGCTGCATTTCGCCGGGCCGGCATGCTGCAAGTGCGCGGCGTCGACGAGTTGTTCGACGCGGTCGAGACGCTTGCGCGGGCGCGGCGCGTGTTGCGCGGGGACCGGCTTGCGGTGGTGGCCAACGGCCGGGGCCCGGCAATGCTGGCACTCGAGAGGCTCATCGTGGAGGGCGGAGAGCCGGCCGTGCTCGACCCAAACACCGTGACGCAGCTCTCGCGCATCATTCCTGGGGCCTACCCGCAGGGCAACCCCATCAACCTGACCGCGACGGCGTCGGGCGAGCCCTACTCGGATGTGATCAAGACGGTTTCCGGGGACCCGAACATCGACGCCTTGCTTGTGATTCACGCTCCCGTGGAGCTGGCCGATGCGGTGGATACTGCCCGCGGCGTGGTCGATGCCACCACGAAGTCCCCGTGCACGGTGCTGACCTCGTGGATGGGGGAGCGCTCGGCAGCGCAGGGGCGGGAGCTGTTCGCCCAGGCCGGGATACCCACGTATGACACACCGGCCCAGGCGGTCCGGGCTTTCATGCATATCGTCAAGTACCAGCACAGCCAGGAGATGCTGCTGGAGATGCCGTCGTCGGCGCCGGCGGAGTTCACGCGGGACACGGCGCGCGCGCGACAGGTCGTGGAGACGGCCCTGCGTGACGGCCGGAATAAGCTCACCGAGCCCGAGGCCAAGGAGCTGCTGGCCGCGTACGGCGTGCCTGTCGTGCCGGCATTTCTGGTACATGACGCATCGTCCGCAACGCGGCGCGCCAAGGAGCTCGGCTTCCCCGTCGCGCTCAAGGTCCTGTCCCCGGATATCCCCCGCAAGTCCGACGTGGGCGCGGTTGCTCTCGATCTCGAGTCGGAGCAGGAGGTGGTCGATGCCATGGCGTCGGTCACACGCCGGGTGGGCCGGCACCGCCCCGACGCGAGGATCGTCGGATACAGCATCGAACGGATGGTGCGTCGGCTGGAGGCCACGGAGCTGTTGGTGGGCGTGCAGAGCCATCCGGTGTTCGGGCCGCTGATCGTGTTTGGGGAAGGCGGGGCCCGGGCCGCGGTGGGCAATGACCGCGCGGTGGCGCTGCCACCGCTCAACCTGGAGCTGGCGCGCAGGCTCATGCGGCGAACGCGCATATTCCGGCTGCTGCAAGGGTTCGGCAGCGTCCTGCCCGTCGATCTCGACGCGGTCGGAATCACGCTGTTGCGGGTGTCGCAGCTGGTCATTGACGTACCGGAGTTGCAGGAGCTGCTCATCGATCCGCTGTCGGCGGGACCGGACGGGGTGATGGTGCTCGACGCCTCGGCGCTCCTGTCGAACGCGGTGCAGCCGGGCACCCGTCGTCTGGCGATCCGTCCTTATCCTTCGGAGCTCGAGGAGACGCAAACGGTCCTCGGCAAGGGCTCCTGGCTGCTGCGTCCTATTCGGCCGGAGGACGAAGCGTCGCACTACCGATTTTTCTCGATGCTGACGGCGGAGGATCGGGAGCTGCGGTTCTTCAATCCGATTCGCGAGCTGTCGCGCGAGGCGATGGCACGGCTCACGCAGATTGACTATGACCGGGAGATGGCGTTCATCGCACAGGCCTTGCCCGCGGAGGGCAGCAGGCCGAGCGACGGGGTGCAGCCGGGCGACACGCTCGGCGTGGTGCGATGCGTCTTCGACGCCGATGGGCAGGACGGGGAATTCGCGATCAGCGTCAGGTCGGACCAGAAGGGAAAGGGCGTGGGGCGGATGCTGATGGAGAAGATGATCTCGTATGCGCGGGCGCGAGGGGCGCGGACGATGTCGGGGGAGGTGTTGCCGGAGAACAGCCGGATGCTTCGGCTGGCGCAGAGTCTAGGATTCGTTGCGCAGCGCGGCGACGACCCGCGGGTGGTGCGTATCCGGCTCGATCTGGCGGGGGCGGTGAACCTCTCGCCGGCGGGGGAATAGAGAGCTCCGACTCTGCGCTTTGGCTGTTGGAGAAAGCTCGTGGGCGGTCGCTGACGTCTCGCGCCCGAAGCCGCGTGCAGTGCCCTTGGCATCCAGTGTTCCACGACCCATAGGTGATCCCATGACGACCACAGCGCCCCGGCTCACGCAAAGCTACGTGCATGGAACGAGCAACACACCGCTTCTGGGCGACACCATCGGCGTACACCTGCACCGCATCGCGGAGCGGTTTCCGGATCGGGACGCGCTGGTGGTCCCGTACCAGGGGATTCGCTACTCGTATGCGGAGCTGGAGCGCCGGGTGGACGCGTTCGCGGCCGGGCTGCTGGCGCTGGGGCTGGAGCCGGGGGACCGGATCGGCATCTGGTCGCAGAACAATGCCGAATGGGTCGTGACGCAGTTTGCGACGGCCAAGGCGGGACTGATCATGGTCAACATCAATCCCGCCTACCGGCTCACGGAGCTGGAGTATGCGCTGAACAAGGTGGGCTGCCGCGCCCTGATCACGTCGCCGCGATTCAAGAGCAGCGACTATCTGGACATGGTGCGCACGCTGGCCCCGGAGCTGCGAGACAGCGCGCCGGGCAAGCTGCGCTCCTCGCGCCTGCCCACCCTGCAGACCGTCATCCGCATCGGCGACGAGCCGACGCCGGGCATGTTCGGGTTCGGGGAGGTATCGGCCATGGGGCGGGACGCGGACCGCGATCGCGTGCAACGTTTGGCGAGCGAGCTGCAGTTCGACGATCCGATCAACATCCAGTTCACGAGCGGCACGACGGGCATGCCCAAGGGGGCCACGCTCACGCACCACAACATCCTGAACAACGGATACTTCATCGGGGAGGCGGAGCGGCTGACGGAGTACGATCGGGTGTGCATCCCGGTACCGCTGTATCACTGCTTCGGGATGGTTCTGGGCAATCTGGCGTGCGTGACGCACGGCTCGGCGATGGTCTTTCCGGGCGAGGGCTTCGAGCCCAAGGCGGTGCTCGAGACGGTGCAGGCCGAGAAGTGCACGGCGTTGTACGGCGTTCCCACGATGTTCATCGCGGAGCTCGACCTGCCGGAATTCGGCCGCTACGACCTGAGCACGCTTCGCACGGGAATCATGGCGGGATCGCCCTGCCCCATCGAGGTGATGAAGCGGGTCGTCGACAAGATGCATTGCTCGGAGATGACGATTGCGTACGGCATGACCGAGACGAGCCCGGTGAGCTTCCAGACCTCGGCGGACGATCCGATCGAGCGTCGGGTGACCACGGTGGGCCGAGTGCACCCGCACGTGGAAGTGAAGATCGTGGACGCGGCGGGGCGGGTGGTGCCGCCGGGCACGCCGGGCGAGCTGCTCACGCGGGGATACAGCGTGATGCAGGGCTATTGGGACGACGATCAGCGCACGGCGGAGGCCATCGACAAGGCGGGTTGGATGCACACAGGGGACCTGGCCACCATCGACGCGGACGGCTACGGCAATATCGTCGGCCGGATCAAGGACATGGTGATTCGCGGAGGCGAGAACATCTACCCGCGCGAGATCGAAGAGTACCTGTATCGTCACCCGAAGATCCAGGACGTGCAGGTGTTCGGTGTGCCGGACCAGCGCTACGGCGAAGAGGTGTGCGCGTGGATTCGGCTGCGCGACGGCGAGCGGGCGACCGAGGAGGAGATCCGGGACTTCTGCCGTGGCCAGATTGCCCACTACAAGATTCCCCGCTACATCCGGTTCGTGGACTCGTTTCCGACGACGGTGACGGGCAAGATCCAGAAGTACCTGATGCGCCAGAGCATGACCGAGGAGCTCGGCATCAAGGCGCAGTCGACGGCGTAGGGGCGTCGCCTCGAGCATCACACGGGAGAGGCCGAACCACGCCGGTGAGCGGTCCCGCACGGTTGTGCCAGGGCGCGGGCGCCCCGGGCCTCCTCGTTTGGCGGAAGCATCGCGCTTGCGGCGTGATAGACTGACGCCCCTCGCTTCCGCACGCTGGTGGCCGAGCTTCGGTCCCATTCAGCCCCGGAAGCGGTCGCGCCATCGATGGACTCTCCGCAGCAACTTTCCCATGCCTCGCGTCCGATGCCGCCGGATCGGCGGCGGGACGTGCTCGCGGTGGTGGCAGCCGCGTTGATCGCGGGCGCCTTGGCCGCCGCACTTGCGGTGTTGTCGGGTCACGACTTCCTGCTGTTCCACTCCGTGGTGGAGCTGTTGGCGGTCGTCGTGGGCGCCACGGTCTTCAGCATCGGCTGGAACGCTCGCAGGTTCGTGCAGGACAACCTGCTGATGGCCCTGTCCACCGGCTATCTGGCCGTATCCGCGTTCGAAGTCCTGCACGCGCTCGCCTACGTGGGAATGGGGGTCTTCCACACCACCGACCCGAATCTGGCGACCCAGTTCTGGATCGGTGCCCGTTGGATCGAGAGCGCCACCTACCTGGCGGGTGCGTTGCTGGTGGGTCGACGCCCGATTCGCGCCGGGTTCTTGCTGCTGGGCTCGTGCGCCGCCGCCGTGACCGTTGCCGTCCTCATCTTCGCGGGCGCGTTTCCGGCGTGCTATCGGCCCGGCCTGGGCCTGACGGACTTCAAAGTGTTCAGCGAGCTCGCCGTGTCCCTGGGCTTCGCGGTCTCGGCCTGGCTGCTCTGGCGACAGCGCCGCCGCTTCGACCGCACCGTGATCGCGCTGCTGCTCGCCGCGCTGGTCGTGACGATTCTGTCCGAGTTCGCGTTCATGTCCTACGTCAGTGTCACGGGGGACATCAACGCGCTTGGGCATTTGCTCAAGCTGGTGTCCACGGGCCTGTTGTACGCCGCGCTGGTTCGCTGGTCGCTGCGCCAACCCTACGAGACGTTGTTCAAGGACCTCGCGCGGTCCGAGGAAAACCTCAAGGCCGAGCTGGCGGTACGGCGCCGTGCTCAAGCCGCTCTTCTCGAAGCCAAGGACGCGGCCGAAGCCGGCAGCCGCGCCAAGTCCGAGTTTCTCGCGAACATGAGCCACGAGATCCGGACGCCGATGAACGCGGTCATCGGCATGACTGACCTGGTGCTCGAAGGACGGCTGACCGCCGAGCAACGGGAGCTGCTGGGCATGGCGCGGGCCTCTGCCGGCGCGCTGCTTGAGATCATCAACGACGTGCTGGACTTCTCGCGGATCGAGGCGGGCAAGCTCGAGCTGCACGCGACAAGGTTCGACCTGATCGCGGTCATCGAGGAGGCCACCCAGGCCATGGCGGTTCGCGCCCGGGAAAAGGGCCTGGAGCTGGTGTGCGCGTTCCACCCGGACGTCCCACGCGACGTGATCGGCGACGGCGGGCGAATCCGTCAAATGGTCCTCAATCTTGTCTCCAACGCGGTGAAGTTCACGGACACCGGCGAGGTGTCGGTCCGGGTCACGCGTCGGTCCCCTGGCTCTGTCGACGGTGCTGGAGAGTCGGCGACACATTCCCCTGCGCGCCGCGCCACAATCGCCATCTCCGTGCGCGACACGGGCCCGGGCATCCCACCGGACAAGCGGGGCCTGCTGTTTAAGAGCTTCAGCCAGGTCGACGGATCCATCACGCGCAGGTATGGCGGCACCGGCCTAGGCCTCGCGATTTGCAGGCACCTCGCCGAACAGATGGGGGGATCGATCGACCTCGATTCGAGGGAAGGAGCCGGCAGCACGTTCACCCTCACGATCCCGCTGCAGATCCCGGAGGACCTCCCGACCCCTGCCCTGCGTGTTTCCACCGGCGCGGGCATGCCTCGCGCGCTCGTCATCGACGATAACGACGCGAGCCGCGCTGCGATCGTGGAGGCGTTGTGCGCACTGGGGTGCGAAGCCGAAGGCGTGCGCGGTGGGGACGGCGCGCTCGAGGTGCTGCGGAGCGCGGCACCCGAAGGGCGGCCCTTCGATGCGGTGCTCATCGATGTGCAAATGCCGGGCATGGACGGCTACCAGACGTTGGACCGGATTCGCCACGACGACGTGCTGCGGGACATCGGCGTGCTGATGATGACCAGCCTTACGGGTCATTGCGATCGGAGCTCGTGCGCGCACGGGGCCGCTGCCCGTTGCCTGATCAAGCCCATCCGCCGAGCCACGTTGGTCGACTCGCTGCAGTCGGTTCTACGGAGCGCGCCCCCGGCCTGGCAGCCCGCGGCGCACGCCGGCCGCTCACCTTTGCCGATGGCTGCGGCGCAGGCAGACGTCGAGCGGCCTGTCGGCGTGAAAGGGCATGTGCTCGTTGCCGAGGACAACCGCGTCAACCAGAAGCTCGTCGAGGTGTTGCTCTCGCGACGCGGCTGGCAGCTCACCTGCGTAGGCAACGGGCTCGACGCCATCCGAGCGGTGGAGTGTTTCCAGTTCAACGCCGTCCTGATGGACGTGCAGATGCCGGTGTGTGACGGGCTCGAGGCCACACGCCGGATCCGCGCTGCCGAGCGCGACACGGGAGGCCACGTCCCCATCATCGGGCTAACGGCTCACGCGATGAAGGCCGACGAGGAGCGCTGCCTCGACGCTGGAATGGACGCATTCCTCAGTAAGCCCATCGAGGCCGCGGCGCTCGAGTCGGCCTTGGCCCCCTATGTGGGCGAGAGCCCAAGCGGCGGCGGCTCGCAACGTCACGGCATGTCGCTCGGCACACTTCGGGAGATGGTGAACGACGATCCGGACGCGATGCGGGAGATCATTCAGCTCTTCCTGGAGGACTATCCCGTCAAGCTCGAGCGCCTCGCGGAGGGCATCAAGGCCAGCGATTCGCATGCCATCGAGCACTCGGCACACAGCCTCAAGGGTTCCGTGAGCCTCTTCGACGCGAGAACGGCCATGAGCATCGCGGCCGAGCTCGAGCGCATGGGACGCGACGGCGGTATCGAGAACGCGCCCCAGGCATTCTCCCGGCTCGCGCAGGAACTCGAGCGGGTGCGGGATGACCTTCGCCGGACGCAGAATCAATAGCGGAGAGCCCGCGCCATGGCGGGGCTGGGCGTGGCGCAGCTCGAATGCCGTGTAGCGAATGTCGTCGACGTCGAGGAGGCCGCGCTGATCATCGCCAACGCGGTCGCCGCCCACGCCGACGCCGAGCATCTGCGCGACGACGTGTAGTCGTTCGACGGCGGACTCGGCCTGATCCACCACCTCGATGGCAGCCGCTTTGCCGTGAACGATCGCGTGGCTACCGCGCGGCGTGCCTCGTGAGCGTGTCGCGCCCCGAGCCTGCGCAGCCTCCGGTTGCCTACTTGACCGTCTCGGTCTGGCAGCCGATCACCACGTCGACCTTGCCCTTCTCGGCCTGGACTTGGTCGCACGCCGCCGGGCACAGGATGATCTGGTTCGGGTTGTTCGGGTCGTCGTAGTACCAGGCCTTCTCGGTCCCGCAGTTTCCTTCCGAGCCCGCAGACGGGTACAGGCTCTGCGCGCCGCCGTCGGGCGTGAAGTACACGTTGACCTTGTCCTTGTCCGGCTTGCCCGCCTCCGGCGTCGGAATCTTGTACACGCAGCTGACCGTCCCGCGAATCTTGTTGAGGATGTCGAGGAACTGCTGGCCCGTGTTGCCCGAGTCGTCCACGATCAGCGCCGCGTCGCTGCCGCCCTCTTGCGCAATCTGGTTGAGTGCCGTCAACTCGGAGCCGATCCCGATCACGAACGTCTTGATGCTGGGGGTCGCGGCGAATGCCCCTGCCGCGATCTTCGCGATCGACGGCACGTCCTGGGGCACGCACTCGGTGGGGATTCCGTCGGTGGCCAGCACGGCGAACACCGCATGGTCGGGGTGCTGCTGCGCCCAACTTTGGGCGTACGTCAGGGCACCAGCCAGGGCGGGCGCCATGGGCGTGTTGCCCTGGGGCGACTGCTGGCTGATGGCGTCTTTGAGGGCGGCCGACGCGGGCGGCAGCGGCGAGATGGCGACGATCGGCTTCGCGTAGTCGAAGTGCCAGCACGACTCGGTGGCTCCCATCGAATCGGCGCAGCCCACGTACGGCATGCAGGTGGTGCCGTACGGCAGGCAATCCTGCCCCGATTGGCACTGCGTGGGCGGCGCCACCGACGGCGCGACGGGGAAGAATCCGATGCCCATGCTGATGCCGCCAGTCCCCTGCAGATCCAAGAAGTCGCCGATCGCCTGCGTGACCTGAGACCACTTCGACGGGCCACCATCCGACAGGCTCTCGGCCATGGATCCGGAATGGTCGAGCATCATATACATGTCCAGGGGCACCAACTCCCCCTGGTAGCTGTCGGTCGCGCACCCTTGAGAGGCGCCAGCGGACCCGCCCGAGCCCGTCGATGCGTCGAAGGTCGGCGTTCCTCCACTCCCTCCGCCGCCTGTCGGCACGAAGGCACCGCTGTCGTCCGTGCCGCCCGATCCCCCGGCGCTCGACCCGCCGGCCGCCTGGCTTGCGCCCGCTGGCTGGGAGCCGCCCCCCGCGCTGCACGCCACGGTCGCAGCAGCGATCACCAGACCTGCCACAGCGAGGGACAACCCGGTAAGGATACGAGGCAAGCGCACGGCATCCTCCTTCGCGGAGTTCGGGGACGGGGCGAGCGGAACGCGAGATGTTAGTGTACCGCCGCCGCGGCCGGGCTCAAGAACGAATTGGGGCACCCCTCGAGAGCGCGGCGAGCCGACGACGTTGCGGCAAGACTCTGCCGTCACCGCAACGCCAGACGCACCACCATCCCGAGCAACGAAACGATCATCAACGCCAGAATCAGCGTCACCGCCAGCGGATGGCGGTCGAGGAATCGACTCCAGATCCCCGTGAGCCGCCTCAATGCCGTCAGGTGACACTGAATCGGGATCAGCCCCTCGCGGCGCTCCTGCAGGCGAACAATCATCTCCTGCACGGAGCCGTAGCGCTCGTCCGGATTCTTTCGAAGGCCCTTCGCCACGAACCACGCGAGGTCCGCCGGAACCGGCGGCTGCAACCGCCCTTTGCGCACCAGCGCACTCGGCTTGAACGAGTCCAGAATCACCCCCCGCAGTATCCCTTCGACCGTCGTCTTGTGCGACAGATAGTGCTCGAGCCCGAGAAACTCGTGCAGCAGCACACACAAGCTGTATACGTCGCTCCGCTCGTCGCCCGCCCGCGCGGGCACCTGCTCCGGCGCAAGGTACGCCGGCGAGCCCGTGATCGACCCCATCCGGGTGCGTATCGCGCGCAACGACGGCGGCTGGGTCCGTGGCTCGACAGCACTTGTTGCCGCCCCCACCGGTGCCGAAGGCCCACCGGCCGGCGCGCCCGGCTCACGGATGCTCTTCGCGCGCCCCCAGCCCGTGACCACCACTTCCCCACAGCAGCCAACCAGCACGTTCGCCGGCTTGATGTCCCGATGGATGACGCCGCGCGCGTGGGCGAAGTGGATCGCATCCAAGATCTTCTGGAAGATTTCGATCCGGCGTTCGAACGAGTAGCGACGGTGATACTCCGCGTTTCCCGCCGCCAGCTTGTCGATGATCGACGCGAGCGTCTCGCCCTCTACGTTCTTCATCACGAAGAAGAAGTCCCCCCGCTCGTCCACCCCCACGTCGTGGATCGGTACGATGTTCGGGTGCTCCAACAGCCCGGTCGTCCGCATCTCGCTCACGAACCGGGCCACGGAAACGTCGTCGCGAGCGTCAGGGCGCGGGCGCTCGATCACCACCACGCGACCCAAGTCGTTGTCGATCGCGCGGACAAGGCCCTTGTCGCGCTCTGGCCCCTGAGCCACCGGCACCTCGAAGCGCGGCCGCGGTTCGTTCGTCAGCCGCGTTTCCGCCCCAACGACCTCCAGCCGCGGCAACACCGTCGTCCGCGTCCCCACGGTTACGGTCCCGGTGAGCGCGGGCTTTCCCTCGCCTTGCCCCGCCTCGTCCGGCGCCCGCGGTGACACCCCCGGCGGGCTCGGAAGCTCCGAGACGCTCGCGGCCCCCGTCGTGGGCGACTCGGGCAGCGGAACGTCTTCGTAGCTCAGCGTCTTGCGCACATCCAAAGGCGGCGCAGGGGACACCGGAGCTGCCGCGGCTTCGGGACGGAGTGGCGGGCCGGGCACAGGAGTCTTTCTCAGGCGCATCGGTGGACCTCGGCGGCTGCGGGCTCTGTCCATCCCAGCATATTCGGGGGCAAACGCAAGCCGCACGCGCGCGACGGCACCGGCACCGTCAAGGACGGGCGCTCGCACAAGAACGCCTCCGGCATGCTTGTCTGGACCGCGCCGCCCAAGCTAGCCAACGACCATCTCGATCGCGGCCTCCGCGGCATCGGCACGGGCAATCAGCTGCTCCCGCGTATCGGCCTGCACCAGAATATGCCCGATACGCTTCGCCGCGTTGACCAGCGGCGGCACGCGGTCGCCCACTTGCGGGTAGACCACCGCATCGACCACGCCCTCCATGGCGCGCACCCGGTCCAGGCCCGCCATGGATTGCAGCGTAAGCTCCCGGTCGGCCGTCGGCCGCAGGAAGCGCACCATCGCCGGCCGATGCTCCCGCACGGTGCCCGACAGCTCGAGCGCCTTGTCCTCGAAGGCCACGCCCAGCAGACGCGCATACAGATCGACTCCGCTCCACAGGCGTGTCACGTCGGCGTCGAATCCGCCTCCCAGCCGGGCCGCCGTCTCGAACAGCACGGCCCGGTCCGCATTGACCGCGACTTGCGAGTAGCAGGGCCCTCGCATCAGGCCCAACGCCCCCGCTGCCTTGCGGGCAGCGTCCACGGCCCGCTCGACCCAATCCTGCGGAATCGACGGTGGCGCGATCTCGCTGCGCATCACACCCAGGGGCCGCGTGCCCGGGAAGACCTCCCTGTCGGTCACGCAATAGGCTCGCAACACACCGTCTTCCACCCAACCGTTGACCGACACCTCGTGCCCTCGAATGCACTCTTCGAGAACCGCTCCCCCTCCCCCGTGGGACATCTCGCAGGCATGCGCGAACGACGTCTCGAGCTGGTCTTCGCGATCCACGCGGGACACGCCCCGCTGGCCCCAGCCGTTGGCCGGCTTGATGACCACGGGCAGGCCGAACCTGCGCACGAACGCCCTGGCCTGGGCAATCGTCGAGCACGCCTCGAAAGCCGGGACCGGCAATCCGGCCGCGCGATATCCCGCTCTCATGGCGTCCTTGGCCTGGCAGCGGTGCACCGTCTGCGGGTCCGCGTAGAAGGGAATCCCGAGCCGTTCGGCGGCAAGGGCCGTCGTGGTCAGCGCGAGCTCCGAGCCGCTGGTGGCGATGCCCGAGGCGCCGCTGTCCCGATAGGCACGTACGATGGCGTCGACCTCGCCGGTGGAGGCGAGCTGGAAATGGTCGACCAGGGGAACGCCGATGGCGTGCGGGTTGAGATCGGCACCGGAGGTCTCGAAGCCGAGCTCGCGCGCGACGCGGATGAGGCCGAGCTGCGGAAAGCCGCAGCCCACGATGAGGACATGACGACGCATGGGTCAGCTCTCCGGGGCAGTGGGAAGGGGGTCGGCGGGCTTGGGCGACCCGGCGCCGGCCATGGCTACGTGGGAGTCGGTGCCGAGGCTTGAATTCGGGCCCGCGACATACAGGTGCTCGCCCACCATGAAGATCGGCCGCTGCTGGGCCTGCACGAACATACGGGCGATGTACTCGCCGATGAGCGACAGCGCCACCAACTGAATGCCGCCGAGCACGACGATCGCGGCAAAGACCGAGGACCAGCCCATCAGCGTGCCCCAGATGATCTTGGCGAGGATGGCCCAGGCGCCGGCGCCGAATCCGACCAGCGCGACCAGGAAGCCGATGGCGCCAATCAATCGTAACGGCCTGGAGGAGAATCCCACCACCAGGTCGAAGGTGTGATTGACGAGCTTGCCAAGGTTGTATTTCGTCTTGCCAGCCGCGCGAGGCGCATGCCCCACGTTGACCGTGGTGTACCGGGCGCCCACCCAGCACGCCAGCGCCGACAGGAACTTCTGCCGCTCGGGAAACGACGCGAGCAGCTTGGCGGTCGAGGCGCGCATCAGACGGAACGTGGAGATGTCCTTGGGCAGCTCGATCTGCAGCAGCCGCTGCATGGTCCAGCGCATGCCTTGCGACGCCATGCGCCGGAACAGCGGATCACGCCGGCCCGTGCGCACGCCGTAGACGATGTCCCAGCCGTCGTCGCGCAGGCCCAGCAGCTTGTGAATCTCCTCCGGGGGATTCTGCAGGTCGCCGTCCATCTGGATGATCCACGCGCCGCGGGCGTACAGATAGCCCGCTTGCACGGCGGCCTCCTGCCCGAAGTTGCGCGTGAACCGGATGGCGCGGACATGCCCGTGTGCCGAGCACTGCTCGCGCAGAAGGCGGGGCGTGCTGTCGCGGCTGCCGTCGTCGACAAACAGGATCTCGAAGGCCTCGCCAATACCCTTCATGACGGGCGTGACGCGCTCGACGAGGGCCTGGACATTCGCCTCTTCGTTGAACACGGGGACGACCACGGAATAGACGATGCCGTCGGTCCCCGGGGCAAAGCCGACCGGTGCGCCGGTCACGTCATGGCCCACCGGCTCGCTCATGCACCACCACCGGATACGAGGCGCATCCAAGCATCTGCCACGTAGTCGACGTCCTCGAGGGGGATGAACGGATAGAGCGGGAGCGTGATGGTGCGCTCGCCGATCTCCTCGGCGACAGGAAAGGCGCCGGGCTTGAAGCCGAACTTCTCGCGGTAGAACGTGAGCAGGTGCACGGCCCGATAGTTGACGGCCACGCCGATGCCCGCCTCGCCCAGCGCCACCAGAAGCTCGTCGCGCCGGCCGGCGGGGGCCAGCGCCGTGAACAGGTGATGGGCGCTGGTGCCGTGCCAGCGCATCAGCCGCGTGCCGGGCGCGCCGCTCAGCCGCTCGACGTAGCGGCGCACGGCGGCCTCGCGTGACGCCCGGCGCTTCTCGAGCCGCGGGAATTGCGTAATGAGCAGCGACGCGTCGATATCGGACATTCCGGCCTTGTAGCCGAGCTCGACCATGTCCCAGTGCTGGTAGATGCGTCCGTATCGCGCCGCGACGTCCTTGGAGATGCCGTGGTAGCGAAGGCGGCGCAGGCGGGCGAGGACCTCGGGGCTGCGCACGGCGATGGCGCCGCCGTCACCGCTGGTCATGGTCTTGGTCGCGTAGAAGCTGAACACCGCGGCGTCGCTGATCTGGCCGGGCGCGAGCCCGTCGCGACGCATCTCCACGCCGTGGGCCGAGTCCTCGATGACGGCCAGCTTGTGCGCATCGGCGATCGCCTTGATGCGGCGCATGTCGGCCATCTGGCCGTACAGGTGCACCGGCATGATCGCCTTGGTGCGGGGCGTGAGCGCAGCTTCGATCTTCGAGGGGTCGAGCAGACCGGTGTCGGGCTCGACGTCGACGAACACGGGCGTGGCGCCGGCATACAGGACGGAGTTGGGCGTGGCGATGAACGTCAGCGGTGTGGTGATGACCTCGTCTCCCTCGCCGATGCCCAGCGCGCGCACGGCCAGGTGAAGGCCCTCGGTGCAGCTGGTGACGCCGACGACGTGGGGCACGCCCAGGTATTGCGCGAGCATTCCCTCGAACTCGGCCACGCGCGGGCCGGTCGTGAGGAACAGAGACGCGAGGGTCTTGGCGAACGACGCCAGCTCCTCCTCGCCCAGGTCGTGCTTGTAGAACTCGATCTTGCGGGTAGCGTCGCTCATGACAGCACACTCCCTTCGATGGCGACGTCGCGCCAGGTTCGCTCGACCTCGACCAGGAAGCGGTACTGCTCGAGGGTGTACCAGCGCCGATCGTCGGGATCGACCCGGCCGGAGCGCAGCGCCTCGAGCACCTCCTGGATGCCGGTGTCGATGCTGCGGAACGAGTGGCCTGGCCAGATGGCGGCGAGCTTGTCGAACCGCACGTTGTAGTCCCGCAGGTCCGGATCGGTCGGGGCCATGACGATCTGCGTGCCGGGCACGATGTCGCGCACGCGATACGCCAGGTTGAGGATGCGTACGTTGTTGTCCTGTTGCCCCACGTTGAAGACTTCGCCGCGCACGCGCGCGGCATCGGCGGTCAGGAAGAACATCATCGCCTCGGCGACGTCGGCCACGTGCACGAAGGGCCTCCACTGCTTGCCGCCGCCGTCGACCGTGATGTGGCTTCGCGTGTACGCGTTCTTCGTCATGACGTTGATGGCGAGGTCGAAGCGCATGCGGGGCGAAAGGCCGAAGACGGTGGCGAGACGCAGGGCGACCGGGCAGAACGAATCGGACGTCATCGAGCGCAGCTCGGCCTCGGCCTCGGCCTTGCACTTGGCGTAGAGCGAGACCGGGTGCAGGCCCGAGGTTTCGGTGAGCCCCAGGCCCTCGCCGCGGCCGTACACGCTGCAAGAGCTCGACAGCACGTAGCGTCGTACGCCCGCCTCGCGCGCGAGCTTCATCGTGCGCGTGGAGCCGTGCAGGTTGACGTCGCGCGTGATCGACGGATCGAGCTCGCACGACGGATCGTTGGAGATGCCGGCCAGATCGACGACGGCGTCGATTCCTTTGAAGACGCTTGCGTCGAGCTTGCGGATGTCGGCACGAACGAGGCGAAGGCGATCGCCGTGCTTGGCGAGAGGAGCGGCCAGGCTCTCGGGGCCAAAGTAGAAGCGATCGGCCACGGTCACCGTGTGGCCAGCGTCGAGCAGCTTGGGCACCAGCGTCGAGCCGATGTAGCCGGCTCCACCTGTCACGAGAATCGATTGCATCACGGCGAGTATGAAACCTCCGTAGGCCGCCACGCATAGTACGAACCGGCCGTCCGGAGCAACGAGCAGCGCGCGGGGTGCCGCGCCGCGCCATGCCGGACGGCACGGTCGCGCCGCCCACCCAGCGCCCCCACGCCGTATTCGCACGTTCCCGCTTTACGTCCGCGATCATTCGCGATACCTGACCCGCCGGTCATGATCTTCCTTCCCCGTCTCCGCCCTGCCCCGCGTTCCTTCGGGATCGCCGTGATGGCCGTCGCTCTCGCGGCATCTGCGGCTGCCTGCGGAAGCACGCCCAGCACCATCGCGTACCTCGGACCGATCGACAACGACGCAGGCACTGCCGATGCGGCGGACGCGGCGCCGGACCAGCAGCCGCCGCCGCAACCCACGGCCATGACGACGACCGAGTGCCCGAGCGCCGTGCTGGTAGGCAGCGACGAAGCCTCGGTCGTGCGCAGCGTCAGCGTGCTGGGCGACCGCGCGTTCGTCGCGTCGGCCGGCACGGTCAGCGCGTGGGACGTGCTGTTGGGCAATGCCGATGCGGGCGGCGCGGGCCCGGGCTGCCCGACGACCAGAATCAGCTCGTTCGGGACCAGCGGACAGCTGGCCCTCGATGCGTCATCGGTTGCGGCAGCTCCGGGCGGGCGCGCGATCGCCGCCACCGCGGATGGCCTCCTCGTGCTTTCCGCGACAGGCGGTGTAGCCGGGCGCTGCCAGCTCGCGGGCGCGGACATCGTCGCGCGCAGCGTCGTGATGGGCGCCGATGGCGAAGGCGTGGCTGTATTCGCAGGCTCGCCGCTGTACGTGATCAGCTCCCCGGACCCTGCAAACCCGGGGTCGTGCACCGCATCCTCGGTTGCCATCGCCTCCGATCCTTTCGCGATCGCAGCGGCTGCGCCCCGGCAAGTGCCCCAGGGAACGTACCTGGTGACGGTCCAGCAGAGCCACGCATCTTCACCCCTCGTCGTCGCCTGGTACGATGGCGCAGGCAGCCCGCTCGGCACGTCCAAAGCCTGGAGTGCTGAAGGCCAGGCCGGCCACCTGTGCTCCGCGACCGGCCTGGTTGCCACGGGCTCGGCGGTGTTCGTCGCCGACGGTGCCTGCCACAGGCTGGTGGCGTTCGATTCCACGACCTACGCGCCGATCGGGTACGCCACGTTCGACGGCACGCCGCGTGGTGTGGCGATCGCGAGCACCGGGCAGGCGCTGGTCGCCGTCGCCGCGCCGCATGACGACGGTGCGACCGCTACGTTCTGGCTTGCCTCGCCGGGCGCGACGGGCCCGTGAAGATGCCGGATCGGGCGCGAGTCCGGTGATGGTGCGTCGGGCTCAGCGCGCGGCGAGCCCGTAGGCTCGGTCGATCGCCTTGCGCAGGCGCGTCTCCGACGGCAGCTGGTAGATCATCAGCCCCCAGCTCAGCACGAAGAACAGGATGGTGGGGAACCAGGGGAACCCCAGGATCATCAGCACCAGTCCGAACACCGCGACGGCCTCGGCCTGGGCCATGGCGATGATGAACCACGTTTGGTACACCGGCCATGCGCGGCGAAGCGCGTCATCCGGCTCGGCCATCGCGCGCGTGGTGGGAGGCAGATCGCGAAACATCCTTTCGGCGTTGGCGTCTTGAAGCTCGTCGACACGCAGGTTGAGCGCGCGCAGCGCGCGACCGAGCTGCATCGCGGGAAACACGACGCTCAGCAAGCCATCGATGAGCGCGACGAGCGCCAGAACGGGCAGCAGGATCGGCTGCGCCGGCTGGGCAGGACGCGGCACGCGTGTGGCGACGAACAGGTACAGGAACGTGGAGATGAGAAGGGCGGCCCAGATGGTGCGCGCGGTCGTGACACGAGGGGACATGGGAGGAGGATCGGACAAGTCGCAGGAATGTGCAATGCGCTGGTCGCTACGCACATCGAGGATGCAGCGGACTCCACCCGACTTGCTGCTACGAAGAGGTGTCGTGCGATTTGGCAAGGCCGACCTGCGCAGGCATGATGGTCTGTCCGACCACACGTGCCGCGGGGCGGGCGTGTCAATCCCGGATATAGACGCTCAGCCCCTTGAGCGAGGCCCGGTTCCTCTTGTCCTCGAGCGTGGCGACAACACGGATCGAGTCGCTCCCGCCTGCAGGGACGGTCATCGCGCAGTCGCTGTTCGCGTGCGTGGCGCTCGATCCGCACCCCGAGCCGCCCTCGAACTCGAATCCGCGACAAGACATGGTTCCCACCGGCTTGCCACCGCGCAACAGCGTCACGTCGACAAGCACATAGTTCGAACCGCTGTGGTCGTAGCTGTCGGTGTGAACCGCGAAGGACAGGTGCTTTCCCGCCGGGAGGGCCAGCTTCTTGTCGGCAGGCGCGTCGAGCCCGGCGAGATCCACGCGGCCCACGGTAGGCTCGAGGCAGCTCGCCAAGACCCCTAACAGCCCGGCCGCCGCGGCCACCGCGAGGCGCCGTCGTTTGCTCCTCCAGTTGACCATCGCTCAAGTAGAGCGCAATCCGAGCCGAATGCCAACAACGTCGTGCGGGGTGGGGTCTGGCGCGCCACGTTCGTGAGGATGGGAGTTGGGGGCGCGGGATGCCGAGCCCTGAGAGGCAGGGAAACGACGGGACCCGGCACTACGGACGCGCGGAGTTTCGCCTGCGACGGCTCGCTACCCACGAGAGCCCGGCCAGCAGCACGCCGGCCGCACCGGCGCCGCCCGTGCTCTGTGCTGTCCGGCAGCCGCAGCCGCCACCACTGGCGTCCGACGGAGCAGCGGCGTTGTTGCCAGCTGTGTCCGCATCGGGTGTGGCGCCCCCATCGGCGGGCTCGACTCCCGCGTCGGACGATCCGCCCGAATCCTGACCGGGCGCGGCGTCGATGCCACCATCCACCGGCTCGCCGTCAGCGGTGAAGCTCAAGTTGGTAAAGTAGCCCTCACCGTTACCCTTGTTGACCAACATGAGATATGCGGCGCTGGAGCCGGGCGGCACCGGGATGCTCGCCGTCCAGGTCTGGGTGTCCGCCCCGCCGTCGACCTGCGGCGTCGTTGCGTCGATGACCGTGCCGCTGACCGCACCGAAGGACGGCAGCGTGTGGAACGCGACGGCCTGGTCGAAGCTGGCGAGGTAGGCTGGGGTGATGCCGCCTCCGCCGTAGTAGCTGCTCCCCGAGCTCAGAGACTCGAAGGTCGCGGTGATGGTCGTCGCCCCGGTGCCCAGCGGGACCTTGACCTGGAAGTACGACGGCGCGTACGGCAGGGTGGTGAGGTAGTCCATCAGGCCGGGAAGAATGAGCACGCCGGACAGCTGCGGGTCGTAGCCGTGAATGGCCTGGCCGGCCCATTCGATCGTGCGGTCGTTCTCCGGCAGGATACCGCGCGCCTTGAACTCGTCGGTCATCGCCTGGGCCGTCGTGTCGCCCATCGTGTTCTTCAGGGCGGTGACGAAAGCGTCCGCCAGGTCCTTGTAGCCGAGATCGCCGGACTGGACGGTGATCATCGTGGTGAACATGGCCTGGGTGAACTGCTTCTTGAGGTCGTCGCTCGCGAGCTGGCTGCGCACCTTCCACAGGGCACCGGAGAAGAACAGGGAGTCGGTGTGAACCTCGCCGGCCTGGTCCTTCGGGCTCGCGTTGGCGTTGTCCAGGTTGCGGATGCAGTCCATGGTCAACCCGGGAATCTGCAGATCCTTGATCGCATAGGTGCCCATCTTGGACTCGCCCGAAATCGACGCGGAGAAGAAGTCGGCGAGACCTTCGTTCATGGCACCGGGCGCCGGCGTACCGCCCTGGCTGTCGAGGTGCCAGTAGGGCACGAGGTTGAGCGTGGCGTTGACGACCGCGTGAGTGAACTCGTGGTAGATCACCTCGCCGTCATAGGAGTAGTCGGCGTATTGGCCCTGGCCGAACTCCAGCACACCGCCCGAGATCTTGTCGGGGTAGAGCGTGGTCAGGCTCGAGCTGCCGCCCGCCCCCGGCTGGTATGGCACGTACGCCGCATTCTGGTAGGGCTGCAGGGGAGCCAGTCCCGCATCTGCCGCGGCATCGCCCGCATCTCCGGCCTCGACGCCCGCCTCCGGCGTCGTCCCCCCTTCACCCACGCCTCCATCGGCCGACGGCGTGCCATGGGTGTGCGGAGCCGTCATCCAGTTCGCCACTGCGAACAGCGGAGTGTCGACGTCCGCCAGCTTGAATCCCGAGTTGCCGTCGAAGCCTCGGAAGTAGTCGAAGGCCTTGTTGGCATGATAGAAGATCTGCAGCTCGGCGAAGTAGTCGCCGCCCTGGTCGTCGGGTGCCGGACCGTATTGCGTGTAGTCTCCCGACGTGGAATCCGGTGCCGCTTGGAGCAAGTCGCAGATGTGGATGTCGCGTGTGCCGTGCGAGGTGGTCACCGTCTTCACGGTGCCATTATCCACGCAGTTGTAGGAGACGATGTCGTCGTTCGCAGGGACCGACTGCGAGGCGCCAACGGGCAGCGTGACGACCGAGGTCGTGCCATTGTCCACGACCGGGTTGGTCCGATAGACCTTGGCCTGGTTCTCGAAGCGCGTGGCGTTGACCGCGCCGAGCACGCGTCCGGTCTGCGCATCGACGGTCACCAGCGGGGCTTCGAGGCTCGGGAGCAGGGGAGGCGCTTGGACCATCCACGCGAGCCTCGCACCTCCCGGGATTGCGACGATCATCAGGTGCGCGTCGTCTTCCGACGCGGGCACGCCGGTCAGGTTGGTGGCAATGGAAGCCGCATCGGCGGCGCCGAGGGAGGGAGACACCGAGGCCGGCAGATCGGTCTCGACCCGCGCGGTGGCGAGAATGACCTTGCCCTGCCTGTCGACAGCCAGACCCGCGCCCCGGGCGTAGACGGGGACGCCCATATGCGTCTGCGCGAAGCGATAGGCCGTGACGCCGCGCAGCGACAGCGTGCGCACCGGATCGAGCACCACCTGCGGCGGGATGGCCGCGTGCACGACGAGCAGCTGCCTCGCGGCGTCTCGAGAGTTGACCGGAGGGACGGTGATGCTGGGGGGCACATTGACCACCAGACGCGACGAGGGCGACGCGGCGTGTGCCCCGGCGGCGACGAGCATGCACGCCAGTCCCAACCCGACGACGATGGAAGAACGACGCATGATGGCCTCACTTTCTGGAGCGAGCCACCGCGCGGACAACCATGCCGCGCTCGATCACCGGCGCACGCTCACGACGAGAAGTGCCGACTATGCCCGCCCGCGAGAGGGCTGCACAGCCATTTCGCTTGGCTCGGACGATTGCAGACAGGGAGGACGATGGCGATCCAAGTCCCTGACATCTGCGTCAGGGCATCGCTTGACCCGGAGTCCAAGGAGAGGCCGACGGGATATTCCGACCAAGATAGCGGCTCGGGATGGAGCGAAGACGAGAGACGAGGGAGCGGCTATGTGCCTATTGGCACTTCATGCCGAATTTGCTGACTGCCTCGTTGACGGCGGCGACATTGCCCTGCCGGGCGTATGACTCGCAGATAGACGCGGCCTGGATCATGGAGCCGGCGACCATCGGGTTGGCCTGGGACTTGGCGTTCTGCGCAATCATGCGGCAGCACGCCACCAGATTCGACGTTCCTCCCGTGCCCGTCCCGGCCTTGGCGACCGAACGCATGGATCCGAAGAGCGCGGACCGGTCTGCCGTGGGATCCCACGCACCGAGCACCACCAGGCCCTCGGTCGACATATAGGCCGCCGATACCTGGGCGCCGCCCTTCTTGCAGGTGCCGTCGGCCGCCTGCGTCGCCAGCTTGTCCTTGCCCACCGTCAGCGACTGAGGCGACTGCCACGTGCAGCCGGATAGCCCGCCCGCCGTCGCCATCTTGTCCAACACCGCGGTCGGGTCGGTTCCGCCGCCCGCGACGAGCTCCGACTTCGAATCCGCCGAGTTGGCAACCTGGAACTCGCCCTTGGTCACCTTCCAGTCCGTGGGGATCTTGAAGTTCGCCTTGGCCCCCGCAACGCTCACCAGCGTGCCGGCGGTCAGGCCGTCCTCGCGCCCGTCGAGCTCGGGACGCACCACCTCGCCGGGAGCGGCGGGCTCGGCGGTGGTCAGCACCGTGGGCTGAACCGGCTGCGGCGTGGAGGCCGGAGGGGGCGCGGACGGCATCGGCGGCGGCGTGTCGTCCGACTTGTTCTTGCAGCCGGGGAACAGCATCGCCCCAATGAGCGCGTAGTGAACCAATCGCATGATCTACCTCCGCACGACGTCTAGAGCTACGTTTCGCGTGATTGAAGCCGGTGTCGCGCGCGAAGTCAACTGTGGCCGCCAGCACGCTAGCACTAGGCCGACGAGTCGGCGCGGCGCAGTCCGCTGACGGCTGCTCGCGCGGTGGCCGCGCGATCGAGCTTTCCGGACGCGGTCCATCGCAGGTCACCGCAGATGCTCACGAGCCTAGGACGCTTGTGAGGCGCCAGACGCTCGGCCGCGAACTGCGCGATCGAGGCCACCGTCACCGTTCCCACGACGGCCGCTGCCACGAGCTGGCCCCACTCTTCGTCGGGCACGCCGAACACACATGCAGCCGAGACACCGGGACACTCTTCGAGAGCCGCCTCGACTTCCGCCGGATACACATTCTCCCCGCCGGTCACGATCAGATCGGTCCGCCGCCCCAGAATGTGCAGGTTGCCCGCGTCGTCCCACCTGCCGCAATCGCCCGTCGCAAACCAGCCCTCCGCGTCAAACGGCGCGGCCTCGCCCAGATAGCCACTCATCATCGTGCTCCCGCGCACCAGCACCCGGCCGTCGTCCACGCTCACCTCGACGCCCTCGAGCACGACTCCCTCCCCCGCCTCGCCCTGCTGCGTCGTGCCGTAGCGCTGCGTGGTCACTTGCGAGCAGGCCTCGGTCAAGCCGTACGTCGTGAGGATTGGCCAGCCCGCAGCAGCGGCGCGCCGCAACAACAGCGGAGAGGCGGCCGCGCCACCGAGCAGAATCGCGCGCAGCCACCGCGGCGGCGCCCAGGACGGCGAGCGCGCCAGCATCCGGTGCAGCATCGTGGGCACCACGGACAACAACGTCACGCGGCGTCGCTCCACCGCCTCGATGACGGCATCCGCGCCGAATCGCCCGTCGTCCATCAGCACCACGGCCCGCCGCGCATGCACGCAACGCGTGACCACCGACAAGCCGCCTACGTGCGCCAGCGGCATGCACAACAGCCACCGATCGTCTTCCCGCCACCCCAGATTCGCCCCGCTCGCCTCGGCCGACGCGACCCACGCACGGCGCGGCAGCATCGCCAGCTTGGGTCGCCCCGTGGTCCCGGACGTCGCCAGCACCGCGATGGTATCGGGCGCAAGCTGCGAAGCAGGGGCGGTCCAGGGCAGCTCCTGGATCGACGTTCCATCGATGAGCCATTGGGCACCCGCGAGCCGGACCAGGCGGGCGCGCTCGCCTTCGGTCAGCCGCGAATGCAGCGCCAGCCACGGCCACCGCAGCTCGATCAGGGCAAGTGTCAGCAGCACTTCGCGCAGCGCCGGACGCGCCACCAGCGCAACCGGATGACCCACGTCGCGCCCCACGCACGCGCGATCGACCTCATCCATCACGGCACGAACCTGCTCGGCCAGCGTGGCGTAGTCGAGCACGACTTCACCCACCACGACGGCTTCGCGCCGGGGCTGTTCGCGCGCAGCATCGAATACGGACAGCGTCACGGGACCTCCCAGGCGCCCAGGCCGAGCCCCGGGCGCTCGTGCGGCACGATCCAGGCGCCATCCAAGTTCGGCAATCTCACGCCCCGCCCCAAGCCGAGCGCGTGATGCGGCTCCAGCCCGGCTGCCGTTCGGCCGTCGTCGACCGCAAGAGCGAGCGCTGCGCACGCGGTCCACGCCACCGGTCCCTCGAGCGTGTGCGAGACGACGACACCTGCCCCGGCGCTTCGCGCGGCGCGCGCGAGGTGCAGACACCGGCGGGCCCCGCCCAGCACGGTAGGCTTGAGCACCACGAAGCGATACTCCCTTGCTCTTGACCTCGCACCGGCCAACGCCGCAATCCGCGCCTCGGCGTCGCCGCCGTGCAACGACTCGTCGAGCGCCAGGGCCACGGGCACCGAAGACAGCCTCGCCACCGCGTCGGGATCGCCGGGCTCCTCGACGAACTCGGGCTGCACGGAGGACAGCGAGTCGAGCCTGTCGCGCAATTCATCGGCCGACATGGTTCGATTGGCATCGATGCGGATTCGCACGCTCGAGCCGGCCAGCTCGCGCAAGGCGCGCAGGAACGATATTGCCTCCGGCCATCCGGCACCCCCGTCCACCTTGACCTTCAACGTATGAACGCCGCTGTCGATCAGCGTCCTCGCGCGCTCCAGGGCGCCCGAACGGCCGGAGGCTTCAATTACTCCTGCCCAGGCAACGCGCCCTGGCGCCGTGCCCATCAGCCGATGCAGTGGCAGCCCCAGAGCCTGGCCGACCAGGTCGAGCAGCGCGGTTTCCACCGCAAACCGCGCCGACGGGATCTGCAGCGGAATCGATTCCAGCAGCGAATCGACCCGCGCGCCCCAGTCGCCCTGCCAATCCAACGAAAGGTCCCCTCGCCTGCCGAAGGCCTCGAGTGCGGCACGCGCCTCGGCCAGCGAGTCGGGCGAATAACC
This sequence comes from Myxococcales bacterium, assembly GCA_021847645.1. Classification (GTDB taxonomy): domain Bacteria; phylum Myxococcota_A; class Polyangia; order Polyangiales; family Polyangiaceae; genus JAJZQG01. The sequence continues at coordinate 25,331 of JAJZQG010000112.1, forward strand.
CGGTAGAGGAGAGGCCTCGCCCAGCCCGACACGGCCGTCCTCGCCGCGAAGCCCGATGAGCAGCCCCTTGCGCTCGGCCCACGAGGAGCGCGCATTGGCGAAAGGCGCCGCTAAGGTACGTGCGAATTCGTCGAGCCGCTCTAGCCTCACGAGCATGTCACGCGTCCGACGTGTGTTGGCGGGGCAATCCCGCTCGCGATCACGCGCTCCCTGGCCCCCGCGGACACGGCCGGGTTGCAGGCATGGGCAAGCGCGTTGTCGAAGACTGGGAAGAGACCGGCGAGACTCATGAAACACGACTCGCCCGGGAATCGATCACCGGGGCACCACGCCTGCGTGTGTACGCGATGCTCCGGACAGCGTCAACGGTATCGTCGCCGCGCGCGCCGTCAGCTGCCGTGCAATCGCACGCCCCGCACCTGCAACACCCGAGTCGGGGCTTTCGACTCCCCGGTGTGGCGCTCCAGGGAGCGGACGACCAGCCCTTCTTGCTTCGCGTCGACCATGGCTTCGAGGTTCTCGCCGGGGCGCACCTGCGCAGCCTCGGCCGAAGGCACATAGACCGGCTCCACCTTCTCGACATGCGTCCTGTGGCCCACTACGTTGCAGACTGATTCATACTCGAGCTCGGCGCTGTCACCGTCGAAATGCACGCCGGTCACGCGCCCCGTCGGGTAGCAGCTCTCGATGTCCTCGTTCGAGACGTTGGGCCGAAATGCCACGCGCGATAGTTTCTGCCCCCGCGCCGTGCGGTCCGAGGGCGTCACGGCTGCCACGATGCCGCCCTGCGGCTGAATGGCATTCCCACCAGCACTGCCGTCGAGCGCGCTCGTCAGATCGGGCAGTTGGTCGGAACCCACGTAGTCGTCCGATGGATCCACCTGCACGGGCGGCGGATCCCCGAACCTCGCTTGCAATTGCCCCCGCTACCCGCATGGGACTGCCCTGGCATCGAGATCTTCACGAACCCGCACGCCGGAAGCACGAGCGCCGCTGCGCACACCAGAAGTCTCGACCAGTTCAACGCATCCTCCTTCGCGCTCCCCGGAGCCACACCAACGAACTGCTCCGGCACCCGTTGTACGCCCCCGCGGCCGTTGCCGTTCCCTGCCTCGTGCGACCGCCGCGGGGAGCCCGCCCGGGCCTGCGCCCGATCTCCCGAAATGAGCCGGCACCGCCTCGCGAGCGCTTCGGGACGATCGACGCCCGCCGTCACGTCGCCAGCCAGATGCCCGCCGCCAACAGCAACCCGTGCAGCATCATGAGCTTCGCCGTGCCCGCAAGCACCGCGTTCAGCTCCCTGCCGCGCAGGAACACGAGCCTGCGCGCGAGCACGATCGCGAGCGGGGCGGACACCCACGGCAGCAGCACCCACGGCGAGGCGAGCCCCGACGCCGCCAACACGACGGGCACGCCGTACGCGAGAGCCAACAGAATCATATACTCCGCCAAGCCGCCCCCGCGTCCCAGGCGCACGGCCATGGTGCGCTTTCCCGCCTTCTGATCGGTCTCCCGGTCGCGTACGTTGTTGACGACCAAAATGGCAGTGGCCGTGCTGCCCACCGCGGCCGACGCCCACCAGGCGATCGCGGGCACGTAGCCAGCCTGCACGAACACCGTTCCGCATACGGCCACGAAGCCGAAGAAGATCATCACGAACAGATCGCCCAGGCCGTGATAGCCGAGCGGATAGGGCCCGCCCGTATAGGCGATTCCGGACAGGATGGAGGCAACGCCCAGGAGCAGGATGGGCCAGCCCGCGACCCAGGTCAGATACACCCCGGCGAGGGCGGCGAGGGCGAAACACGCGATCATGCCCGCGCGCACCTGGGAGGCAGGCAGGATGCCCGCCTGCACCACGCGCGTCGGCCCCAACCGCTCCTCGGTGTCCGCACCTTTCTCGTAGTCGAACACGTCATTGGCGAAGTTGGTACCGATCTGGATGAGCATGGCCCCCACGAGCGCCGCCAGCGCCGGCCCCGCGCGGAATCCGTGGACCGCCGCGGCACACGCGGTACCGACCGCCACCGGCACCACCGCGGCGCTGAGGGTCGCTGGCCGCGACGCCATGAGCCAGGCACGGGCGCGTCCGACCTTCTGCGACGCCCGGGTGTCCGCTGGGTGCGGCTGCGCGTTGCGGGACGCCGCCGTTGCAGGGAGTTGAGTCGCCATCTCGCTCATCGGTCACCTACGGG
>JAJZQG010000113.1 GCA_021847645.1 Myxococcales bacterium
CTGGCCGCGCGCGGGCTGCACGTCTCCGACAACGAGCGCGCGCGCATCGAGGCGTGCACCGACCTGACAACGCTCGACCGATGGATCGGCAGAGCGGTGAGCGCATCGAGCACCGCCGAGGCGATCGAGGCGGGCTGACCGGGACCTGCTGACCGACCGGTCGCAGAGCAGCCGCCCTACCCCGCAACCCCCGCCTCGACGACCATCCCCTCGAAGCCCAACCCTCGCCAAGCGTCGAGCACATTGCGCTCCCGCCCGGGCGCCAACGCAATCACGCTTCCTCCGCCCCCCGCGCCCGTGAGCTTGGCACCAAGGGCGCCGGCCATCCGAGCCGCATCGCACAACGTGTCAATCGCCGGCGTCGACAGCTGCCATTGCCGCAGCACGCGCTGATTGGCATTCATGGCATTGCCCAGCCCGGTGTCGTCACCGCGCTCCACCGCGCTGGTCCCGGCGCCTACCGCGTCGCGCACGGCCGACAGGATCGCGGCGCCGCCGTCGGGCTGGGCACGAAGGTACGCGGTAGCGGCGTCCACCATGGCGCGTGTCGAGGCGCGTGGCCCCGACTGCACCAGGCACAGCGACAGCACCGACGCGATGGGAACCGGCGTGGCGCCGTCGCGACGCGAGAACGACAGGCACCCGCCGTGCACCGCGACCGCCACGTCGACACCGGAGGGGTTGCCGTGAAACACGCGCTCCCACGCGGTGGCAGCCAGCGTGTCGCGCGACAGATCGGCAGCGCGTTCTTGAAGCCCGGCAATGGCCCGCGCGATCGCGACCCCGATGGCCGCGGACGATCCGAGGCCGGCGCGCGTGGGAATGCGCACGTGCGCGTGCACGGACACGGGCCGGTCCACGGCCAGCGCCGCGAGCAGCGCGCGGAACGCCTGGTCGAGCTCGGAGCCGACATCGACCGGCCAAGTGTCGCGCCCGTCGGACAGATGCAGCGCACCGGATTCGCCATCGGCCCACGCAGCCGAGGCCTCGGCGGATCGTCCGATGGAGGCCGCGAGCGCGTTCTCGCCGTGAACGACCGCGTGCTCGCCGAGCAGGATGACCTTGCCGCACGCGGAGAACAGCTTGGCGGACGATTCGCCCATGAGCCGCGATCAGTTCAGGTCAGGCGCGAGGCGATCATGGATGCCGCGCCGAGCAGCCAGGCGCGGGAGCTCGCGGAGATGGGTGCCTCGGCGACGGCGTCGAGGGAGTCGCGGATGAGCTCGGAGATGCGGCGGATGACCGCGGCGCGCACGCCGGCTTCGTCGAGGCGGCGCGTGAGCTTGGCGAGGTCGTCGGCGCGGGCGGAGGGGTTGCCGACGACGAACTCGAGCAGCTCGAGGTCGGCGCCCTGGAGCATGGCGCGGGCGGTGTGCAGCACGACGGTGTTCTTGCCCTTGCGCAAGTCTTCACCGACGGGCTTGCCGGTGCGTGCGGTATCGCCGAAGACGCCGAGCAGGTCGTCCTGCATCTGGAAGGCGACGCCCATGGGCCCGGCGTACGCTTCGAGGACGGACAGGACGGGCATGGGCGCTCCGGCCAGGTAGGCGCCGAGGAGCAACGGACCGCGAACCGTGTAGCTGCCGGTCTTGAGCCCGTAGAATTCCTCGACCTCGCGCACGCGGCCCGCGATGTCGATCTGCTGGCCGCAGATGACGTGCTGCTGGATCTCGGCGAATAGCGACAGGGCGCGAACGAGGCGATCGGGCGGCGCGTCGAGACGAGAGAGCACGTCGAGGGACAGCGCGGCGGCATAGTCTCCGGCGAGGATCGCCGCCGCGTCGCCCAACTCCCGCGAGCCGTGATGGCGGCGCAGCATCGCGGGCACGCTCGGTCCGCCGCGACGCAGCTCGTCGCCGTCCATCCAGTCGTCGTGCACGAGCAGATAGGTCTGGAGCAGCTCGAAGGCGACGCCGGCGTCGAGGGCGGGCTCCTCGCTGACGGTGTCGTCGTGGGCCAGGAAGCCGACGAGCACGAGGGCCGCGCGGAGCCGCTTGCCGCCGCGCAGGGTCAGGTCGCGAACGGCGCGCGCCATCGCCTCGACGTCCTCGCCGTGGCGCGCGGAGTCGGCCACGCGGGCATCGAGGTAGCCTGCCAGGCGCGCTTCGACGTCGCGGCGAACGCGATCGAGGAGCGAGCCGAACGCCTCGACGGGATCGGCACCGGAGACGAACTGCCCCACCTTCGACACCGGCGGCGCGGAGATTCTGCCGTCGAGATCGATTTCCTTGTTGTCATCTGACGTGCGCTGAACCATGCGGGAGGCAGGCTAGGCGCGGCGCAGGAGCCCGTCAACGCAGTCAGTACGAACGAGCGCACCGGGTGCGCGACAGTCAGGCAGGGCTGGACGATCCAAGGAGGCGGCGGGGGTGAGCGAGCAAAGAATCTCCGAGAGGAAGACCCAGCACATCGACATCGCGTGCAACGAGGACGTGGCGTTCAAGACGACGGGCACGTTGCTCGACGGTGTGGGGCTGGTGCACGAAGCGCTACCCGACCTGTCGTTGGACGAGATCGACACGAGCGTGCGGATCTTGGGCAAGACGCTGCGGGCGCCGATCGTGATCGCGGCCATGACGGGGGGATCGGAGCGGTCGCGAGCGATCAACCTCGAGCTGGCGCGTCTGGCGCAGGAGCGAGGCTTCGGCTTCGGGCTGGGAAGCCAGCGTCCGATGCTTCAGCACCCGGAGTTGCTGGACAGCTACTGGGTGCGCGATGTGGCACCGGACGTCTTGCTGCTGGGCAACATCGGCGTGATCCAGGCCAGCAAGCTCGACACGCGCGTGCTGGCGAAGATGGTATCCGACGTGGGAGCCGACGCGTTGTGCGTGCACATGAACCCTGCGATGGAAGTGGTCCAGCCGGAGGGCGACCGGGATTTCCGGGGCGGGTTGGAGACGATGCGGCGGCTGGCGGGCGAGCTCGGGGTTCCGGTAGTCGCGAAGGAAACCGGGTGCGGCATTTCGTATCGGACCGCGCGGCTGCTCAAGTCCGCGGGCGTCCACGCGGTCGACGTGTCGGGCGCCGGCGGCACGTCGTGGGTAGCGGTGGAATCCAAGCGGGCCGAGGGCGACCGACGGTCTTTGGGCGAGCTATTCCGGGAGTGGGGCATTCCGACGGCGGCGAGCGTGATGATGACGCGTGCGGCCGGGATGGCGGAGGTCATCGCCACGGGCGGGATCGGGACGGGTGTGGACATCGCCAGGAGCATCGTGATCGGTGCGAGCGCGGGCGGGATCGCCAGGGTCGTGCTCCAGGCGCTGGAACGTGGGGGACCGGATGAAGCGGGGGCCCTGCTCGACCGGGTGGAGATCGAGCTGCGAACCACGATGCTGCTGGTGGGTGCCAGGGACATCGACTCGCTGCGTCGCGTGCCGCGGATGCTGTCGGCGGAACTGGGAGCGTGGGCGGCGCTGGCGGGAGACGGCGCTGGACATCGAGACTGAGCGATGCACGGTGCGCGAGAGGTGTCGCGCCCGGGCAGAGCCGTGCTACCCTGCGGGGCACTCCTCGACTCATTCGCACGACGTTCATGACAGAACGAAAGAGCCGTCCCCCCAAGTCACGCCGCGAGCCCGCGGCCCCCAGTCTCGACACCGAGCGAGATGCCTTCATCCAGACGTTCATCCGCAAGGGCGTACGGCTGACGCAGGAGCTCGTGCGCGAGAACGAAGAGCTGCGAAAGCGCGCGGTGGAGCTGGAAGCCGAGAACGCGCAGCTGAAGATCCACCTGCGACGCGACGACGCGATCCGGGAGCTGCTGACGACCATCGAGAAGCTCGAGCAGGAGAAGTCGTCGCTGCTCTCCCGGTTCAAGGAAGTTGAGGCGCGGTCGAACGCGTTCGAGATGACGTACACGGAGGTGGAGGCGGAGCTGTCGAACCTGGCGAGCCTGTACGTGGCGGCCAGGCAGCTGCACGCCACGCCGTCGGTGCCGGGCGTGCTGCGCCACTTGAAGGAGATCCTCGAGCAGCTGATCGGGGCGCGTGCGTACGCGGTCTATGCGCGCTCCGAAGCGGGAACGGAGCTGCTGCCGATCTTCCACCAGGGACTGGACGAGGCGGACGTGCACGCCGTGCGGCCGGGCGAGGGCGCGATTGGACAAGCGTTCTCGCGGGCAGCGGGCTACGTGTCGGAGGAAGACACGATCGCGGACGGCACCTTCGCGAACCCGGCCGCGTGCGTGCCGTTGAAGCTCGACGAGCGGGTGGTGGGGGTGCTCGCCGTGTTTCACACCTTCGAGCAGAAGAACCGTTTCTTGTCTGTCGATTTCGAGTTCTTCAAGCTGCTTGGCGGGCAGGCGGCGGAAGCCTTGCTGGCAGCGGCGCTGCTAGCGCGGGCCGACGGGAAGCTTCCTGGAGCCGAGCTCTTCCTCGAGCTGGGGGTCTGAGGCGACACCATGGCGGATTATGCGTGCTTGATCATCGAAGACTCACCCATGATGAGGCAGCTTTTGGTCTTCGCGCTGGCTCGGATCAAGAACCTGCGCGTCACCGAGGCCGATGACGGCGTGGATGGTCTTCGCAAGCTGGCCGGAGCGCGTTTCGACATCATCGTGACCGACATCAACATGCCGATCATGGATGGGTTGAAGCTGATCCGTCGCGTTCGCACCGACCCTGTGCACAAGGACACGCCGATCATCGTGATCACGACGGAAGGCGCGGAAGAAGATCGTCATCGCGCGCTTCAGCTGGGCGCCAACGCCTATATCACCAAGCCGATCCAGGCGCCGCAGGTGATCGCGAAGGTCAAAGAGCTGCTCAAGATCGCGTAGCGGTGCGCGTTCTGTTTCCCGATCGCGACGCCGGGGTTGATGACGACGGGTCTGGCGGGGATTGGGTCAAGCCATCGTCTGGCCCGATGGCCGGGTGACGTTCGAGGAAGTTGATGACGACGGGTCTGGCGGGGATTGGGTCAAGCCGCGGCGATCTCGACGTCGCGCAGCGGGGCAAGGCGTTCGCGGAGCTTGCGCTTGGCGCGGGCTTCGAGCTGGCGGGCACGCTCCCGAGAGACGCCGAGGCGCCGGCCGATCTCGGCCAGGGACAACGCGTCGTCCGTGTCGGCCATCATGCGCACCTCGACGATGAACCGCTCCCTGGGATCGAGGTCGCCCAAGGCGTCGTGAAGGCTCTTCTTGAGCCGATCGTGCGTCTGCCGAGCAGCCACGGTCTGCTCCTGGGACGGCGCGTCGGACTCGAGCGTGTCGAGCATTGCCACGCTGCCGTCGTCGAACACGCGAGCGTCAAGGGACACGTCGCGAGCCTCGAGGCGGTTGGCGAGGCTGACGATCTTCTCCTGGGACTCGCCGAAGCGTTCGGCCAGGATGCGCACGGCCTCTTCGTTGTCGCCGACCAAGTTAGCGATGCGCGCGCGCTCCCGTCGCAACCGGAAGAACAGCTTGGAGCGCAGCGGGCCGGAGCCGACACCGACCATGCTCCACGACCGGATCACGTAGTTGAGCATGTAAGCCCGGATCCAATAGGCGGCGTAGGTCACGAACCGGGTACCGCGGTCGGGGTTGAACTTGCTGACGGCATGCACGAGGCCGAAGTTGCCCTCGGCCACCAGGTCTGCGAGGGGCAAGCCGTAACGCCGGTAGGTCAGTGCGATCGCGACGACGTAGCGAAGGTTGGCCCGGATCATCCGCTCGGCGGCGGCGTAGTCCTGGTTCTGGAGCCACGCGCGAGCGGCGTGGCCCTCATCCTCGCGCGAAAGCTCCTCGATCCCGCGGACGTACGAGATGTACTTGGACAGGGAGGAGTTGCCATCCAGCTGTGCGAGTTGCGATTTCATGTTCTGTTAGGCGATGTCTTGGTGAACAGACCCGGCGAAGCGACCTCCGGCCACGCAATCCGTGAACGAACCGCTCGCCACGTGGATTCCGATGGCCGGAGCGCCCGGGGGGTTGCGCCTCTTTCGGAAACGCCCCAGACGATTCCTGTCCCTCCCGGTCGACAGGGCCTTGACCACGCAAGCCCTACGTGCGTTCTTGTCCCTTGAAATGTCCCGAAACCACGTCCGCCCCAACCGTGCAGCCGCGTGGGTTCTGTCCTCTGTTCTGGTCGGGTTCACCGCCTGGAGCGCATGGGCAGCGCACGCGAGCTCCGACCGCGCCGTTGCCGAGCAAATTCTGGCCAGCCAAGCTCCGGCGGCGTCGAGCGGCAGCGCCTCCGCGATGAGCGCGCCGCTCCACCAGGCCCGGCGCGCGCTGGACCGCGCGGATCGCGCGCGAGAGGCGGGAGACACGCTGCACGCCGAGCAGCTCGAGGGGTTGGCGCGCGAGTGGGCCGAGTACGCGAAGGACACGGCAACTGCGGAAGCGGCAGAGCGCCGGGCAGCAGCCGCGCAATCGGCAGCCGCCAACGCGGCGACCCGGGTCAAGCGCGCGCGCGCGCTGCTGGAAGAAGAGATGGCGACGCGGGCGCGAGCGCAAGGCGAGCTCAAGTCCCTGCAGGAGTCGGCCGATGCGGGTGTTGGGAGCGATGCCGTTCGCGTCATGCTCACCGCACCGCGGGGCTCGTCATCCTCTGCGCACCGGCCGTCCAAGCCGCCCGCGTCGTCGACCGCGACCCCCACGCCGGCGCCGGGAGAAGAGCCATGACCCGACGCGAGCGAGCCGAGATCGAGACAAGTGCTGGCCGGCGGGAGGGTGGTCTGCGGCGCAAGGGTGCGGGATGGCGCAGCACGGTCGTTGTTGGGACGATGGCGCTGGGCGTGCTGGCCGTTTCCTGCGGGCGGCCGCCACGTCCGCCGGAGTTGGCTCACGCCGAGCAGGTGTCCAAGTCGCCGGCGATGTTGGACGCGGCGAAGCTGGCGCCGCAGGCGGTCGCGCACGCGGAGCAGCTCCGACAGGCAGCGGACAAGGCGTACCAGGAAGGACAGATCGCTACGGCCGACATCCTCGCAGAGCGTGCCGTCGCTGCGTACGAACGGGTGACGGTGCTGGCGAGGGCCGCGCGGGCGAGCGAGCAGGAGCGAGCCGCGAAGGCGGAGCTTGCCGCGTCCGAGGCAACGCTTCGCGACCTGGACGCGGAGCAGGCCCGCGTGAACGCTGACACGGCCGCGCTGGAGAACCTGATCCACGTGATCCGCGACGCGCAGCCGGTGGTGCGAAGCGGGCACACCACGGCGGATCGCGAGCAGGCGCGGTTCGAAGCCGCGCGTTCGATCGCTGCGGACGCCCGGCTGCTGTGCGTCGCGGCCTCGCTGTTGGGCAAGCCGGTCGAGGGTCTGGCCGACGCGCAGGCCGAGGTGACGAAGCTCGAGGAGACACTTGGGAAGCACCCAAGGCCGGTGCCGATCGACGAAGCGCTGCGCGTGAGGGCGCGGTGTCTGTCGCTGCTGACGTTGGAGCGTCGGTCACAGGGCAATCCCGGCGCCGACGCGGACGTGGTGTTGACCGAGTTGAGCGCGGCAAAGCAGCTCGACCCGCGGCGTGACGACCGGGGCGTGGTCGTGACGCTGAGGCCGGACGTGACCGGCTCGGACTCGAGGACGCGGCAGGCGATCGCCCCGGTGGCGAAGGTTGCGGCGGCGCACCCGGAATTTCCGCTGCTCATCGTGGCCCACACCAGCACGCGTCCGTCGGCTGCGGACGTCGATCGGGCACAAGCGGCAGCGGACCGGGTAGTGAAGGCGCTGGAGGCAGCGGGCATCGCCAGTACGCGGGTGCGCACGGAGATGGCGCGCGGAGCGCTGCCGGTGCTGCCCGAGCCGATCCCACCGCCGCGACCGAGCCAGAACGAGCGGGTCGAGGTGATCCTGGTTTCGCCCAACGGTTGAGCCCGGGGCAACTGTCCTTCAGCGGCGGATGAGCTCCTTCGCGCACCCGGGCTAGACGCGCCGACCGTCACGACACAAGCTACTAGTGTCGTGAGTGGAACCAACATGCGACGGGACGACAAATCCGAGCGACCGCTGGTCGTGAGGGATTCGTTGTACTCAGAGCGCGTGTTGTGGTCCGGCGGGCCGGCGGTCGTGCGGGCCACGTCACGGAATCGCGCCCTCACATGGGTCCTGGGAGTCACCTCGGCGGTGACGACGCTGCTGGCGATTTCGGTATCCCAGACCACGCACCATCCCGCTGGCCAGATGCTGTTTTTCGCGGGGTGGTGCGCGACGTTCGCGGTCGTGGTGCGCGCTGTGCCGATCATCTGGAACCAATCGGTGCGATTCACGGTCACGGACAAGCACGTGATCTGGAAGCGCGGGATGTGGACGCGCACGATCCAGCGCGAGGGCATCTCGTTCGCGCGGATCCGATGGAGCAAGCGCGATCCGGGTGTGGGCGATCTGGAGCTGGTTCGAGCCGTACCGACGGGCGCGATGAACCGCCGGCTCACGCTGACGCTTCAAGGCGTTGCAGCGCCCGACCGGATCTGGTCGCTCTTGCGAGGCGTCTCACCGGACAAGGAGCCGAGCGCGTGGGATGCTCCGTTGGATCAGCGCCTCGACCCGGGCGAGCAGGCGTTGTGGTGGGCGCGGCCCACGCTCAGCTGGCGTGCGTGGCTGCCGCTGAGCTTGAGGCGAACGCTGCTGGTGGCGCTGGGCGGACTGGTGGCGATGGGCGCGGTGCGCACGGTGATCGCCGCCAAGCCCCTGCCCGGCCGGCTCATTGCGGCGGGCATGCCGGCCGCGTCGCTGTCGTTCCTCGCGCTGATGACGGCGCTCGCGCTGACGATCGGGATGCTGCTGGTGATCGCGGGCTGGTTGGTGTTCCTGGGCGTGGCGCGCAAGGCGCTGTTGGACCGGAAGACGTCGTATCTGGTGACGGACAAGCGCGTGCTGCTGCAGCGCGGGCGCATGGAGATTCACCTGGATCGGCGCCTGGTGGTGGATCTGGTGGAGAGAGACGGGCTCTACGGCGACCGCGACGTGTACCTGGTGCTCGACGGGCCGCAATCGCGGGCGGTGGCGGCGAACGGTGCATTCGGCAAGCAGGAGGGCGTCGCGGGGTTCGTGCCGTTGCTGCAGAGCATCCGGGACGTGGACGGGCTGCGCCGCGCGCTGTCGACGCCGCCGCGAAGTGGTGGGGAGCCGGCGGCAGCAAGGGCGTAGTCAGTGTCGGAGGGGCCTGGATCTGGCGGCCCGGACGCGTGCCGCGCGCAGTTCGCGAGCGCATGCGTCGGATCGGCGACGCGCGATGGCGACCCAGGGATCGGACGGCGACGCGTTGTCGATGTACTGCTTCCACGACAAGGCGGCGCGCTCCCACCACAGCACCTGGGTGGGAGGTTCGGCTGTGCTGCTCGCGCGCGCGGCGCAGGCGAGCGCGAGATACCAGTACTTGTCGTAGTCGGGCACGAAGAAGACATCGCTGCTCGTGAGCCGTCGTGCATCCGGGTCGAAGCCCAGCGCCGTGCGTGCCTCGAGCTGCGCGCCGTAGGCGTCGCCGGACCGGTCGAGCGCGACGGCGAGGCCCCATCGCGCCAGCGCGTTGTCCGGAGCAAGCTCGAGCGAGCGACGATAGCGGGCGATCGCGCCGTCCAGGTCACCGATGATGACGAACGCTTCGGCCTGGTTGCTGAGCGTGACCGCGCGGGTCATCGGATCGGTCTCGGTGGCGAGCTGGGCGTCGTACGCGGCGATCTCGGACTTCGGGTCGCCCAAGCGCGCGCATGCGATCGCGAGCGTGAACCAGGCGTCGGATGCATCCGGGTGGCTCGGCGCTCGCGCGAGCGCGGCGCGAAGCACCTTCGCAGCGCGAGCGTCGTCTCCCATGTCCACCAGCACGCGTCCGTACAAGAACGGAAGCCGCGGATCGGGCGACGAGGCCGCGTCGTCCTTCTCGAGGATCATCCGGACGACCAGCAGCAGATCACGACCGCCGTCGGAGTGCGTGCCCAGGTCACGCGCCTCGAGGTAGACGCGCTGGGCTTCGCGCAGCGCCTTGGCATCACGCGCCAGCCTGGGCGTCGCAGCGGCGTCCCACACATCAGGGAACGCTCCGCGGGCTGTCGGCGACGCGGCCATGACGGCAGCCATGGATGCGGCAAGCAGCAGGGAAGCGCGGCGCGGCTTCATGGACGCCCGGGAACGGGCTTGCGGGGTGGAAGGGGCTTGGGGGCCTTGCGCATCAGCTCCAGGTGACGCCTTGCCTGAGCCAGAAACGGCGAGGCCGGCGAGCTCTTGATGTAGCGCTCCCATGCAGCGGCCGACGCGGCCGGGTCGGATCGCTCGAGGGCGATGGCCACGATGGCGGCGGACTCGGCCGGTTGCTGCAGGTACGAGAACGACTCCGGATCGCGGGCCGCGAGCGCAGCGGGGGCACCGGTGAGCGCGAGGTGTTCGACGAGCGAGGCGGCCTCGGCGGGCGCGTCGGAGCGATCGAGGGCCAACAGGAGCAAGGCGTTGACGTCGGCATCGTAGCGCGTGAGAGGCTGGCGCACTCCTTCGCGCAAGATCGCAACGGCCTCGGGAAGGCCAGAGGCGCCGCGAGACATGGCGAGGGACGCGGCCTCGAGGATGACGTGCACGCGGGTCTCGGGCGATGGCAGGAGGCCCAGCCTCGTGACCAGGATGCGATAGGCGGCGAGGGCATCATCGGGCTTGCCCGCGCGACGAAGCGCGGCGGCCATGTCGACGAGGGCTTGGGGATCTTCGACGCTGCGGGGATCGATCGTCTTGGCGCGGTCGAAGTCCCCAACGGCATGAGCATAGTCACCCATCAAGACGTTGGCGCGTCCGTGCAGGACCCAGGGCGCGGCGTGGCCGGGCAGGATCTGGTCGGCGAGCCCAGCGGCTTCCCGCGCGACATCGGGGGACGAGGCGAGGCGGGCCTGGGCGCGGCCGAGCAAGTCGCAGTACCTGCGAAGCAGAGGCTGCCGGACGCCATCCCAGAAGTTCACGTGCCAACCCTGGTCGGGACGCTGCCGGTCCGGGCCGCACTCGCGTGGACGGCCCGAGGCGGCGGCAGCGACGGGAAGCGTTGGGTTGTCCTGGGCAAGCGAAGGGGACGCGAACGAGGCGGAGGCGAGGGCGAGGCAGGCGATCAAGCGTGGGAGGGGCGGGCTCATCAGGAACTCATCGTATCGGCCTTTCTGCGTCGTGCAACGATGGAGCCGGCGAGGGCGACCAGCAGGGCCAGAGCGCCAGCGCCGCGCTCGTGATGGGCCGGGAGCTGGCAGCCGCAACCGCCGCTGTCGCCGGAGGGGGCGGCCGCATTCTGTGGCTGCGCTCCGGGCTGGGCGGCGTCGTCCGGCGCATCGGGCACGGCAGCGTCGGGCTGGTCGCCACCGGAGTCGCCGGCGGCGTCCGCGCCCGCATCCGGTGCGGTGACGTCATTGAGCGTCTTGAACGTCAGCTGGGTGTAGTAGCCATCCGTTTGGCCCTTGTTGACCACCATGACGTAGGCGCTCGTTGAGCCGGCCGGGATATCGATGTCAGCGGAGTAGACCGTCGACGACTTGGTAGCGGCAACGAGCACGTCGGTATTGGCCTTGACGCTGCCGGAGATGTCGAAGGCGATGGGCTGGTCGAAGGAGACGAGGAACGCCGGAGCATAAGGGGTATTGCCCGTGGGGAGCGGATTGCCGCCGCCGGGGATGAGCAGCGAGAACGAGGCTTGCAGCTTGGCAGCGTCCGCAGCGAGCGGCACGTGCGCCTGGAACACGCCGGGGGCGTAGGGCATGGCAACGATGAAGTTCGACGTGCCGCCCGAGGTGAAGTGCTGGTGGAGGTCCGGGTCGTTGGAGCTGATCGGGGTACCCGACCACTCGACGGTCCTGGCGCAATGGGGCAGCACGCCGCGGGCCTCGAAGGCACTCTGCAGCTGCTGAGCCACGGTGGCGCCAAGGGGCGAGTTCTGGATGCCGGTGATGAAGAGATTGGCAACTTCGTCATAGCCGAGGTCGCCGGTGGGACCGGAGGACATGGCGGTGAAGATGGCCTCGTCGAAGGTATGGCGATCATCATCGTTGCCGAGCCCCGCGCGCGTGGCCCACAGCGCAGCGGAGAAGAACTCGGAGTCGAAGTGGACTTCCCCGGCGAGATGGCTGGGGCAGCTGAAGTCGTTGTCGATGTGGCGGATGGCGTCCGGCTGTCCGGCGTATTCACCGACATTGGGGTCACCGGTAATCGCGGATGAGAAGTAGTCGGCAATGCCCTCGTTCATGGCGCCGGGGGCGGGCGTCGCTCCCTGCGAGTCCAGGTGCCACGTGCCAGCGAGCTTGAGCGTGGAGTCCACGACGGCGTGGGTGAATTCGTGGTAGACGACGTCACCGTCGTAAGCGTAGTCGACCTTGGCGCCCTGGCCGAACATGAGGGCGGCGCCGGTGATTTGCGGCCAGAGGGTGGAGGTCATGGGGCCATAGGTTGGATCCCAGCCGGAGAAGAACGCGTTGTCGAAGGGATCGAAGGGGGTGTTGGGATCACTCATCTTGGTCAGGTCGCCGGATTGCAGGCCTGCCGGCAGCATCAGATTGGCCACCAGGAAGAGCGGGTTGGACTTGCCCTGGAGCACAAACGTCGGATCGAACGCCTTGAAGAAGTCATAGGCCTTGTTGGCGTGATAGAAGATCGAGATCTCGGAGAACGGGTCGCCGCCCGAGGTATCATCCACGTAGTCGTATTGAGTGTAGTCACCGGTCGTGCCGTCGGCCTCGGCGTTTTGGAGCATGCTGCAGACGTGGACGGTGAAGGGAATCCCCATGTAGCTGATGGACTGTGTTTGATGGGTATCGACGCAGTTGTACGACTTGACGAGGCTGTTCTGGGGTACCGTGCTGAGGTCGGCGATGGGCAGGGTGGCTTCGATCTCGTTCGGGGTCGAGACGGGATTGAACTGGAAGGTGTGGGCGAGGTTCTTGTGGCGAACCATGTTCTGGAAAGACAACACCTCGCCGGAAGTCGCGTCGACGATCACGAGCGGGGCATAGGGGATGGGCAGCAGGGATGGCGGGAGCACGGACCAGGCGAGCCGGCCGCCGGAGGGCGTGGGCCAGATGAGCAAGCGCGCGTTGCTTGCGACTGCGGGGATGCCGGCACGTTGGGCGGCCACGGCGGCGGCGTTGTCGGCGGTGAGGGCCGGGACGGTGGAGTCGGGGAGCCTGTCCTCGACCCGCAGGGTTCCGAAGCGAGCCTTGCCGGAGGAATCGGAGACGAGGGCTCCGCCCCGGCCGACGACAGGCAATCCGTTGTAGAGCTGATCAAAGCGATAGACCCGCAGCGAGCCGATGCTGAAGAGGTGCTGCGGGACGAGCTGCACCTGGGCAGGCGTGGCAGCTGCTCTCACGAGGATGTCGCGCGCGGAAGGGAACGCGGTCTGCATGTCGACGCGGGCGGAAGGCGGGACGCTGACAACGAGCGGCGAAGCGTTTCCGACGGCGGCCGAGGCCGAACCGGTCAGGCAGACAGAGGCGAGAAGGGCGGTGCAAGCGGAGAATTGTCGCATGAGAGACCTCGGGAGGAAGCGTGACGGGGAATCGGGGTGAGGAGAGTCTACAGGCCGCCTTGCGGACGCCGCAAGCGGTGGAAGGATCCAGAACGAGGCGCAGCAGAGGCGCGTCGAAACGGCGAGCAGCTACTCGTGAGGAACCTGGATTATCGCGTCGCGGCCGGGTCCGACGGACACGAGGTCGCAGGCCACACCGACCCGCTTCTCGATGAAGCGCACATAGTCTCGAGCCTGCCTGGGCAGGGAGCCGAAGTCGCGTACATCGGAGATGGGCCGGGTCCAGCCCGGCAAGGACTCGTAGACCGGTCGAAGCATGTTCCCCTGTCCAACCAGGTCGATGGGCAGATCGTCGACGCGCCCATCGGGCGTGTCGTAGGCGACACAGACGCGCACGGGATCGAGCCCGGTGAGCACATCGAGCTTGGTCAGGATCAGCGCGTCGAGGGAGTTGACCCGCGCGGCGTAGCGAAGCGCCGGGATGTCGAGCCAGCCGGTGCGGCGCGGGCGACCGGTCACCGAACCGAACTCGGCACCAGCTGTGCGAATGCGCTCGCCCGTGTCGTCGTCGAGCTCGGTGGGGAACGGTCCGCCGCCAACGCGGGTGACGTAGGCCTTGGAGACGCCGACGACCCGCGAGATGGCGCGCGGGCCGACGCCAGCGCCAGTGCACGCGCCACCGGCAACGGCGGACGACGAGGTCACGAAGGGATACGTGCCGTGATCGATGTCGAGCAGCGTGCCCTGGGCGCCTTCGAAGAGCACGCCGTCGCCCTCACGCAGGTGGCGGTCGATGAGCGCCGAGGTATCTGCCAGCAGGGGAACGAGCCGGGGCGCGGCCTTGCTCAGGACCTCGACGACCATGTCGACGGTGGGGAGTGTCGCCCCGCGAGCGGCGAAGAAGGGCGCCCAAGAATCCAGCGCTCGAGCAACGAGCGATGTGGCGCGGTCCAAGTCACGCAGCATTCCGGCGGTGACGCCTCGTCGAGCCGCCTTGTCTTCATACGTGGGCCCGATGCCGCGGCGGGTCGTGCCGATGGCGAGCCCCGGCTGCGCGCCGGTTTCCCGCAGCCCGTCCGCGAGCACGTGATACGGAAGGATAAGGTGTGCCCGATCGGAGATGAACAGGCGCCCTTCGATCGAGTGTCCGCGACTCATGAGCTCGTCGATCTCGGCGACCAGAAGGAGCGGATCGACGACCATGCCTTGCGCCATGACACAGATCTTGTCGGGTCGAAGCACGCCGCTGGGCACCAGGCGCACGATGAGCTTCTGGCCGCCGACGACCAGGGTGTGGCCGGCGTTGGGACCGCCGGCGTAGCGCACGACCATGCGCGCCGATTCGGCGAGGTAGTCGACGATCTTCCCTTTTCCTTCGTCGCCCCATTGGGCGCCGACGACAACGACAGCCGGCATGTTGCCTCCAAGTCGCCGGTCCGAGCCGGCGAACGAACGGGTCAACGTCCCCTGTTTTCTGGCCGCACCTTTTGCTTGGACGGCCCCGGGGGGTTGATGGGTTGGGGAATGGGCGCCCTGTCCGCGGGGGCGACGGCAGGCGGGGGAGTTGCCCCTGGGGGCACGAACGGCGGCATTCCCTTGGGATCTTTGCAGCAGCGGAACGTGATGAAGTAGTACTTGAACTCGGGCGGGTGGCTGGTGGTCATGGGACGGCAGGCGTTGCGCACGTGCCCCCAGGCGCCGCCCTTGAGCCCGGCCCAGGCGGACTTTTCGTGGTCGTTGCGCTCGGCGCGGGTCACCCACTCATCCAAGTTGCCGGTCAGATCGTAGACGCCGTAGCCCGAGACGCAGCCCTTCATGGAGCCGGAGGGCACGCTCTGATCGAGCCTGGAGAGCTCGCGCAAGGCGGTCTGGGGGGCGGAGGAATAGGCCGCCTTGAGGTGCGGGTCGATCCAGGTGTTGTCGATGTTGCAGCGAGTGTTGTCCCGGTCCCAGCCGTAGGGGAACGGTGTTTCGTCCGGGCCTTCACAGGCCGCGACCCATTCGTCGTCCCAGCACGTGCGCTTGCCGAGGCCGCGGCAGGTGGCTTCAGCGTCGTACCAGGAAACCATCCACGGCGGATGGGCGCCCTCGCGGTTGGGGTACTCGTACTTGTCGATGCAGAAGTCGAGCTTGACGCGAGGTGCCAGACAGCGCGTGGAGCCTGGCGTGAAGCTGTGACAGAGCCTGAGGTGGTTGGGCTTGTTGTATTCGGTGCGGCGGCACGTGCGCTCGACCTTGGGGCAATAGTCGTGCTGCACGTGGACCATGTCCGCGGGGCACGCATCGTCGACCGGAGCGATAGCGACTACGTCTGCGCCGCCAGCATCGGACTGTTCAGGGAGTGCATCGACCGGCACGTCCGGCGTGGAGGCATCCGCAAGAGGAGCAGTCTCGACAAGAGAAACAAGAGAAGACGAAGCGGCAGTGGTCGGGGCGGCGGGAGCGGTGACCGTGGCTGGCTTGGCGCCGCAGGAAATCGTCGTGAGCGCGACGCAACAGACAGCGAGGCGGAGGACGCTGGACGAGGGACCGGACTTCATGGCGAGGCCGATTCTGACCACACGGATCGTGCTTTGACCAGACCTGGGGATGGGGAAAGAAAAATTACCTCGTCGCGCCGGATGGATTCGTTTCGATACCTCCGGCGGACCGCGGCGACGGCCCCATGCGGGATTTGGCCGGCGAATGCGCGCACCGGCAGCCGGCATCGTCGTTGCAAAGGGGGAGGCTGGAACCCAGCAACGAAGCGCGACCATATCGGAGTCCCCCATGACCATGCTTCCTGATTCGGACACCATTCGAGCAGCCCAGAACGGCGACAACGCGGCGATCTCGGCGATCGCAACGGCCATTCGTCCTCACATCGAGCGGCAGCTGGCGAGGTATCCCGTGTCCGAGGAGGACCGACGTGATCTGTTGCAGAGCACGATGATGCAGGTGGTTCGCAAGCTCGACTCGTTCCGCGGGGACTCCAGCTTCTCCACCTGGCTGTTCCGCGTCACGGCCAACGAAGCGCTGATGCTGATGCGATCGCACCGCAGGCATCGCGCGCGGCTTGTCGAGGGCATGGACATGGAGGACTTGAGCGCGTTGGTGGAAGACAATCAGCTCGGCGACGGTGCTTCGAGCGCGGTCGCGAGCGAGCGTGACGCGCGCGTGCGGGAAGCGCTGGATGATCTGCCCGACTCGTACCGATCGGTAGTCATTGCGCACTACCACCACGACCTGGGGCTGCAAGAAATCGCGGACCGGCTCAACATCACAGAGTCGGCGGTGCGTTCGCGGTTGCATCGCGCGCGATCGCGGCTGCGCACGGTGCTGGAGCAGGACGCACGTGTCCAGCACGCTGCGGCGTGAGACATTCCTCCCCTGAGCCCGTCCGGCTCGCGTCCCAGCGCCTGCACGAATCGACACGGACGGCGACCTGGATGCAATCCGGTACGCGTCGCATTCTCTTGGACTCCAAGCTTCGTCGTGCCAGCATGCACGGGACCATGTTCGTCCCGCGCGTGATCGTGTTCGATCTGGATGGCACGTTGCTCGACACGAGCGAAGACATCGCTGCCGCATGCAATCACGCCCTGCGGGCGACCGGGCGCCGCGAGCTCAAGACCGAGGTGATCCGCAGGTACGTCGGCGACGGTGCACGCAAGCTGTGCGCGAGAGCGGCCGGACTGACGGAAGGGGACGACGAGCTGGACGTCGTGGTCGATGCGTTCATGACCTACTACCTGGAGCACCCGGCGGATCAGGCCCGATGGATGCCGGGCGCAGAGCAGGCACTCGAGCAGGTGCGCGGCATGACGTTCGCGCTGTGCACCAACAAGCCGCGCCGGGTCACCAACGAGTTGCTCGAGGCGATGTCGATGACAGACCGCTTCGCCGTCGTGGTCGGAGGCGGCGACGTACGGGCGGGCAAGCCCGAACCGGAAGGGCTCCTGGCAATCGCGG
This sequence comes from Myxococcales bacterium, assembly GCA_021847645.1. Classification (GTDB taxonomy): domain Bacteria; phylum Myxococcota_A; class Polyangia; order Polyangiales; family Polyangiaceae; genus JAJZQG01. The sequence goes on from JAJZQG010000113.1 coordinate 17,345, forward strand.
CAGCGCTGCGTGTGGACCCGCGCGAGATGGTCATGGTCGGCGACGGGCCGCAGGACGTTCTCGCGGGGCGGGCGGCGGGATGCCGAACGATCGCGGTGTCGTGCGGTTACAACACGCGAGGGGTGCTGGCGCAGCACCGACCGGACGTGATTCTCGAATCGCTAGCGGACCTGAATACGATCATGCGTCGCTGGTGTGAGGCGACGGTCCGTTCCCGGTAGACACAGCGACGGCGTGCGAGGGGACTGGTGCCGGCCGAGGCTCGCGACCGTGACATCGGGAGGCCTTCCTGCTAGCACTTGGCATGGTCGGTCGCACGCGGAGGTCCTCATGGGCGAGCCATTCGTCCACCCTCGGGGCTTGGCCTCGAGCAGCGAGGGAGCGCAAGGATGCAGTCGCTGACGGGGAGTGAGCAATGACGGACCGCCCGGAGTCCACGAAGGGCTCGTGGTACCGCCGCGCGCCGCGTGCCAACAAGGTCGATCTCCACCCGGCAGCCCAGGCCCCGGCGCAGCCCCCGCGCGCGCGATACGGTTCGTGCCTGGACGAAATCCCTGAGGTCTTTGCATGTGCTCGCACGGCGCCGGTCAACATTGCGGCGCGGCGTCCGGGGCGAGGTGACGGGGCGAAGGCAGCATCGGACAGCTCCGTTGTTGGCGTGGGGGCGCAGCCATCTCGCGACCCGCCGGTGGTCGTCCCTGTCGAGTCGCCCCCTGCGCCGACGAGCCAGCCGCCGGCTTCCGAAGCGGGCCAAGATCGCTCTTCAGCACCGACCCGCGAAACTCGCGCATCCACGCCAGGCGACGACGAACGAACCACCCTGCCGTCCACGGAAACACACGCTGCACCGAGCCGCGACCAGAAGACCGCGGGCCCGGACGAGGCACCGACGGATGACGAAGTGATCGTCGTTGGCGAAACTGATGTGGTCGAGTTCATCCCGGTGGGCGACAACAACGTAGCGCCGTCGATCACCGAGCAGGACGCCGTCTCGCAAGTCACGCCGGCGGCGCTGCCCATGACGAGCACAGCGAGCGGCGAGGCTGCGCGCGGTGTCGCGGTGGCGACATCGTCCGCGTCCGAGCGCTCGCCCGCGCGCAAGCTCGGCGCCGCGGCGTTCGTCATCGCCGCTTGCCTGTCGATCGGGTTGTGGGCTGCGCACGATCGGGTGGCATCGTGGTTCGAGAGCCCCCGAACGACGGCAGCGTCGCCCGGCATGGCGCAGCGGCACGCGAAGCCCACGCGGCTCGCCGTGCCCGAGATGGTTGTCTCCGTTCCGACCGTAGCCTCCAACGCGCCAGCACTTGCGTCGGCGCCCGCGGCCCGTCCGGCGGCCGCACCACCGAGGCGCGCGGGCATGTCGAAGGACGCCGCCGCCCTGGCGGAGCTCGAGAAGCTGGCAGCCGGGTTGCCGTCCGGCGCCGCCAACAAGAAGAAGTAGCGGACGAGTGCCGCGATTTTACTCGTAGGGCAGATTGGTGCTCATCTCGCCCAGCAGCGGGCGCTTGAAGGCAGCTGCCACGTATTCGAGTGTTCGGCCTTGGGGCGCGCGGCCCAGCAGCACCATCAGCTTCGTGACCGCAGCCTCTGTGGTCATGTCGCCCCCCGAGATCGCGCCCGCGTCGGCCGCCGCGTTCGACCCGGCGTAGCGCCGCAGATCGACACCGCCGCGGGGACACTGGCTGACGATCACGACGGGCACCTGTTGCGCCGTGGCTTTGACGATGGCGGGAACCAGAGACGACTCCTGGACGGGGACGTTTCCGACGCCATAGGCCTCCAACACGATGCCGTGCACGCCGGAGTCGACGGCGTGCTCGATGAGGGCTGGGTTGAGTCCGGGGAACACGCGCACGGATAGCACGTGGGGGTCGATGCGCGGATCGAAGGCGCCGACGGTGCGAGGGGGCAGCGCGTGAGGTCCGATCATCAGGCCGAGGCCGAGCTCGACCAGGGGCTGGCACAGCGGGGTGGCGAATGCGTCGAGCCCCCAAGCATCGAGCTTGGTGGCGCGGCAGCCGCGCAGGAACTTGCTGGCGAAGGCGATGCCCACTTCGGGCACCGCCAGCGTCGCGATGTGGCATGCGTCCACGAGGTTCGTTCGCGCGTCAGTGCGCACCTCGAACAAAGGGCGTTGCGCGCCCGTGAGCACGACCGGACGGTCCAACCCCGGCAGCAAGAAAGCAAGGGCGCTGGCCGTGTACGCCATCGTGTCGGTGCCATGGACGACCACCACGCCGTCGTACGCATCGAGCTCTTGGTGGATCAGGGCTGCGAGCTCGACCCAGTGGTGGGGTTGCACGTCGCCCGAGTCGAGGTTGAACAAGATGCGCGTGTCGATGGCGCCGACGTTGCGCAGTACGGGCAACTCGGCGAGCAGGTCGCGTGCGTAGACGTCTGGCTCGAGCACGCGGGAATCGGCGCCGGCTCGCATCATGAGCGTGCCGCCGGTGTGGATCATCAGGATCTTGGGCATGTCGGAAACACGTCGAGCAGGAGATCGAGTCTTCCTCGGGGAAGGATGCGGCTGGCGACGGCGCGCACGTCGTCGTGCTTCGGATCGTAGGCGATCGGACAGCCCACGAGGGACATGGCGGCGCAGTCGTTGACGTGGTCACCGACGAACGCAACGCGATGCGTGGGAAGGCCGAGCTTGGTGGCGAGCATGCGCAGCGCGTCGGCCTTGCCACCCATGTCGTAGGGCGTGGCGCTCCAGCCGCTGATGCGACCGTCGTCGCCGAACGAGATGCGGTTCGTGAAGACGTGGGCGAAGGGGTGATCGGGGAAGAGCACGTCGAGCACGATGTCGAGGGTGCCGGAGACGACGGCGACGACAAATCCGCGGCGGGCCAGGTCGTGGACGACGCGGGCGGCGTGGGGCACGAGGCGCAGCTCCTGGCGAATGGCGTGCTCGATGCCCTGTCGGGTGGCGCCGCCTTGCATCCAACCCCGCACGTCCAGGGCGACCCACTCGGCGTAGGAGATGCGTCCGTCGAGAAAGTCCCGGAACCGGGCCGCGTTGACCGAGGAGTCGCCGATGTAGCGCCGGTTGAGAACCTGCCAGACCACTTCGCCCTTGTCGTGCTCGACAAGCGTGCCGTCGACGTCGAACGCGACGAGCGCAACGTCGTCCGCATGGCGGACAGCGGCGAGGTCGCGGGAGCTTGCCCGGGGCGGGTCATCCATGGGCGGATGCTTAGCACACGGCAGAGCGAATCAGATACTCAGAGGGTCGATCTTGGCGGGATCGAACCCCAGCTCGGTCATCGCGCTCCGCACGGTCGAGGGTTCGATGGCGCCCGAGGCAGCGAGCTCGTGGAGCACGGCGAGCGCGATCGACTCGGCGTCGATCTCGAAGTGGCGGCGCATGACCTCGCGCGTGTCGCTCATGCCGAAGCCGTCGGTGCCCAAGGCCACGAAGGGGCGTCGCACGAACGGCGCGATCTGATGGGGAACGGCCTTGATCCAGTCGCTGGCAGCCACGATCGGTCCCTCGGTGGTATCGAGCAATCCGGCGACGAAGGAGGTACGCGCGGGCTGGTCGGGATGCAGGCGATTCCACCGCTCGGCGGCGAGGGCCTCGCGGCGCAGCTCCAGGTAGCTCGTGGCGCTCCACACGTCGGCGGCGACATCGAAGCGATCGGCCAGGATGGTCTGCGCGCGCAGCGCCTCGCGCAGGATGGAGCCGCTGCCAAGCAACTGGGCGCGGTGCCGTTTGGGCTCCGGCGCTGGACGAAGCAGGTACAGCCCCTTGATGACTCCCTGCTCCGCCCCATCGGGCATCGCCGGCATCGGCCAGGTCTCGTTCTGCACCGTGATGTAAAAGACAACGTCCTGCTGCTCGACGAACATGGTCTGCAGGCCGTGCTTGACGATGAGCGCGAGCTCGTAGGCGTAGGCGGGCTCGTAGGCGCGCATCGAAGGGATGACCGATGCGAGCAGGTGGCTGTGGCCGTCGGCGTGCTGGAGGCCCTCGCCCATGAGGGTGGTGCGTCCGGCGGTTCCGCCGATGAGAAAGCCGCGGGCGCGGATGTCGCCCAGGGCCCAGGCCTGGTCGCCTGTGCGCTGGAAGCCGAACATGGAGTAGTACATGTAGAAGGGGATCATGGGCTCGGCGTGGGTGGCATAGGAGGTCGCCGCGGCGGCGAACGAGGCCATCGAGCCGGCTTCGGTGATGCCTTCCTCGAGGAGCTGCCCCTGGGTGCTCTCGCGGTAGTTGAGAATCGCCGCGCCGTCGACAGGCTGGTAGAGCTGGCCGAGCGGCGAGTAGATGCCAATCTGGCTGAAGAGCGGGTCGAGGCCGAAAGTTCGCGCTTCGTCGGGAATGATGGGCACGACGCGGGAGCCCAGGTTCTTGTCGTGCACGAGCTTGGCGAGCAGCCGCGCGAATGCCATGGTCGTGGACACTTCGACCTTGGAGCCGGCAAGGAATTCGGCGAAGGGGTCCTTGGTGTCGTCGGGCTGCGGCAGGGGCCGCGATCGGACGGTGCGCTGGGGGATGAAGCCGCCCAGGGCACGGCGACGGTCGAGCAGGTACTGGATCTCGGGGCTGTCCATGCCGGGGTGAAAGAAGGGCGGGTCCTTGAGCTCGCGATCGGGGATGTCGAGCTCGAGGCGATTGCGGAAGACGCGCACCTCATCCTCGCGCAGCTTTTTCATCTGGTGGGTGACGTTCTTGGCCTCGACCCCTTCGCCCAGGGCCCAGCCCTTGACCGTGTGAGCGAGAATGACGGTCGGGGCGCCGACGTGCTGCGTGGCAGAGAGATATGCGGCATACAGCTTGTGCATGTCGTGTCCGCCGCGACGCAGCTTGCGGATATCGTCGTCGGAGAGGTGAGCCACCAGCTCGAGCAGGCGGGGATCCTTGCCGAAGAAGTCGCTGCGCACGAAGTCTCCGGACTCCACCGAGTACTTCTGGAACTGGCCGTCCGGGGTCTCGTTCATGCGCTGCACGAGCAGTTGGTCCGTGTCGCGCGCAAGGAGCTCGTCCCACTCGCGGCCCCAGATGACCTTGATGACGTTCCACCCGGCGCCGCGAAAGACCGTCTCGAGCTCCTGGATGATCTTGCCATTGCCTCGAACCGGGCCGTCGAGGCGTTGCAGGTTGCAGTTCACGACGAACGTGAGGTTGTCGAGCTTCTCCCGCGCAGCGAGGGACAGGGCGCCCAGGGTCTCGGGCTCGTCGGTTTCACCGTCGCCCAGGAACGCCCAGACGCGGGAGCCGGACGTGTCCTTGATGCCGCGCGCATGCAAATAGCGATTGAAGCGGGCCTGGTAGATGGCCGCGATGGGTCCGAGGCCCATGGACACGGTGGGGAACTCCCAGAAGCGCGGCATCAGCCTCGGGTGCGGATAAGACGACAGGCCGTGACCAAGCCATTGCTCTTGGCGAAAGCGCTCGAGGTGGCCTTCGGTCAGCCTGCCCTCGAGGTAGGCACGGGCGTAGATGCCTGGCGCAGCGTGACCCTGGAAATAGACCGAGTCCGGGCCGAGGGCGTGGTCTCGTCCCTTGAAGAAGTGGTTGAAGCCGACCTCGTAGAGGCTGGCGGCCGACGCGTAGGTCGCGAGGTGGCCCCCGATTCCCGGGTGGAGATGATTGGCTCGCAGCACGGCCACGGCGGCGTTCCAGCGGATGAGCCTTCGAATCCGTTTCTCGATCTTCTCGTCGCCCGGATAAGCGGGTTCCTGGGACGGCCCGATGGTGTTGATGAACGGGGTCTGAACGAGGACCGGCAGCGCGACTCCGAGGTTGCGAGCATGGTCGAGAAGGCGGCGGATCAGGTACTGGGCACGGGGCGAGCCCTGGCGCGAGAGCACCTCTTCGATGGAGTCGAGCCATTCCCGGGTTTGGGTGGGGTCGGGGTCGGGCAGCTGGGTCCAATCATCACGGAACATGGCACCTCCGAGGGACAGGTCGCGCCGGGATGATAACGGCTGCGGCCGTACGCGGGTCCATGGAGCGGGGCGACGCGATACGCCAGCCACGCGGACAGCCAAGAGTGCCGACCATGGGGCGAAGGGGAAGGCGCGCACGCGACCTGGGTGTTGGAAGCGGCGATTCCGGGCAAGGATGCCGATACGGCACTCTACCCTTGCGTACGTGACAACGGGCTTGCTAGGTTACGATTCGACGTGACACCATCTTCCCTCGTTCATCTGAGCCTACTTCGTTGGGTATTTGCTGGCCTCCGCGCGGCCGGGGCGTCGGAGGACGATTTCGTGCGGGAGACGGGGTGGAACGGAGTTGCGGATGCCGACGCGCAAGTGCCGTGTGCAACGGCGACGGCGCTGATCGACGGAGCGATCCGAGTCACGAACGATCCGGCATTCGGCCTGCACACGGCGCGGGCGGTTCGGCTGGAGGAGCTGGGGCCGGCGCTGGGGTGTTGCTGCAGGGCGAGACGATCCACGCACGGTCTGCTGCAGCAGGCTACGCGGTACTTGCGGCTGCACGGCAGGGCGATGGGGCTGTCGGTCGAGCGCGAGACGGCCGGCACGCTGGTGCGGCTCGAGTTCTCGCCCCCGAGCCTGGACCGGGCCGCGCGGGCAACCTCGGAGTTCGTGCTGGGCACCCTAGCCTCGGCCCTGCGCGATGCCTCGGGCCAACCGGGCATCCTGGTTGGCGCGCAGTTTCGGCATGCCGCGCCCTCCCTCCGCTCGGAGTACGACGAACTGTTCGCGTGCCCCGTCAAGTTCGGAGCTCCATCGTACGCCCTGGAGCTCACCGCAGAGCCGGCCGCCCGGTACGGAAATGCGGAACCGCATCTGCATCCTTGGGTCGAGCAGCAAGCCCGACAAGTGATGGAACGGCTTCCGTCAGCCGGACCGGTCTCGACGCAGGTACGGAAGTACCTGGCCGGGCGGCTACCGTGGGGGATTCCGAGCATGACGCAGACGGCGCACGGCGTATCGGAGTCGGTGCCCAGCCTCTACGATCGTCTGTTGCCGGAGGGCACGGCCTTCGCCCGCCTGCGCGAGGAGTTGCTGGCCGAACTTGCGCGGGCCTACGTGCGCGACAAGACGCTGTCGATGCCAGAGGTCGCGCACTTGCTCGGGTTCGAGGAGATGGACGTGTTCGAGCAATCGTTCGAGCGCTGGGCCGGAACGAGCACGCTAGACTACCGGGCGAACCAGCCGCAGCAAGAGGGCTGACGTCGGGCGCGCGCGCTCGACGAGCGGCGAAGGGTCAGCTGTGCACGATCACGATGCTGGCCGGACCGGCCTGCTTGTCCGACCGGATTCCGAACCAGCCGTCCGGAATCGCGGGCTCGGTCCACAGGAAGAACCAGCGGGCGTCTTCGGGCGACAGATTGATGCAGCCGCCGCTCTTCTTCTGCCCCCAGTCGTCGTGCCAATAGGCCATGTGCAGTGCGTGCGGGCCGTGGAAGTTCTGGGCAAACGGCACGTCGGAGTGCACAAACGCATTGTTGGCCATCGTGGCCGTCCAGAACTTGCCGTCGATCCGGAAGTATCCGGTAGGGGTGGCCGCATCTTTCAGGGGATCGACGCCTCGCCTGGGCACGCCGCCGCGGCCCGGTGCGATGAGCGTGGCGAACACGGGCCTTGTCCCCTCGTAGGCGATGAGCCAGCCCGACAGGACGCTGACTTCGACCCAGGTCTTGCGTGGACCGTCGGGCGGAGGCACGCGCTGAACGACGACCTTGCGGGCCTCCTCTTCCGGCACGCCGTCGACGATCGCGCCCCAGGGCGTGGTCAAGGAGGGCTTGACGACGGTAGCGTCTGCCTCATCGATGAGCAGACCATCTTCCTTGGAGACGACATAGGACTTGTCGCCGGACTGGACGATCTGCGGGTCGGCGGGGAACCGGGCGAATCTGGGCCAGGACTCCCCCGTAGGCACGATCGACCCGTCGGCGTTCCTTCGATACTTGGGCCTGGGCTTCTCGCGAACGAACACGAAGGGAAGCGACACGCCGTCCTCAAGCCGCACGCCGTGAAACGTCGAGACGGGATAGGGCGACACCCGATCCTTGGGAACGAGCATGACATCGGCCGTGACCAACCAGGTACGGCCCTGGGCGTCGAACTCATGGCTCCAGGCGATCGTCGACAATGGCTTGATGTAGTCTCGCTCCTCCTGGACACGCGGCACGCGAAACAGGATGTCGGGTGGCGGCTGGCCGGCGGGCGTGGGATCCACGCCACGCAAGCCCGGCGGGACGTCCTCGGGGGAGAGCTTGCCCTCGCGAAGCAGCTCCAGGTTGTGCAGATGCTCGTCGAGGTTGGGCTCGCGCCGTCGCTGCTCTTCCGGCGTGGGAATGCTCAGGTACCGGGGCGTGCCCCTGGATTCCCCGTAGTGATGCGGGAACGGAGTGTCGAGCCTGGGAGCGAAATACCGGACCGCGACGTACTCCGGGTCGTTGGGATCGAGGGTGGTCCTATCGTCCAGGCAGACCCATCCGCGTGGCTCCACCGGATAGAATGCGTTGCAGCCGTCGCCAGGGCGGGGGGCTCCGGGACGCAGCTTGACGGCGCCTCCCAGTCCCATGAACCCCATCCATCCGCTCGACGCCGACGGCTCGTAGCGGATCCAGACGTGGCGCGCCTTGGAGTAGATGTGCGGACCGTCCGTCGGCGGAGGCGGCAGGGAATCGGCTGCGGTGGCGGAGGTGGACGCGGAGGCGGATGCAGCGGCAACAGGCGCGGAAGCGGGAGGCGGTGGGAGGGACGCCCTCGCTACGGGCGGCACGGCAACCGTGTCGGACGAGGCGGTCGTGGGGGACGATTCGATACCCGACGCTCCTTTTCCGCACGCGTTTGCCAGGAGCGCGATCGTCAGTACCGCGGACAGGGTTCGAAGCGACGTCGGCATGGCGGGGGCACGGTAGCCCAGACCGGCGCGGATCGCCAATCGCGTGCCGGAGCGGGCGAGCGGGTCAGCCCTGCAGGGCGCCATCATCGACCAGCTCGAAGCCCAGATCCTGGATCATGTGGCGGTCAGTGTCGAAGGTGCGCCCTCGGGTCGTGAGGTAGGCCCCGGACATGAGCCGATTGGCACCAGCAACGAGGAGCAGGGGTTGAAGCTCTCGCAGGTTGACCTCGCGCCCGCCGCAGATGGTGATCTCGGTGTTGGGCAGCAGGAGACGAAAGACGGCTACCGCTTTGAGGCAATCGAGGGGCGTGAGGTTGGCGCGCCCCGCCAGCCGAGTGTGGATGCGGGTGCCGGCAACCGGGTTGAGGAAGTTGAGGGCAACGGAGTGGACCCCGAGCTCGGCGAGGGTGGCCGCGAGCTCGACGCGCTGCGCGAGGGACTCTCCCATGCCGAGGATTCCGCCGCTGCAGACCTGGATGCCGAGGTCGCGAGCGCGGCGCACGGTGGCGACGTCTTCTGCGTAGTCGTGCGTGGTGCAGATCTGGGGAAAGTAGGAGCGGGCGGTTTCCAGGTTGTGGTGATAACGCCCGAGTCCCGCTTGCACGAGCTCCCGAAGCAGGTCGGTCTCGAGGATGCCCAGGGATGCGCAGGGCACCATGCCGAGCGCGCGAATGCGGGCAAGTCCCTCCTTGACCGCCTCGATATCGGCGCGAGTGCGCAGGCCCTTGCCGGCTGTGACGATCGAGAACGCACTCGCACCGCCCTGCCTGGCGGCCCGCGCTTCCTGCTCGATGCGATCGGGCGAAATCATGCCGTAGCGCTCGATGTCGCTCGTGGCGGACCGTGACTGGGAGCAGAACGCGCAGTCTTCGGAGCACCCGCCGGACTTGGCGTTGACAATCGCACACAGCGCCACGCGCTGCCCCGATCGTCGGGCGCGCACTCGTCCGGCGCGCACCAGAAGCTCGTAAGCGTCGGCCCCTTCCAGGCGCAGCAGGCCGACCGCTTCCTCGGCCGAAATCGGGTGCTCGGTGGCAAAGGGGATTGGGTCGGCGTCCATCGCGCGGTTCTTGGCTCGTCCCGAAGCATCCGTCAACCACAGTGCGGACGAGGCGTGGCGTTGCTCGGCCGGAGGCGCTCAGAGGCTGTTCAACCGGCAGGCTACTGCAGACACACGTCCGCCCGCCGGGTATCGCTCCTCTCCAGCCTGCCGGGTGTCGCTTCGCCATCACCCAGCACGCCAATCGCAGCGCCCGTCCGCCCCGGGCCG
>JAJZQG010000114.1 GCA_021847645.1 Myxococcales bacterium
ATGCTGACCCGGCTCATCGAAAGCGTGGACCGTGGGCCGTGACCGTGACCGTGACCGTGACCGTGACCGTGACCGTGACCGTGACCGTCGCCAGAACTGCTAACAGCTATGGGCACGACCCCGGGGGTCGAGAGCGCCTCGACGCGGTCGAACGCTTCTCGCAGCCTTCGACCGAGCAGGGAAAACAACGTCAGCGCGACGTCGGGCCGGGCCTTGATGGCTTCCAGCAGGTCGCTGCGCGGCATGACCTCCGCCGCAACGTCTTCCATCGCTTGTGCGTAGGCGGGATAGGCCCTGCCGTCGAGAAACGGCAGGAATCCGAAGATGTCGTCCGGGCCGAAGAGAAACAGCGTGACAGCCCGGCCATTGGGCAGCAGACGGTAGACCTTTACGCGGCCCGTGCGAATGGCCACGAGCGTTCCCGAAGTCTCGCCCTCGTGCCAGAGCAGCGTGCCCATGGGAAAGCGTCGCGACTTGAACCAGGGCGCCAGCAGAGTCCGAGCCTGCCCGGCCAACGCCGCGGTTGACGTGTCCGCGGTCTGCGGCTCGGATTCCTCCAGAAGCTCTCGCGGTGTCACGATGTCTACTCCCGCGGCTTGGTCGCTCGAACGAACGCGCTCATGATGACACCGTCGATCTCGGCAGGGTCGAAGTCCATTGTCCCGCCACCGCAGCACGAGCTCTCGCCGACGATGTCAGCGGCGTCGTCACGGCTGTAGACGCGAGTAGGCTCGATACCGATGTCGACGAACCCGGCTCCTGCGAGCTTGACCTGATAGTCGTACTCCAGCAGCGCACCTGCGATACAGCCGGCCCAAGCCTCAATCGACCGGCGCACCGAAGCCGGCAGCGCTTTGCGAAGGACGATATCCGAAATCGCGAGGCGGCCCCCGGGTCGCAGCACGCGGAACGCCTCCCGCAAGGCCCGGTCCTTGTCCGGCGAAAGATTGATGACGCAATTCGACACGATCACGTCCACCGAGTCGTCCGCAAGCGGAATGTCCTCGAGCGTGCCTTGCAGAAACTCGGCGTTGGTCACGCCTGCTCGAAGCTGGTTCGCCCGCGCCAACTCGAGCATCTCCGGCGTCATGTCCAGACCGTACGCCTTGCCCGACGGTCCCACGCGCCTGGCGGAGAGCAGCACGTCGATCCCTCCGCCGGAGCCGAGGTCCAACACGATCTCGCCGGGCTTGAGCTCCGCCAACGCCGTCGGGTTGCCGCAGCCGAACGATGCGAGCAGGGCGTCGGCCGGCACTTCGGACGCCTCCGAAGCGGTGTACAGGTCCCTGGTGATGGGGTCTTTGGAAGACGGCGTACCGCAGCAGCAGCCGCCCGTGCCCGTCAAGGCTGCCTTGACTGCTTGTCCGTATCGGGCTTTGACTTCTTCGCGAATATCCTGCGGGTCATTCATGTTCGGTCTCCACGGGGTGCTCGTCGTGAGCGCGCGTCGGCGCGCTGTTCGTGATATCGAAGAGGGATTCGAGCTTGCGAAGCGGGGTGAGGGCCTCGCGGCGCAGCTCGTAGAATACCCAGGTGCCTTTCCTGCTCGTGCGCACCACGCCAGCCTCCCGCAGAATCCGCAGGTGATGCGAGATGGTCGGCTGCGACAGCTCGAACTGGCTCTCCAGCTCGCACACACACAAGGGGCGGCGTGCCATGGCGAGGAGCTGAAGGATGCTCAGCCGCGTCGCGTCACCAAGCGCCTTGCAGAGCTCGCTGAGCGCCGCGACGTCTTGTGGCGGGCGTGGCGGGCTGAACGCGCAGCAGCCTGGAGGGAGTTGTCGAGAAGCAGGGCGCGTCGGACCGGCGGGCATGGCGGGAGGGTAACATTGTATTGACGAAGGTCAATGTGTATCGTTCGACCGGCAGGCGACCAGGTCCGTGAAGCGTCGCAACCGTTGCCGAGCGGGTTTGGAATGGGACAATCGAGGCCGAGAGCGGCAAGAGGCGCCGCAACGTTCCCGCTTGACACCGTCGGCGCCGGGCGCTACTCGAATCGTGCTTCGACGATGAACGAGAACAGATGACCACGCCCTCCTCCTGCAATGACCTGTGCCCGCCTCCCGATCGTGCCCCGGACCTCCGTCCTGTGGACGGTCCCGAGGCAGCCGAGGATCTGGCGCGCTTCGCCAAAGCGCTCGGGCACCCGTCGCGCGTGCAAATCATTCGCCTGCTGGCGCGCCAGGAAAGCTGCATGTACGGCGACATCGCCGCGACGTTCGACCTCGCGCAGTCCACCGTCTCGCAGCATCTCAAGGTCCTCAAGGAGGCCGGGCTCATCCGCGGAACCGTGGATGGCCCCCGCGTGTGTTACTGCATCGACCCGCGTGCGCTCCGGCGGCTCAAGGCAATCGTCGCGGCGTTGTAGAAGACCGAAAACGTCGGGTCCGACGACCGGACCCGTGATCCAGTTCGCATTTCGCCGAATGGCAAATAGGTGAGTCCGATGAGTGTGCTCCAGGTATTCGATCCTCCGATGTGCTGCTCGACTGGCGTTTGCGGCCCGGAAGTGGACCCCGTTCTTTCGCGGTTCGCCGCGGACCTCGACTGGTTGACGAGCCGGGGCGTGGAGATCCTGCGGTTCAACCTTTCGCAGCAGCCGCAGGCCTTCGCCAGCAACGAGGTCGTGATGACAGCGCTGCGCGAGGTCGGCAACGACGTGCTGCCGTTGATCCTGGTCGACGGCGCCGTGGCGAGCCAGGGGCGTTACCCGACGCGCGAGGAGCTCGCCGAGATGGCGGGAGTCGGATTGGTGTCCGGATCCTTGATGACGGAAGCCGTCCAGGAGCTCGTCGCCCTCGGCGCGGCGATCGTCTCGAACTGCGAGCCCTGCTTCAAGCTTCACTACGACAAGGCGCGCAAGCTGGGCGTCTCCAAGCAGGACATGCGTACCGCGGTGACCGTCGCACAAGGCGTCAAGGACTCGCCCGCTCGCGCCATGCTCGAGCTCGCCGACCGCTACCTGGACGAGCGTCCCATCAAGGCGGCGAAGCAGCCCAAGCACTTGGTCGTGAGCGGCTGCTGCGGACCGTCGTCGGACGGCGGCAACGGCGATGCGCAGCCCAAGAGCGGGGGCTGCTGCTGATGCATGGCGTGAGAATACAGCTGTTCGGAGCGGGTTGCGCCGCGTGCGAGAAGATGAAGGGGCATGTGCAAGCGGCCATCACCGAATTGCGGCTGCCCTGCGAGATGGAGGTGGTCACGCGCATCGCCGAAATGATCGAGATGGGTGTGACCCAGACTCCCACGTTGCTCGTGAACGGTAAAGTCGTGAGTGCGGGGCGCGTGCTCGACGTGGAGAGTATCAAGAGGACGCTGGCGGCTGCGGCTGCTTCGGAGAGGTGACCATGACGAACAACGCGAAAGTGGCGACCGCGGTCATCGCGGCGCTCGTGATCGGCGTGCCGCTAGCCATGAAGATGTCGGGCGACAAGACGGCGTCCGCGGGGCCGATCCACGCGAGCCCGGATGCCACCGCCTGCGGGTCGAGCACGGCCGGGATGTGCGGTCCGGACGGCAAGGGCAAGAACGCCGTCACCCAAGCGCTGCCCAGGTTCGTCGACATCGGCACCACCACGTGCGCGCCCTGCAAGGCCATGCTGCGCGTGATGGAAGAGCTCGAGCAGCAGTATCCCGGCGCGCTCCGGATCGAGTTCGTCAACGTGCGGGACGACCCGGACAACGCGGCGCAGTACGGCGTGAGGGTCATTCCCACCCAGATTTTCTTCAGCCCGGAAGGCAAGGAGCTCTACCGTCACACCGGCGTGTTTCCGACCCGGGACGTCGTGGCGAAGTGGAAAGAGCTCGGCTACGATCTGACCCCGCGCAAGGAAGGGAAGTGAGCGTTGGAGAGCCTGATGTTCTGGCTGAGCGACGCGATGCAGCACTCCGCATCCGCGGCGCTCGGTGCGGCTGTGCTGTGGGGTGTGGCGAGCGTGCTGCTCAGCCCGTGCCATCTCGGGACGATCCCGCTCATCGTGGGGTTCGTGGGCTCGTCGGCTGCGGGGCAGAAGACCTCGCGAGGGCGCGCCGCCGCCCTTTCGTTCTCGTTCGCGGGCGGCATGCTGCTCGCCATTGCCGTCTTGGGCCTGCTCATTGCCGGTCTGGGCTGGGCTGTCGGCGGTCTCGGGCGGTATACCAACTACGTCATTGCCGCGATCTTCGTCGTAGCGGGACTGCATCTCATCGGTCTCATCCCGCTGCCGCTCAGCGGTCTGTCGCCTAGCGGCTTCAAGCGCAAGGGAATCCTCGCCGCCTGGGCGCTCGGGATCATCTTCGGCGTCGGCCTGAGCCCTTGCACGTTCGCTTTCGTGGCGCCTGTGCTCGCTGCCGCGTTCGGCACGGCCACGTCGAATCCTGCTTTCGGCGCATTGCTGCTGCTGGCGTTCGGCGTCGGCCATTGCTCGGTCATCGGCATCGCCGGCGCTTCCGCGGGCTTCGTGCAACGCTGGCTGGATTGGAATTCGAAATCCCGCGGCCTGACGGTCCTCAAGGTCGTCTGCGGCGTGCTTCTGCTCGGTAGCGCATCGATGCTGGTCTACAAGGCGTGAAAGGACTACCGCGCAGTGTTGCCGGACGCCACCGTCGCAGCATGGAAGGGCACCTGTCGGGCTCGTGCACGATCGAGGTAGCCGTGTTCCGTAGTCCGTGACCGTGACCGTGACCGGAATAGCCGCGAAGAGCGAGAGGCGAGCGCCAAGCGGCCGGGGGGCACGCGCGTGAACTGGAGCAGGTGGGGGCAGGCGCCGGCGGCCGCTTCGTCTTGGGCCTACGAGACCGCAGAATTTGGATGCGCTTGTCCCGGGGGCGGACGTCCCGTCGCCGGGCGACTACTGCTGCCACGGCCACCGCTCGTGCCTCTGCCGGGCAAGGTCCCAGTACACCCACCGGCGTCCGTCCCAGAACACCTGGACTTGGGCTCCATTCGGCGCGGCGACCTGCGCTCACGGCATCGGCGCGCTCGGCTGCATCGCCATCATCCCCGGCTTCCCCGCATATTCTTGCCTCTCCGCCCCACCTGGACGATCCTCCCCGCATGGCGACCGCGAAGAACCGACAGGCAAGTAAGAAGCGTACCGTTGGCAAAGGGACCGCAGCTCTCGCAGACGACCTGACGCGCGCGGCTGCCGCGGGCAAGAAGAAGCTCGCAGCAGCACTGGCCACGATTCGCAAGCTGCGCGGGGAGGGGACAGCAGCCTTCGACGAGCTTTGGGAGCAGGTGCGCGACGTGCTGGAATCCGAGCCGCCACTGTGGCGCCACGGCGAGTACAAGAATGAACCCGACTTCGTGCGACGCGAGCTCCCGGGTGAAACCTTGCGCTCGGTGAAGCGAAACATCCTGGTGGCGAGCTGCTTCACGCCGCAGGACGAAGCTGCGAAGGGGATCTCCTTCCTCGAAGAGCTCGCGCTGTACGCCCAGGAAAGGGCCGGCGCTTCCAAGCGTCCGGCCGCGATCGACATCGGCCGCATGTTCGTCACGATCCCGGCGGGAAAGGCCGGGACAGTGCGAAAGCGCGCGAGAGACGCCTCCGTGGACGACGTCAGGAAGGCGCGCCGGGCGCTGCGTCAAGACGGCGCGACGGCCAAGCGTTCGTCCAAGCAAGAGAAAGCCCTGCGTTCCGCGATTGGGAAGTCCGCTGGATTGAGTGCCGTGACCGTGGCGATCCGCGGCGAGCAGGTCTCGTTCGGATGCGTGCCGCTCGAGGAAAAGGCCTTGCGGGCACTGGGGCGCGCGCTCGCGACGGTGAAGCTGTCGGGCTAATCGGCGACGTCGCAGTCTTGCTGGCGACGTCGCAGTCTTGGTGGCGACGTCGCAGTCTTGCTGGCGACGTCGCAGTCTTGCTGGCGACGTCGCAGTCTTGCTGGCGACGTCGCAGTCATGGTGGCGACGTCACAGCAGTGGCAAAATCAAGAAAGCCAGCTCGGGTTGAGTCCGGCTGGCTTGGCTCCCTTCTCCCAAACCTGGGAGAAGGGCAGGGGATGAGGGCTTCGTGGGCGCGGCGGGAGTTGAACCCGCGACTTCCACCGTGTGAAGAGGACCACGGCCGTCGCGGGGCGTTCCCCGCCGCTACTTTCCAAGGGTGATCCGTTTCAGAGGCGCACCGGAACGTCCAGCCCGTTGCGCCTGGGTGGTGTGCTTGGTGGTGTGCGTGGGAGGGGAGCTATCGCACGGTCCGACGGAGCCAGTACCCAGGCTTCCGTTTCGCGTGGGCGAATGCCAGGACAACGATGGGCTCCTCCGTTGCGTCGAAGAACACGTGGTACGGGAAGGCCCGGACCGGGCACTTGCGATACGCTGACTGCGTCGGCCAGAGGGGGAAGGCTTCCGGAGACTCCGCGATGCGCGTGAGAGCCTCATGTGCGTTTCCGAGCAAGCGCATCCCGAGGCCTGCGCCGCGCGCCTCGTACCACCGTGCGGCGGCCGTGAGCTCGGCTTCCGCCGAAGCCGCGACGACGACCGTCCTCATCGATGTGCGAGCTGCGCCGCGATCCTCGCACGGACTTCATCCCACCCGGCCACCGGCTCCTGCCCGGACCGTACTCGGGCTGCCCTGTCCGCGAGCTCGGCTTCCCAGGACGCTCGCCATTCCGGATCCGTGCAACCTTCGACGCTTTCGAGCAGCTCGGAGGCGATCTCGAGCCTCTCCTGCTCGGGCAGCTGCAGCGCATCGGAAAGGACCCTTGCAGCGTTTCGGCTCATGCATCGGAAGGTAGCACACGACAGCGGTTCGAGCCTGACGTGAGCGGATCCGGGATGACGAGCGACGGTTTTGCGTGAGGGGTCCGGAGCGAAGCAAACTGCGCTGGCTGTGGAGCGGGATGAGTCGGGACCCGCATCGGCCGCGGCGCCGCGCCACCGTGCCTTGGTGGTGTGGGTGGGGTGCGCTACGATGATGGCGAGAGGTCCCGCCATGACGTCGCGCGAGGTGCTGCTGCACGAGATCGAAAGCCTGTCCGAGGAGGATGCCGAGATGCTCGTGGCGCTCGCGCGCAGGCTTCGGGCCAAGCCGCTCCCCTTGCAAAGCGCTCAGCCAGAACAATCCTCGCCTACGGATCGGCCCAACACGGCGCCAATGGCCGGGACGATCACGATCCTTGGTGATATTGTCGGGCCCGTTGGTGACGGTTGGGGAGCCGACACGTGACCGCCACCTATCTTCCGGCCGTTCCACCCATATGCCAGCCGCTGCTCCCGACCTCGCTCTGAACCTCGCCGTGCGCCCTTCAGGCACGCCCTACCTGGACGTAGCCCCCGGCGCGAACCCCATTGTGGATCCGGTTGTCGCCGAGCGGCTGAGGGCAGCCTTCGCCCGGGGCCCGTTCCACGGGCTGCTGCACCTCGGCGCCTCCGAAACGAAGACGAGCTTGCCGCCTTCGCTGGCATTCGGCCGGTCGTTTGGCCGGCTATTCGTCACGGCCTTGTGTGCGCAGCCGGAACTCGACTCTTGCCGGGCTACGGTCGCGCCAGCGGCACCTACAATCGAGCTTGCGGCGCTAGCCGCTGCGGTCGCGCCGATGACCGGCGGCGAGTACGTCCGGCTCGAGCTGTTGCAGAGGTGGTGGGATGGCCTCACGTTGGCCGTGCGCGAGCAGCTGGTTGCGCACCCGGGGCCGGTTCAGGAGCTGCTGCGCAGCTGGGATTCGGTATGGAACCAGGTCGGTCGCGTGTGGTTCCACCTTGCCGAGAACAGAAAGCACCCCACCGCCCCGTTCGCGTTCATGGCGACGTACACGTCGCGCATTGGCGAGCACGCGCGGCCGCAGCACGTGCCGCTGGGCAAAGCGCTCGAGGTATATGCGGGGGAGCGCGCTCGCGACGCCCTGCTCACCCTGCTCGCTCCGATCCATAAAGCGTCTGAGACCAGCGCGGTCGCCCGCCGGCTCGTGGAGTCGGGGGAAGTCTTCCACCCGCTCGCCTGGTCACCCGCTGATGCGCTGGCATTCCTGCACGACATCCCGGCCCTCGAATCCGCGGGTGTGCTCGTGCGCGTGCCTGATTGGTGGAATGCCCGTCGCCCGCCGCGGCCGTCGATCCGTGTGACCGTCGGGTCGTCTTCGCCGGCACAGCTCGGCACCAGCGCGTTGCTCGACTTCAGCGTGGCAGCGTGCATCGACGGCGAGCCCATCAGCACCGAGGAGTGGCGGGCGATCTCGCGGGGCACGGACGGGCTGGTGCTGCTCAAGGGCAGATGGGTCGAGATCGACAGGGCCAAGCTCGACGAGGTGCTTCGCCATTGGCGGAAGGCGCAGAAGGACTACGAGGGCGAGGGGATCTCGTTTCTCGAAGCCATGCGACTCATGGCGAAACAGGGCCGCGCGGGTGAGGAGGACGGCTCAGCGCAAGGGAACGACGGCTGGTCCGAGGTGTCGGCGGGGACCTGGTTGGCGGGCGTGCTAGATCGATTGCGCGCACCTTCTGGCTCGGAAGTGACGGGCGAGGTGGGCGACGACTTGAAGGCTGTCCTGCGGCCTTACCAGCAGGTGGGCGTGCGCTGGTTGCAGACGCTGGCGTCGCTGGGGCTCGGCGGGTGCCTGGCCGACGACATGGGGCTGGGCAAGACGATCCAGGTGATCGCGCTGCTTCTGCTGCTCAAGCGCGAACCGGGGCACGGACCGAGCCTGCTCGTGGCTCCGGCATCGCTCCTGGCGAACTGGCGCGCCGAGATTGACAGGTTCGCCCCGTCGCTGGTGGTGCGCGTGGCGCACGGCTCGGCAGCTGCGGGGGCGCGAGTGACGGATGCGTCGACCCCTGACTTGCGGGACGTCGACCTGGTGATGACCACCTACGGTTCCGCGCATGCCTTCGGCTGGATGCGAGAGATGCGGTGGCGCGTCGTGGTGCTCGACGAGGCGCAGGCGATCAAGAGCCCGGGTGCTCGCCAGACCCGCGCGGTCAAGGCCTTCGATGCGGGAGCGCGGCTGTGCCTGACGGGCACTCCCGTGGAGAATCGCCTGACCGACCTGTGGTCCCTGTTCGATTTCTTGATGCCCGGCCTTCTGGACTCGGCCAAGCGCTTCGGCGAGGAGACCAAGCGCATGGAACGCACTGGCAGCTATGCGGCGCTGCGACGGCTCGTCGGCCCGTACATCCTGCGCCGACTCAAGACCGACTCCAACGTGATCAACGACCTCCCCGACAAGACGGAAGTTACCGCGTTCTGCTCGCTCACTCGCGTGCAGGCGGTCCTGTATCAGCAGGCCGTCGACGAGCTTGCTGCCAAGCTCGAGGAGGCCGATGGCATGTCGCGCAGGGGCGCGATCCTCGCCTACCTGATGCGGTTCAAGCAGATCTGCAACCATCCGTCGCAGTGGCTAGGCGACGGCGCGTGGCAGGGCGACGCTAGCGGCAAGCTCCTGCGCCTGATCGAGATCGCGGAAGAAGTGAGCGAGCGGCAGGAGAGAATGCTGGTGTTCTCGCAGTTCCGCGAGACGACCGCGCCGCTCGAGCAGCACCTGGCGCGAGTATTCGGCCGTAGCGGCCTGGTGCTGCACGGGCAGGTACCGGTCAAGAAGCGCCGGGAGGCCGTCGAGTCGTTCCAGCGCGACGACGGCCCTCCATTCTTCGTGCTGTCGCTCAAGGCCGGGGGTACCGGGCTGAACCTGACCGCGGCTTCGCACGTGGTGCACTTCGACCGGTGGTGGAACCCCGCCGTCGAGAGCCAGGCAACCGATCGCGCATTCCGGATCGGGCAGAAGAAGAACGTGCTGGTCCACAAGCTGGTGTGCAGGGGCACGGTGGAAGAGCGCATCGACGCGATGATCTCCTCGAAACGCGAGCTGGCGGAGAAGGTCGTGGGGGAAGGGGCGGAGAAGATGCTGACCGAGATGAGCAACGACGAGCTGCTACGGCTCGTTACGCTGGATCTGGACGCCGCGGTGGAAGCCGGCGAGTAGCGAAGGCAAAGGTCAAAGGTCAAAGGTCAAAGGTCAAAGGTCAAAGGTCGAAGGTCGAAGGTCGAAGGTCAAAGGTCAAAGGTCCGGGGAGTCTTCCCATCGCCGCTGCGATCAGGCATGTGCTGGAGCGTTCGCGTGAGGAGGTGATTGTGGGTCGTTGGCGCCGTTCCTATTCCAGATACGACTACGGGTACTCGAGCTACTGGCCGCAGCAGCCCACCGTGGCGGAGCGGCAAGCGAGCGCTGCCCGCGAAACCGCGAAGCTCGCCAAGAAGGGCGAGACCCTGTCCCCGGTTCGGATTCAAGGGCGCACCATCGCCCGGACGTTCTGGGGGAAAGCCTGGTGCACGAACCTCGAAGGCTACTCGGACTACTCCAACCGCCTGCCCAGGGGCAGATCGTATTTGTCGAGCGGACAGGTGCTCGATCTGCGCGTTGAAAAGGGCAAGGTGACGGCCCGTGTGATGGGCACGCGACTGTACACCGTGACCGTGACAATCGATCCCGTGGCCGCAGCGCGATGGAGCGAGATCGTGCGCGCGTGTGCGGGGCAAGTGGGGTCCATGATCGAGCTGTTGCAGGGCAAGCTCTCGCAGTCGGTGATGCAGACCGTGACGCAGCCGAGGACAGGCCTCTTTCCAGCACCACGCGAGATCCACCTCGGCTGCTCCTGCCCGGACTGGGCGTCGATGTGCAAGCACGTGGCCGCGTCGCTCTATGGGGTCGGAGCGCGGCTGGACGAGAAGCCAGAGCTGCTGTTCGTGCTTCGGGGCGTCGACCCGTCCGAGCTCGTGGTGGACTCCGGCGCGGCGCGCGCCATCACCAGCCAGGCCAAGGACAAGGCACTTGAGGCCGATGCGGCGGAGCTGGCCGACCTGTTCGGCATCGACATGGGCAGCGCTGGCGGTGTCGCCCCGGTAGCGGAATCCGGTTTTCAGGCAGTGTCGGACCGCGCGCCGGTGGCCGACGGGGCTCCCCCCAAGTCGGGTGTCCGACGCCGGGCGGTGAAGGCCGCGACCAACGTTGTCGACACGAACACAACCCGCGCGAAGACAAAGACGTCGGCCCGCAAGACCGCGAACGCGCCCCGGGCCTCTGGAAAGCGACCGAAGGCAACTGCTGAAGAACGGACGCTGGTGACACAGAGCGAGCTGGATGCGCGCGAGATCGCGCCGTCGATCACGGCCTACTGGGCCGGTGAAGGGCTGCTGGTGCCGGGTCCCAAGAAGGGGACCTGGCTTGCGAGCGCCGAGTGCGTGCGTCGCATCCAGCGGTGTGTGCTGAAACGACCGATTCGTGGTCGAGGTCTGGTACGCGCGGCGAGGTGAGCGATGGACGACGCGCAGATCCTCGATGCGCTTCGGGGGTTGCTCAGGGTCGAGGCGGCGGAGCGCGACGCGAAGGTCGATGAAGTGGTCGGAACGTTGCCCGCAGATCTCGGGCAGCTAGCCCGCGTTCGTGCCCTCATCGCCGACAAGATTGGAGGCACCGGCGACCGTCATCGCGAAGCGATGGTGCAGATCGTTGCCGCGCTCGATGCGCGTCTACGGACGATGTCGGCGCAGGACGAGTTGCTTGAGCGGGTGGCGGGGGAGGTCTGGTCGCTCGATCGGCAACGCCAGGCGATCGAGAAACGGCTGGAAGAGCTCAAGGTGGCGTTGGCCGCCGCGATCGGTCCTGACCGGCAACGAAGGGCCGGGAGGTTCGGCATCAAGACGGCGGGGCTCGTCCACTCGCTCAAGATTCCGTCGCCGGGGCTGGTGCCTGCGAACTTCACGGCACGCCAGCCGGACCGGCGCGCGATCCTGATGCACTTCCGCGAGACCGGGGAGGTCGTGCCGGGTACGTCGATCACGACACGCCGGCCGGCGGTCCGGGTGTGGGAGGAGGAGGAAGGCAAATGACGCACCTGCGGCCGTTCGGTGCCCTGCTGTGGGCGCCGTAGCTCAGGGACTACCGATGGGCGGCGCCTAGCGTGCTACGGTCCGCGCATGGCAACGCGAGCTCCCCTCGGGGCCGAGGACCCGGGTGTACAAGACGTGCCTGCGGTACGGTCCGGCAGGTCGACGCGAAGAAGCAGCAATCGCCGAGCGGGAGATAAGTCGAAGTTTTCGGACGAAGTCCGAGCGGAGTTGTTCGCTCTGGAGCGGGCCACTTGTAGCTACTCGGGAGCAAGCCTTTGGATCTTGGACTACGGGGCCGACCCTGACTACGCGATCGACTGGGCGGATCACGTCGTGCCTGCTTCGAGAGGTGGCGAGAGCACTCTCGAGAACGCAGCACTGGCGTCGTGGATCCACAATTACGTCCGTGGCGCCAACACGATGCGGCCGCTCTTCCTGCTCGACCGCGGGCGACCCACGCGGGACTTCTACCTGCTACACCCCGCGCTTTCCGCGGAGCTGGCCGCTCAGCTCGCTCGATTTTCGCGCCTGCATCCCACGGACTGGTATCTGAACCGAGGGCTCTGGCACGTGTGGCTCGGTTCGCAGTACCTGCTGGCCCGCGACGGCGGGACGCTGTACCGACGCGACACTCGCTACCGTGCGGTCTGCGCCCTCAAGCAACTGCGCAAGTGGCGCAAGATGACCCAGGAACAGTCTGTGGCGTCCGTTGCGGAGCGCGGACTTCTCCTTGAGCCTGTTGGGTGGGACCAACGTGCCTTGCTTGCCGCGGCGGCCTTGGACAGCGAGTCGGAACTCGAAGCTCTGATGCATGAGCTTTTTCCCGCCATGAGGGCTTCATCGATTCTCTTGGACCTGCTCGGAGACGCCGAAGAGCCCGTCGACTTGGAGGACATCCTGGAAGTCCTCGACGCTGGCGAGCCCGTGGCGGCACGCGTCGAGAGCCGCGTCCGGCACAGCGTGCTCCAGATGCAGGAGCTGTTGCGCGTGGAATAGTCGATCAGGAATATCGACTGCCGGGTGGCGCGTCGCGTGCGGCTGGACGAGACGACGCTGCGGGCCCTCGGGCGTGCGCTGGCGACTGTGAAGCTGCCGGACTGACTGGGGACGTCGCAGCTCGAGCGGCGAGGTCGCAGTTCGAGTGCGAGCGTGGTCGCGAAAACGGCAAGTGACGACCGGGCACGGCGCACCTGTACTCCGGGGTCGCGAGCCTTGCGGGAGCGCACGATCACCGGCTATGGCGCAGGGATGCGTGCACTGGATTCCCTGGCGCCGTGGGAGCAGGACTTGCTCGAGGCCCTGGCCGCCTGGCATTTCCCGGTCGATCCGGGTCGGTTCCTGGTCATTCTCAGGCTTCTGGGTGTGCAGGACGCGAGCGGTGCCGACTACGAGCTGTCGAGCCTCTCGCTGGTTGTCCACTCACTCGCGAGCAAGGGCTGGACTGGGACGGTGAAGGGCCGAATCGCGTGCGCGATCGAGCAGCGCGACATGCTTGCGATTTCCGCGCTGAAGTCCGGCATGCTCGCGCGAGTCGTCGCGCTCGCGGCGCCCAGCGAAGGCGAGCCGTTCGGGCAGACAACCAAGGAGGTGATTTCCGAGGGCCTCCTCCGCGAGTTGCGGTACCGCATCATGGCGGGACAGGTCGAGCAGGCCGACGGCATCGTGAGGGAGCTGCGTCGACGTTTCGCGGTCAAGGGCAAGATGTCCGATCCGGTTTTGACGGTGTTTCGCCATCCATCTGCGGAGCTGGTGTCAACCCTCCCGGGCAGGTTCCAGGCGCCGATCGTGCGTGATGTCGGCTACGAGGCTCTTGACTACCTTCAAGACACGGACCCGTTCACCCAGTGGCTCGGGCGTGTGACCAGGGCAGCAGGTGGAGACGCGGCGCCCGAGCTGTTGCATGCGTTTGCCGAGCTGCTGCTGCTTCGTGGTTTCTTCGAGCAAGCCGGGGAGATCATCCGCGCTCGCCCGGATGACCCCGAGTTCATGGCGCTGGACGCGTGGGTCCGCCTTCTCCGGGGCGACGCTGCGAAGGCGGTCGAGGTGTTCAGTCGCGCGGACGTGAAAGGGGCGGCATGGCCCACTGGCTTTGCGGGCGCGATGTTCGTCATCGCGCTTCTGAAGGCGGGACCCGCGACCTGGAGCCAAGCGCGAGTCCGCGCCCAACGCGCCGCCAAGGCTACGGATCCCATCGGGATGGCTGCCATCTTCGACACGCTCCGTCTCGCCGCCGATGGAATGCAGAACCAGAACGGGGAGGCTTGGGAGGAGCTCGCCCGTGCCTCTGATGCCCTGCTCGGGCAGGGCGATCGGGAAGTGCGTTGCCCCGACCTGTGGGTTTGCTTGGGGCTGTGGTGGACCGGCTCCGGCCCGGACGAGTCCACGATGAAGCTGCTTGCGCAATTCGGGCGCGACGCGCGACGGGGCGGATGGCTCTGGCTCACTTACGAAGCGGATGAGCTCGCGGCCAGGCTCCTCGAGCGCGACCCTGACGAGCGAGCGGAGGAGTTCCGTCGAGCGCACGGCCTGGTTCCGCTTGCTGACGTCGTGACACTGCGCGAACCGTGGCAAGAGGCGCTGGACGCGCTGACAGCGTGCGCCGCACCGGCGGCGGTGGTCGTGCTTCCGCGAGCATCCCACGCGCGTGTCGCCTGGAGCGTGACCATCGGAAGGGGTTGGGCGTCCATCTCGGCGCTGGAGCAGCGCGCGAGCGGCAAGAGCGGCTGGACCAAGGGCCGCCCCATCGCGCTCAAGCGCCTGCGCGACAGCGGCAAGGAGCTGGAGTACGCGACCGAAGCCGATCGCCGTGTGTTCTCGCGCATCCGCCGACGTACGTATCGCGACTACGGTCACCTCAAGGAGGAGTTCCATCTCGACGCACACGCGGCGCTCTGTGAGCTCGCTGGACACGAAGCGGTGTTCTTGGAGACCGATGACGGCACGCGGGTGCCCGCGGAGGTTCGCCTCGCTCGGCCAGGGCTCGCAGTCGACGAGAGCTCCGGAGGACTGCGGATCACCGTTGCCCCTCCAGAGCGTGAGTGGGACCGCGTGCACCACGATGGAGGGTCCGGCCTCACGGTCTACGCTGTCACCCCGGCTGCCCGACGCATCGCGGAGATCGTCGGGGAAGGGATCGACGTGCCGTCCGAGGGCCTCGAGCGGGCAATCGCGGCGCTCTCCGCTGTGGCTGGCACCATGGAAGTCGACACGCAGCTCGACATCGCGCCGACCTCCGCGGAGAGACTTGATCCGGACCGCAGGGTTCGGCTTCGCCTCCGAAGACGAGGTGCCGGGCTGGTCGTGCGCGCCGTCATCACGCCCCTTGGCGCCTCGGGGCCTGCATTCCTGCCCGGCGAAGGCAGATCCGCGGTTTCCGCGGATATCGGAGGCCGCACCGTGCGCACGCGGCGCGACCTCGACGCCGAGCGGCGGGAGTGGATCGCTATTCGCCAAGCCCTGCCAGCTTTCGACGCGCTCGAGCCGTCCGATGAAGGCTGGCTCGCGCCCGACTTGACCTCGTCGCTGTACTTGCTGTCCGATTTGGGCGAGCTGGGCGACAGGATCGCCGTCGAGTGGCCGCAAGGCGCGAGCCTGCGCGCGACCCGTCCGGTCTCGGCGAAGGACCTGCGCCTGCGCCTCCGGTCGGCCGACCAGTGGTTCGAAGCCGATGGGGAGCTGAAGGTGAACGAGGCACTGGTCCTCGAGTTCAGGCGGTTGCTCGAGCTGGCAGCAGGCCACCCGGGGCCGTTCATCGAGCTCGCGCCGGACGAGTTCCTCGTGCTGACGGAGGACTTCCGTCGTCGGCTCGACGCGTGGCTGGCGTGGGGTTCGTCCCATGCCGGCGTATGGCGTCTACACCCTGCCGCTGCCGCGGTTGGGCCCGACCTCGGCGAGGGCCTCGGCGCCTTCGAAGCCGACGCGAAGTGGAAGCGCCTGGCGAAGAATGCGGCGCAGGCTGCAGAGCAGGATCCGCCGATCCCGTCGGACCTACAGGCCGCGCTGAGGGACTACCAGGTCGACGGATTCCGCTGGCTGGCCCGGATGGCGCGCTGGGGGCTGGGTGCCTGCCTGGCCGACGACATGGGGCTGGGCAAGACCATCCAGGTGCTTGCTGTGGCCTTGGTCTTGGGGCGTCAGGGCCCGGTGTTGGTTATCGCGCCGACCTCGGTGTGCCCCGGCTGGATTGACGAGATCCAGCGCTTCACGCCGTCGCTTCGCCCGGTCCTGTTCGGCCCGGGGGACCGCAGCGCGTGCCTGGCAGATGCCAGCGCTGGCGACGTGGTGGTCTGCAGCTACGGGCTGCTGCTCCAGGAGAAGGAAGCTCTGACCTCCAGGCCGTGGCAGATGGTGGTCCTCGACGAGGCGCAAGCGGTCAAGAACGCCAAGAGCCAGCGCGCACAGGCCGTGCGGCAGCTCAAGGCCGGCTTCCGTGTGGCGACGACGGGGACGCCCATCGAGAACCATATCGACGAGCTGTGGAGCCTGTTCAGGTTCCTGGTGCCGGGCTTGCTCGGGACTCAAAAGGAGTTCGGTGCGAAGTACGGCGCAGCCACCGAGACAGGCCCGGCGGCGCGCGGTGCGAGAGCGTTGAAGGCGGTGCTCAGACCGTTCATCCTGCGCAGGACCAAGTCCCAGGTGCTGCAGGAGCTGCCTCCGCGCACCGACATCACGCGGCGTGCCGCGCTATCGGCCGAAGAGGCGTCGGGCTACGACCTCGTCCGAAGAGACGCGCTGCGGGCGGTGTCTCGCGCGCGGAGCCCTGGAAAGCAAAGCGCGATCGATTTGCTTGCGCAGCTGACCCGCCTGCGACGGGCCGCTTGCCATATGCGTTTCGCTGTCCCTGGGGCGCCGCTGGCCAGCGCCAAGCTGGAGGTGCTCGGGGAGATCCTCGACGACCTGCGCGACAACGGGCATCGCGCCCTGGTGTTCAGCCAGTTCGTCGATCACCTCGACATCGTGCGGGAGTTCGTCGAGGGCAGGGGAGTGCGCTACCAGTATCTGGACGGCAGCACGCCGATGGCGAAGCGGGCAGACGTCGTGCGGGCCTGGCAGGCGGGCGACGGCGAGGCGTTTCTCATCAGCCTCAAAGCTGGCGGCTTCGGCCTTAACCTGACGGGCGCGGACTACGTGGTGCACATGGACCCGTGGTGGAACCCGGCGGTCGAGGACCAGGCGTCGGATCGGGCGCACCGGATGGGCCAGCAGCGCCCGGTCACCGTGTACAGGATCGTGGCCGAGGGCACGATCGAGGAGCGCATCCTGGACTTGCACAGTCGCAAACGGGAGCTGGCCGAGCGCCTGTTGGAAGGGGGTGACGGACTGGCGCGGCTTTCGGCCGAGCAGCTCCTGGGCCTATTGCGCGAGCTGGCGTGAGCTCAGTCGCGCTTCCGCGCGGCACTGGAGCGGCGTCCGCGCCGCGCTGTCGGTTGCCGGATTGACGCCAACGCCCCGCGGTGCCAGCGCCGGTTTCATGTCGAGCAGCGAGCGTAACCGCCAGAAGAGCGCCGAGAAGCAGAAGCGACGTCGCGAGAAGGCCCGCGCGAACGCGAAGAAGGGCGAACTTCCCACGAGCGCCCGAGCGCTCATCAAGCTCGCCGCCTCGCGCCCGTTCGGGCCAGCCTGGATGAGCCAATGCGTTCACGAGTCCGAGTCCGAGCCGCCCCGGTTGGTGTTTGTAGCGTTGACCCGGACCCTTCCCCGCGGCTTGCTGCTGGCCCACCTGCTCACCGTGGACCGCACGTGCCTCGGGATCAGGGAGGCCACGGTGCTGCAGCCGATGGACGAACTCACGCTCGAGCGATACGTTCTGGCGACGGCTCCCGCGGAGTCGAAGCTCGTGCGCTGCGAAGTCGACCTCGCCCGGTCGGTGGTCTTCCATGCGATCGACTACGCGCGCTCGCTCGGCTTCGAGCCTCACGCCGACCTGGCGACAGAGTTGGTGGGTGCGCGACCGGAGCCGCTTGTGGACACGCCCTATGCCAGACCGCCCAGGCCGCGCTACGTGGCGAGGCCTGGCGAGGACTCCGAGTGGATCCGGCGACGCCTGGAGCGCGCAGTCGGGCCTCACGGCTATGACTTCGTTGACGCTAGCGGGCTTAAGATGCGCGATGTCGCGCGCGCACTTGTCGAGGAGTTCTCCGATCGCGGGGAGGGTCCGCCCGAGGACGATGTGCTCGAAGGACTCGACCTCGACGAGCAGGGCGACCTGATGGAGGCAGTCCACATCCTCGAAGACATGCTCGAGCGCGGCACGTTTCTGCAGTGGGAGGCAGTCGTCCGTGAGGAGCGCGGGCTTCCGCTGTCCGAAGCCCAGGAGCACGCGCTCGAAGGGCTGGTCGACTTCAGTGACGACGACGAGGATGAGCCCATTCTTTACATCGACGACTGTGCGCGTCCCACCGAACCCTGGTACGAGACGGTCCGGCGGGTCGCCGAGCGACTCGTGATCGAGCGGTTCGACACCAAAGCCCCGGGGCTCGAGGAGCGCGCGGTCGTCGGCTCTCGATTGCTGCGAGCCGTCGAAGCGCACGCGGACGACCTGTCGCTGCCAGACGGCTGCCGTGAGCCTGTTGACGTGATTCCGCCGCACGTCCGGCACCGCCTGCACGTGCAGTGCGCGTTCGACGCGCTGTCTGGGCTAGGGCTGGGAGCCGGCAAGCACGTGATCTCGTTGGATGGATCGGAAGGAGCCGAGCGGATCGAGTGGTTCGCCAAGACGCTCATCGAGCATGCACCGAGCCTGGCAGCACTCGGGTGGACCTGGGACAGCGTGCTGAGCAGGGTCCTGATGCCCGAAAGCGACAGGCAGCGGCTACTCGACGGGCTCAAGGGATACGCACCGGAGGGCGCGTCCCGGGACGAGTGAGTTCTTCGAACGCTCGGGCCGGGGCAGGACGGGCGGTCAGGGCGATGTGATGCGCGTCGGCTCGGGTAGACTCAGCCGATGCCCAGCGGTGATGCGCAACGTAGGTGGTTCCCGGAGGTAGTTTCTCTGCTCCGCGCGCGATGGCGGTCGGACCTGTCGTGGACTGAAGTCGTTTCGTTGCGGGACGAGCTCGACGCCATGGTGCGCGAGATTCGGACGCAGCGGGGGATCCGTCCGCCGACGTTCCGGTGCGCGCGGTGCGGTTCGGTGGAACCAGCCGAGTTCGGCCCGTTGTCGGTACGCGCAGTCATCCTCGCGCTCGGGCGCTTCGGCATCGCGGAGCCCGATGCGGTCGATGCCCTGGACGAGGGATGGGCGTCGCATCGCAAGGCAGCGCGACTCGACCCGGTCGGTCGCCGCCGTGGCACTGCGGAGAAGCGCGCCAAGCCTGAATGCGCTCGACCGAGCGCTGCCTGTTCCGCAAAGCAACCCGGCGGCGGGTAGCGAGAAGCGGCGGGTCGAGGCCTTCCCGAAGCTGGACAACCGCTTCCAATCGTGGCACTCGTCGCGTCAGCCTGACGCAGGGCACGCGGGGCCGCAGCGGAAGCTCCGCGAGTAAGCACTTCTCACGCAACAACGTGGCTTGTCTGGCCGAAGAGATGGCCAGGATGGCAGGTCAAGCCCAGCATACCCACACGACCATGGCCCCGAGCACCGACAGCGGACGACAAGAAGCCGACGACTGGATCGGCAGCCGTCGCTACCGTCGGATCGCGCTGCTCGGGGAAGGCGGCATGGGCTGCGTCTACGAGGCGGAGGACGCCAAGACCGGCGATCGGGTAGCCGTCAAGGTCCTCCACGAAAAGCTCGCCTCGGACACGCAGAGCGTCGAGCGACTTCGAACCGAGGCCGAGATCCCGATGCTGCTGCAGCACCCGAACATCGTGCGGGTGCTGGACCTCGTGTTTCCGCCAGCCGTAGCTCGCCCATTCTTCGTGATGGAGCTGCTCGAAGGACGCTCCCTGCTCGACCATGTACACCTTGACGGGCCCGTACCGGTGGGCGATGCGATCGAGATCGCGCGACAGGCCCTTGCGGGGCTCGCAGCGGCGCACCTGGCCGGAGTCGTGCATCGCGACGTCAAGCTGGGGAACCTCTTCATGTGCTTGGCGCGGGGGAGCGCGCCGCACGTGAAGCTCATCGACTTCGGCATCGCCAAGCTTCTTCCCATTCAGGCACCCGGGCTCACGCCGCATTCCTTCCGGACACGGGAAGGCGCGTACCTGGGGACGGCGCAGTATGCGTCGCCAGAGCAGGCGTCCGGCAAGGATGTCGACCCCCGCACGGACGTGTATGCCATGGGCGTGGTTCTCTACACGATGCTGGCGGGGCGTGGACCGTTCGACGACGTCAAGGGCACGGCCTCGGTCCTGCGCGCGCAGATAGATCGCGTGCCGGAGCCACCCTCGAAGGCGGCCCGGTCGCCCGTGCCCCCGGAGCTCGACGAGCTCATCATGAACGCGCTCGCGAAGAACGCGGAGGAGCGTCTGGCATCAGCGGACCGTTTCGCTGCGGCGTTGGAGGACATCGGACGCCGCTTGCACGCACCGGCCGGTTGGCTGAAGACGCACCTGTTCGACGCCTCGGAGTTTGCGGCGGACCCGACCGTTCCCGAGCCGGCCCCAGTAAGCCCTTCAGCGTCGACCACGGACAAGATGTCGGACAGCTGGGCGGCCGATATTCCCGTGCAGCCTCGCGAGCCGGAGTCCCCGCCAGTCGCGGTGGTCCCCGAGTCTGTGGTCGATGAGCCGCCGAGCGCCCCAAACGCTCCGAGCGGCGATCAGCCAACGTCAGGCTGGACCATCCCCCGCTTCCTGGCGATCGCGCTGATCGCGGGCATCGGGGTCGCGGTCTTGGTCTTCCTCGGCGCACGGATGGTGCCATGACTGGCGCGCAACACGGTCAACGCCTGCGAGACACGGACGGAGACAGCTCGTCCGAAGTCGCCGCGCCCGCGTTCCGAGCCGGAGACCACTGCGACAAGTACGAGATCGTCAGGCTTCTCGCGATGGGAGGGAGCGGCGAGGTCTATCGAGCCGTGCAGCGCAGCATTGGGCGTGAAGTAGCCATCAAGGCCCTCCAGTTTCGTCACGCGGCTCGAGCCGATCTGAAGGCTCGGATGCAGATGGAGGGCAAGGCGCTCGGACGGATCAATCACCCGAACGTCGTGACCGTGTTTGATGCGGGCTGCACGGATGCGGGCGTGGTGTGGATCGCGATGGAATTGCTCGTCGGCCACACGCTGCGCGAGGTGCTTCAGGACCGTTTGCGTCTTCCCGTGGAAGAGGCGGTCGCGTGCGCGATCGACGTCGCCCAGGGCGTAGGCGCGGCGCATCAGGAGAAGATCATCCACCGTGATATCAAGCCCGAGAACGTCTTCATCACCGATCGCGGGCTGGTGAAGGTGCTCGACCTCGGCACGGCCAAGCTTCAGGGATGGGGTGGGCTGAAGACCACGGATCGCAGGCGCGTGCTCGGCACGCCCGCGTACATGGCGCCCGAGCACATCCGCTGTACCGGCGTCGATGTGCGCACCGACGTGTACGCGCTCGGACTGGTGCTGTACGAGATGCTGGCCGGACACCCGTTCGCCCACCTGACGCACCTCGACGACTACCAGGAGCTTGCGCGGCTGCAGCTGTTCTCGGAGCCCCGTCCCCTGAACGCAGTGGTTCCGGGCATCCCGGAGGCTCTGTCTGGGGTCGTGTTGCACGCGCTCGCGAAGGACCCGGCGCGTCGGCCGCAAAGCATGGAGGAGCTGGTACGCGAGCTGAGGGCATCGGTTGGCCTGCCGGAGCCTGTTGTGAGAATCAGCGCTCGTCCCCCGCCGCTCAAGGTGGTGCCAGCGTCGGAATGGCCGCAGCCGGTGTCCCCGATCCCGCCAGGCGCAGTGGGGCCGCGCGGCACGATGCGGATCGCGCAGTCTCAGGCGGCCCCGCTGGTCGAACCGATCCGATCGAGCACGTCGCGGTCGGCGCCCCCGGTGGAGACGACCGAGCCGATATTCCCCGCGGAGTCGTCGCCCGCGCCGGCTCCGAAGCCCTCCACGGCACACTTCGCGCCGCCCAAGTCCGACGAACCGCCGCCTCGGTCGCAGGCCGCGCGCACACCGAGGAACGGCGTGTCGTCCCGATGGGTCCTTTCCGCCACGCTTGTGGGCTCGCTGATCGGTGCGTCCGTTGCCGTAGCGGTGCTGCTATGGATGCATCGAACAGCGGCCGTTCGAGCTGAACCCGGACAAGAGGCGAGCGCTCATCCCGCGGAGGCTTCCGCAACCGCCGCCAGTTCGGTTGCGGTAGCAGGCGCTGACGGCACGGCGGTCGACTCCGTTGACGGCCTCGCAGTGGCGAACGCCGGCTCGACCGAACCGCGATCGGACGCGCTGCCCGTCGTGCCGCCGACTCGGACTTCGCCACCTGCGGCCAGCACTCCAGCTTCCTCCGCAATTGCTAATCCCGGCCGGACGCCGCCTCCCAGCCCGTCGAGGTCGAGCGGCTCCGATCTCGGTCCCCCTCGATTCGCGGGGGCGGACGACCACCCTCACGCGATCCCGCCCCGTCCGGCGCGATCCTCCACAACCGGTATGCCAGCTTCAGGGTTGTGACGCGAGCGAGGCCGACCCATGCCCAATACCTTGAAGATGCTCGGTGAGAAGGCCACCCCAGGCGAGAACGCGGGGGATGCTGGGGCCACGGAGGCTGCGGTGGTGAGTCTCGATGCGGCCAGGAGCGCGCCGGACGAATCCGGTGCCCATCCTCGCGGAAGCGAGACCGGCAGCTCCACGCCGCGTGCCGCGGTCGACAAGGACGACCGCCCCGCAGGTCGTCGCTTTCAGCTGTTCACGCCTCCGTCGCTCGAGCGCGACGACGACCCGGAACCGTCGTTCGAGCCAGCGGCGGAGCTCACGCCTACTCCCCCGGCGACACGGGCAGCAAGGGCGATTGCGTCACGCCGGAGCCTGATCGTCGCGCTGGCGCTGGCGACGTCGGCAGGCCTCGCAGTTGCCGCTTTCATGGTCCTGGCGTTCGGCAGGAGCGACTCGTCCACAACGAGCGTCGCGCCTTCTTCTCTCGCGAGCACCAGCCAATTCCCGCCACACCCGACGATTGCCGCAATGAGCGTTGCCTCGGCCAACGCTGTGGCTTCGACTCCACCCGCACCGGCATCGTCGGGTATCGCACCTCCCATCCCACCTCGAAGCGCTGCGCCTGCCGCGACGCCGCCTGCGCCGACTCGACAACCAACCCCCGGGACAACAACCGTTGGGCCCGGGCCAGCCCCGATCGCGCCGGTGGAGCCGCCGTTTTGAGGCGTGACGAGGGCAAAGGGCAAAGGGCAAAGGGCAAAGGTCGGAGCGTGATGGACTTGAACTTGGGCGAGCCGGAGCAAAGACGCTGATGTCGGAGAGTACCGTGACTGCTTGGTTTCGAGGGAAGTCTCGCGCTGCGACGCTGGCTGCCGTTCTCGGCGCGATGGCGACTGTGGCTCCCTCGGTGGCCTACGCCCAGCCGCCGGCCGACACGTCCGCGCTCACGGACGAGGCGCGCGAGCTTTATCGCAAGGGGATGGAGAGGCATCACGCACGGCAGTACGCGCAAGCCCAGGCGTCGTTCCTTGCCGCATTCGCCCTGATGAAGCACTGGAGCATCGCTGCCGCGCTGGGGGATTGCGAGCTCAAGCTCGGCCGCTTCCGGGACGCAGCAGAACATCTTGCGTTCGCGCTGGGCCAGATGCCCGCCGACCAATCGGATCGGCAGCGGGCCGATGTAGCCGAGGCGCTCGAAGAGGCGAGGAAACACGTCGCGGTCATCCAAGTTGACGTCGACCAGGCTGGCGCGGAAGTGTTTCTCAACGGCACGAGCGTGGGGAAGACTCCGATCGGCAAGGACCTGTTCATCGAGCCCGGTACGGTCAACGTCGAGGCTCGGTACGCCGGTCATGCGCCCGCCACCGTCAACATCGATGTTCGCGCCGGTACGTTGACGCCGATTACGCTGCGCCTGGCAAGGACGGCGCCGGGTGTGCCAGCTGCACCTTCCACGACCGCCAGCGCGCCTCCAACTCCGACCAGTTCGAGCGGCAACTCGACGACTGAATCGCCCGGAGGATCGGTGTCGACCCGGACCATCGTCACAACGTCCGGAGTGGGCCTGACGCTGGTTGCCGCGGGGTTCGGCGTTGTGTACTCGCTGAAGGCATCTTCTGCATCGAACGACGCCGACACGCTCCAAGCCCATCGCGATACGGAGTTCGGGCCGAACGCATGCGGATCGCCGTCGGCGGCCGCAGCCCCGATTTGCACGGCTCTCCGATCCAAGCTGGATGAGCGCGATTCAGCACACCGCGTGTCGACGATCGCTTGGATAGGCACGGGCGTGCTCGCCGCCGGCACGCTGGGAGCATTCCTGCTTTGGCCTGAGCAGCGGTCCGAGGAGCGCGTGTCGCTCGCTCCGATCTTGCTGCCGGATACCGCGGCGGTGTCTCTGAAAGGACGATTCTGATGCGTACTTCGACTTGTCTTGCCCTGGGTGCGACGGTGCTCGCAAGCCTGGGCGCTGTGGCCGTCGGTTGCGGGAGCTCATCGACGTGCGAGGAGCGCGGCGACTGCGTGAGCGATCCTTGCGCCGACCCAAATTACGCGGCGTCGTACCCCGCGGCGTGCCCTGACGCTGGCGGAACAGGCGGAACGGGCGGAACAGCCGGGACCGGTGGCGACTCCGGCACGGACGCGACCGGCGGAACGGCGGGCAGCAGCGGAACAGGCGGCTCGGAGCCCGGCGACGCCGCTGACGAAGACCAGTCGACTGGCGGCACGGGTGGGGATGCCGATGCCGACGCCGAAGCGGGCGAAGATGTGTACGACGCCGCCGAGGAGCCGGAGGCATTCTGGTGCAATCCAGCGTGGGAGCCGAGCGACAACGATTGCGTGATCGATGAGGAGTTCGGGATCTTCGCGTCGCCGACAGGGGCGGACAGCGCCACGTGCGGCGCCAAGAACGACCCGTGCAAGACGATCGGGCAGGCGATGACCCGGGCAAAAGCCGAGGGCAAGCGGGTGTACGCATGCGGTGATGGCGGCTCGTACGAGGAGTCGATAGCGGTAGACGCAGCGCTCGGTGGCCTGACCGTATTTGGGGGGTTCCATTGCGGCAGCTGGGCTTATGAGCCGAGCGCGGTCCGGTCCGGCGTGATGCCTTCGGATGGCGCGTCGGCGCTTGTCGTGAGTGGGGTGAGCGCGCTTGATATGCGAGACTTCGCGTTCGAATCGCGCGATGCGACGGGGGCAGGCGCGAGCAGCATCACGGCCCGAGTCGCTGGGAGCACGGGTGTGGTGTTTCGCAACACGACGTTCAAGGCAGGCAACGGTGCCGCTGGAACGAAGGGCGTCGCCGGAGCGGCGGGCGAGGTCGTGCCCGTCGTGGGGACCGATCAGAAGGGACACGACAGCACGTGCGGGACAGCGAACCCGAACGGTGGAGGCGCGTGGCTGACGGCGTTCACGTGCGCGGCGGGAGGTTCGACGCGCGGCGGCGCGGGAGGTACGGCGACATATGAGCTGCCGGGCAATCCTGGTCAACCGGGAACGCCGAACACGAACGTCGTCACGCCCGGAATGGGACAGGGCGGGCCGGGAGGAACGGACACC
Organism: Myxococcales bacterium; assembly: GCA_021847645.1. Taxonomy (GTDB): domain Bacteria; phylum Myxococcota_A; class Polyangia; order Polyangiales; family Polyangiaceae; genus JAJZQG01. The sequence goes on from JAJZQG010000114.1 coordinate 25,370, forward strand.
GACAAGGCGGGCAAGCCCGGGCAGACTGGCTCCGCGGGCAATGCAGGTGCGAACGGCGCGGCGGCTGCCGCATCGGGGTCGCTATCCGAGTCGGGATACACGCCTGCCGACGGTATGGACGGCACGAACGGCGCGCCCGGCCAAGGCGGAGGCGGCTCGGGAGCGAGTTGGTCCTTCACGGGATGCGTGGGGCCGAGCGGCGGCGCGGGCGGGCTCGGGGGCTGCGGCGGGTTCAAGGGCACGAAGGGCACGGGCGGAGGCGCGTCGATCGCGTTGCTGGCGTGGGACAGCGGGGTGACGCTCGAGCAGTGCACGCTCACCGCGGGTGATGGCGGCAAGGGTGGAGACGGAGGGAACGGCGGAGCGGCGAGCAACGGGCGGCTGGGCGCGCCGGGCGGTTTCGACGCAACAGGAGACACGGCGAGCGCGGGCCAGGCTGGTCCCGGCGGCAAGGGGGGCAACGGCGGATCCGGCAGCGGAGGAACGGGCGGGCCATCGTACGCCGTCGTTCACCACGGGACGGCACCGGTTAACAGCGGGTCGACGTTCGCGTTTGGGAGTGGTGGAGGGATCGGGAAGGGTGGAAGCGTGGGCGGGGCGTTTCCGGCACCGGACGGGACGGTGGGGGCGGCGGGGGAGATGCTCGGGTTGTAGGGACTCGTGGACGTGGCGGGAGTAAAACCCGACGCTCCGACGTGGGCGGCGACCACGGCCGTCGCGGGGTGTCCCAAGGCCTGTCGCGCCTGGGTGGTGTGCTTGGTGGTGTGCGTGGGGGGCTTGCGAGCTTCAATCAGCCGGCTATCTGTGGTCCCGTGACGATGTCATGCACGCCGCTCTCGAGCCTGAACCGATCGCCGCAAGTCCGGCCCATCGCGGCGACGCACCGGGCGAACAACACCCTCAACGAACCGCACGTCGCCGGGTCATCCAGGACGTGTTCGACGTCGAGGTTCTTGACGATGGCTTCCCCGTGCGCGATCTCGTCGAATCCGCGGTGCAACGCCTTCAACTCGTTCTTGGGGTGCCGGATGTCCTCCACGTCACCCACGTGGTCAGACAGACTCGTCCCCAGCACAGCGTTGATCGCCGCAGCATCGGCGAAGTAGTACGCCTCGAGCATGTTCACCAGGAAGTGCACGGACGCGCGGCGACGCTGGTCTGCTGCGAGCATCGTGTCCAACGCCGCACGATAGCGGTCGAACACTCCTCGTACGCGCTCGCGTCGATCGTGCTCCAGGTCGTCGACAAGAAGAAGGTGCGTGTCCATCTCCCGCAACCACTTCCGCGCCGGGATGCCGATTTCCGTGGCGTCCTTGTCCGGGATTGTCTTGCCGGTGCCCACCATCTTGCGCTGCTTGCTCTGCGAGGTGATCGGTGAACGTTGGCCGATCTTCGCGATCACCCGGAAGTTGCAGCCGAACGGAGTCAAGGCGCGAAAGAGCGACGGCAAGAACTCCCACTCGCCCGCGCCTGTCACGATGATTCCGAACTTGCAGTAGCGCCAGGATGGGCCGAACGCCGAGCTACTCATCCTTGACCTCGCCCCCGGAGCCCTGTGGCGCGATGGCCTCCGACATGTAGAGGGAGCCCATCGCGTACTGATCGAGCAGATCTCCAATGTCCGCCATGTCCGAGACGCGACGCATCACCGTGCGTCCTTCAGCTAGCTCAACAGCCATGCACTCCGGAGGCTCGAACTGGCTCATGAGCACGGGCGAGTGGGTAGCGATGAGCACCTGCTTCTGGTGGTGGGCTACAGCCTCCTTGGTCGCCCTCGCAAGAACCGCGAGCGCCCACGGATGCAATGACAGCTCCGGCTCGTCGAAAAGCATGATGGAAGTCCGCTGGCTGCCTTCGGCGAAGAGAGCGGTAAGCAGTAGGAGCATGTGCACGTGACCGTCGGACGCTCCGGAGGCGAGGATGGGACGGCTGCGGCCCCTCTCGACGAAGGAGCCGTACACCGAGGAAGGTGTCATGACCCTCAACATCTTGCCGCAAAACGGCCCGGAAATTCCGCAAGCGGCAGCATGAGCTGAGAGGGACGGGCGCTCCGAAGCTGGCGACGGCC
>JAJZQG010000380.1 GCA_021847645.1 Myxococcales bacterium
TCGGTGCTTGTTCGCGGCGCGATCGACGAGGGACACTTCCTCGACGACCATGTCGATCAGCCGGTGGACGCCAGCATTGGGGTCTTCGGTTGTGCTCAAGCTGGAACCTCTTGAGCAGCAGAGTCGGTCGCGACGGCCTCGGGGACACGGCGAGCGGACCCGCCAATCGAAAAGCCAGTCAGCGTGCCGTCCTTGACCTGGCCCCAGAGTTCGTCGGAGATGACGTGCACGCCGAGCATCCAGGTTCCCTTGCGCACGGTCACGCCCGCGACCTCGAAGTCGACCGGCGCCAGGTAGCACTCGAGAACCTTCACCTGGTCGTTGACCCGCATTCGGTGCATCAGCCCCAGGCCGCCGAACTCCTCCATGAAGCGGTGCGCGGCCTGGCGTATCTCCTCGGCCGAGTAGATGTCGCCCTGGGCGTCGACGACCTCGGGCTCCAGCACGATGCCGAGCACGAAGCGCTCGTCGGCGGGGTCCGTTCCTTTGAGGAGCGTCGAGGTGCGAGTGAACGGCTCCCCTTCACACTTCGCGACGAGCTCGAACTCCTCGCTCTTGCGTACGGGGTAGTTCGCGCAGAACAGGCGCATGGCCTGTTTCGCGCCACCACGACCAGAGGCCTCGCGGACCTTGAGCTTGAAGATGTGCCCGACCTTCTTGAAGGCGGCGACGTTTTCCGGGCTATTGTTGAGTACCGCGATGAACTTTCCGCGGATGCCTTTCAGCACGCCGGTGAATTCTTCGAGGTCGATGACCGCGTCCTTGTCGAACCACTCGCCCGGGTACGGCGGGTCGATGAAGAAGAACGTGTCCGGCCCATCGAGCCTCTCGATGGTCTTCTGGTAGTCCTGTCGCAGGATGGTCACGTCGCGCAGGCGCTCAGCTGCCTTCAGGTACTTCTCCGGGTTCGTGGTTGACCCGAGGTGCTGGCGCGCTGGGTGGGTGCCATCGGGACGGCAATCGCGGGCGTGCGTGCGCACGAACACGAGTTTGTAGAATCGAGCCAGGTCGTCTTTGGGCTCGAGATCGCGAGCCTTGGCGAACGTCTCCTCGGTGACTTCCCAGGGGAAACGACGCGAGAGTTCCTCGACTTGTTCCGGGGTAATCGCCTTGATGGCGCGATGCAGGAAGACGACATCGGGGTCCCGGTCGGCGATGACTTCCTTCTCCGATGGTTCCTTCGCATGCAGCAACGCCGCCGCCCCGGCGAAGGGCTCGACGTAGACCTTGTGGGCCGGCAGCAGGGGAAGCAGGCGCTTGGCGTAGTGGAAGGAGCCGCCGAACGTGCCGAACGGCTGCGCCTTTTCCAACTCGCTGATTGGGGCTTCGTCTCCAGAAGCACCGGATTCCACGCTGGATTCGTCAGCTATTCCGATGTCGGAATAGCCGGGCACCGCCACCCTTGCGGTCCGCTCGGGCTCCTCCACGTCCCAGCCATCATCGCGAAGCCCATCGAGGCTCTTGCGGGCCAGGGCGTAGTTCGAGACCAGCAGCTGCGTCAGGATTGACGGCCCACCTACGCCACGCATCGAGCCGATGCTCCGGCGCGTGCGAATCCGGCGAATCTCGAATCCGGCCTCCTTGACCAGGCGCGGGAGCTCGCCGCGGATGCCGTAGGTCATGAGGAACTTGCCGTCGAGCTTGGTCAGCAGCTTGCAGAACACGGCCTCGTCGAACGCGTCCTCGCCGACATCGACGTTGTATCCCGAGTAAGGAGGGTCGAGGAAATGGACGGTGTCCTTCCCATCGTACTTCTCAACGATGGGGAGGTAGTCGCCACCGTAGATCTTCACGCCCCGAAGACGCGGAGCGAACTGCTCGATGCGGTCGACGGTCTTCGCCTCCACGCCGCTGACGGATGGCGAGAAGCTCTTGCCCCTCATCTTCCCGTACGAAAAGTGGGTCAGGTACAGAAATCGGTGCAGCCAGCCGACGTCGTCGCGAGGGCTCTCGTCGATGAGGCTCTTGAACGTCGCCTCGTCGCCGACCCACTTCTTCTCGCGCAGCTTCGCGAGGTCCTTGGGCTTGAGCTTCTGGATGAGCTTGTACGCGCGGGCGATCTCGGTGTCGGCGTCGTTGATGGCCTCGACCTCGCTGCGCTCCTTCGCGAAGAGCACCGCCGCGCTGCCGGCGAACGGCTCCACGTAGGTCTTGTGCGCGGGAAGCATCGCGACCAGGCGGTCGGCGATCCGTTTCTTGCCGGCCGGCGAGCCCCAGATGGTCTTGCACACCGGCGCCGCTAAGCGCGTGTCGAGCGCCTCGTACGCGCGTTCGAGCGCACGCAAGACGGCGCTACCCACGGCGCGCCTCCGATGGTGCGAGGCCGGGCTTGGAGGACGGGGCTTGTGGGGGCTTTCTGCGCGGGATCACGCAGGGGGCAGAGGGTCGCTGCAAGTGGCGGGGGACGTGGGTTGACGCCACGGTGTTCGCACATATTCTGTTGGGCAACCTCGGAGGCGCCGATGGCAGGACAGGAACAGGATCCACTCGCGCATGCTTTCAGCAGCTTCGATCGCGACGCGGCGCTCGAGTGGCTTGATGGCAGTGCTTCGGAAGTCGGAGAGAACGAAGCCTGCGCTGAGTTCGTAAGACGGCTCATCCACTCAGGACGGCTCGTCGTACAGCGGCCCGCTCCAAAGCGTTCGGCCAAGCGCGACGCCTTTGTGGACAGCTGCAGGGCTCGCATGCTCGGCCACGCGACCGCGCAGACTCTTGAGTTGTTCGACGCTCACGTGGCAGGGGTCCGGATCATTGAGGAGGGCTTTCAGGAGGTCCTTCGCGCCATGGCTGAAGGACCGCACGCGAAGCTCGCACCAGCAGCGCACGTGTGGGCGCTTTTCGGCAGACTCGCGACCGAACAGAACCTCATGCTTGCGCAAATGGAGGCGGGTATCCCCGAGAAGGCGCCAATTGTAGATCTGTACTCCGTACACGCGCAGGACGGTGACGGCAATTCGTACCGTCCCGATGCCGTTCTGGCTGCTTGGACTGACGTGCTGGCAAGCGCACTCCTGATGTTTGGTTACCAGCACGAGTGGTTTCTTCCGTCGGGAGAGCTTGTGCTCCCCGCGCCCGTTGAGCTGCCTGAGAATGCCCAGTTCCAGGTTGGGCTGACGACGATGCTCGGCCAGGGCTGGCGACTTCTCGATTTCGCTCAAGAGCGTTGGCGTTTCTTTGGTGGTGACCTGAAGCGTGCGCTGATCACCGTCCCTCAAGCGGACGGGGGCACGAGGGATATCCCCACCATCGAGTTTGAATCGGAGCTGGGCATCGACCTCCTTGACGAAGTCGCCCACGAACGAATGAACCGGATCTTCCTGGAACACACGCTTGAGCTAGACGCGATGGGCGCCGGGTGGCCGCAGTCCGAGGCTACGCCGACGCCCCTGGCGCCGCGAGCATACCTGACGAAGATGGAAGCGTACTCGATGCTGTACCTTTGCCATCTATTGCAGTTCAACGTTGGTGAAGACAGCGAGGAGTATGCAGGGCTGCGATGGGTAGAATGGACTCGCGCCTATGCTTGGCTCGCACTGCAGGCCGAGCGATGCTCGGATTCGCTCGCCACGATTTCGTGGACACGAGAGCAAATCTTCGAAGGCATGGTGAACGCCGGCCTTTCCAAGAAAGCGATCGAAGCCTTCATGGAGGCCACCACGTTCGGCCGCGAACACGGCGACTTGTTTGATGCGCCACTGTTGCTGACGGATGACGGCCGGTTCCATTGCATTCCTGGCGTCGTGAGCGTCACGAATATTGCGAGAGCGATACTCTCGCATCTCTCCACTTTGGGGTGCCAGATCTCCAGAAAGGGCCGTGCGCTCGAATTGCGCTTGCGCGAGCTGCTTTGCGCCCACGGGCACCCTTGTGTCGGATTCAAGTTCCGCAGGGATGACGAGGAGTACGAGTGCGATGGCGCATGCGTATGGGACCAGACTCTTCTGGTGTTCGAGTGCAAGAATCGATCGCTTTCCGGCGGGAAGCCGTCGAGGCGCTTCCGGTGCTTCGAGGACATTATCGATGGCGAAATGCAGGCGCGCCGTGTCAGCACTGCCCTCAACAAATACCCAGAAGTAGTTCGCGAGCACCTTGGCGATGATGTTCGTTGGGACAAAACCATCGAGTGCGTTATTAACGGCCTCCCGTTCAGCGTGCCCGGCGGGATCGAAGGCGTTTACGTTTCGGACCTCTCCGCGCTTACTCGGTTTTTCGAACGGAAGACCGTGAACGTGTCGATTCCGCTGCGAGACAAGGACGGAAACGCCCGGTTGGTGAAGTGGCCGATTCACGCGAAGGTTTGGACCGGCGAAGTGCCGAGCCTGGAGGACCTCGTCAGGCAGTTCGAGCATCCAATGCAGGTCGAGTCACTCTTGAACGGCTATGAGGAAGTCGACCATCACTGGCCGCTTTCTCCGCGGCTCGCGGTCAAGCTCCCCCTCGTTCGCCTCCGAGAACGATCGTTCGAGGACATAATGCGCGGACACGGAGTAAGCTTGACGGCGGGGGATCTCCTCGAACGTGTGCGGGCACTGGCTGGGAATTGACTACGCGCCAAGGTGCTTCTGGACTTCCTCCATCCGCTTCACGAGCATCTCGCGAAGCTCCTTCACCTCTTCGACCTGCTCGGGCGTGAGCTCGGCGAAGTCGGCCTTGCGGAACACGAGCCTACCGGTCGCCTGATCGCGGAGGAGCTTCGCGCACGCGGTGAGCACGCGAACGACGGTCGGCGTGGGCTTGCGTCCCTGCGGGTTCTTCTTGCCCTTCGCACGCTCTTTGCGCACGAGCTCGCGCAACTTCTGGACCGTGAGCTTCCCTTCGAGCACCTTCGCAGCCAGGTTCTCGGCCTTCTCCGGCGTGCTGATTCCCAGCAACTCGGTCTTGTGGCTCGGCGGCAGCTTGAGGAACGACGATGACTTGGGAAGGTGCTTCGTCATCACTGCTACGCCGATCGCGTTCGCG
>JAJZQG010000115.1 GCA_021847645.1 Myxococcales bacterium
CTGCACATCCGGGCCTTGAGCACGACGGAGAATTCGCTGACCGCGCACCTGGTCGCGGAGAACGGAAGCCGCGAGAGCCTCGTGACGCGTGCTCGGGAAGCGCTTCTGCATCGCTTCGCGCTCTCGCACGTGACGTTGCAGGTCGAGTCGGCGGCCGAAGCGTGCGCGTGCGGGCAGCCGTGTGACCAGCAGTTGGTCGGAAAGGCTGCGCAAGCGCAAAGCGACGTGGGTTGACCGTGGTCAAGGCGGCCGTCAGGGACGGCTGCTACGGGATCCAGCAGCTGGCCTCGAAGCCTCAAGAGCGGGGCTGAAGCTTGGAAAGGGATTCCAACCGTGGTTCACTTCAAATTACTTGCCCATAAGTTGGCAACTTTGCCATCTAGGCACGCTGCTCGCGGCGGATTCGCGCTCCTGACGTGCATCGCTACGCTCGGGGTGGCGACCCCGCGCCAGGCGCACGCCCAAACGGCGACATCAGCGCCCGCCTCGGGGGTCTTGCGGCTGGATCTGCCAGCCGCCATCCGGCTCGCCCTCGCGTCCGGCCCGGACATCAAGCTCTCCGGCACCGACGTGGAGGCGGCGAGGGCGCGGTCGGAACAGGCGTCGGCGGATGCGAACCCGGTCGTCCACGCGCTCGGCTCATTCACGGAGATGCGGCGAGAGCAGCGCTTGTACCCCGCGACGACGCCAAGCGATCCCGCAGTCATCACGAGGCACGTGCTTGGCGCGGACCTGGCGTTCGTCGTACCGCTCTATACCGGCGGGCGGCTTTCCGCGAGCTCCGAGGCGGCATCCCAAGGAGAAAGCGTCGCAAGCGAGTCATCGAGGCGGCGCAGAGCGGAGATCGCGTTCGACGTCACGGCGTTGTACTACGCCATCCTGGCAGGGCGCGGAGTCAGCGTTTCCCTGGCCGCTTCGGAGGCGGCGCTGGCCCAGCACGACCAGCGCCTGGCGGCTCTCGTGGAAGAGAGCAAAGCCGCCCCCCTCGACCGACAGCGCGTCCAAGTCCGCCAGGCCACCATCCGCCAGCAGCGCATCCAGACCGACAGCGACGTGGAGGTGCGAACGCTCGCGCTGGCGTCCGTCATTGGGCTGGATAATCTGGCGACGAGGCTCGAAGTCATCGGGGCGCTGGGGGATGCGCCCGCGAGCGGGCCGGCCAATCGCGAGGCAATCATTCAGCGCGCATGGCGCCAACGGAGCGACCTGGCGGCAGCGCAAGCAGACGTGCGTCAGCAGAGCGCGAGGGTTCAGAGCGCGCGCGCCGGTCGCTGGCCGCAGGTGAGCCTTGCGGGCTCCTATGGCGCGCGTTGGGGCCTGGCGCCGAGCGTGCACCCGGATGGCGCGAGCGCGCTGGTGGATGTCGGGCAGGTCGCGGTCGTTGCGGACGTGCCGCTCTTGGACGGCGGCAGGGTGCAGGCGTCGGTTCGAGAGAAGGAGGCCTTGCTGGCCGCGGCGCGGGAGCGGCTTCGCAAGCTGCAGCTGCGGGTGCGCCTGGAGGTGGAGACGGCACTGTCGCACCTGACCTCGGCGCGTGCTCGCGTGGAGGTGTCGGAAGCGGCGGTCGGGCAGGCGCGCGCCGCGATGCAGGTCGAATCCGACAAGCAGGCGGAGGGCAAGTCCACGATCACGGATGTGCTCGATGCGCAGGCCGCGCTGACCGAGGCTGAGGCAAACCGAATCCGTGCTCTGGCCGACGTTCAAATCGCTTTGGCCGAGCTGCGTCTCGCCACCGGAGAGGAACCATGAAGAATCTTTGGCAGGTCGTGGGCGTCGTCGTCATCGCCGGGATTGGTGCTGCGGGCGCTTTCGGATTGCGCCACGCTGCGGGTGGAGCGGGCAAGGCTGCATCGGGCGCGAGCTCGGCCAGTGCCGGGCCACCGGAGGTCGGCGTGGTGCCCGCCAAGGTCGACTCCATCTCTTCCACGGTTGAGCTGGCCGGATCGGTCGAGCCGGTGCGCGTGGCCCGCCTCGCGTCACCAGCGGAAGGCCCGATCGAATGGCTGAGTGTTCGCGAGGGCGACCGCGTCAAGGCTCGCCAGGTTCTGGCCAGGGTTGGACGGGCCGCGGGCTCTGCCGCGCGTTTGCGGTCGGCGCGCGAGGAGCTGCACAAAGCCGAGCTCGAAATGCAACGCATCGACAGGCTGGCAGCAAGAGGAGCAGTCGCCGGCGAGCTGCTCGACAGGGCGCGGGCCGATTGGGAGAGGGCACGAGCCGTGGTGGCTGCCGAGGCCGAGGCTGCCGGTGACCACGTGATCGCGGCGCCCTTCGGCGGCGTCATCTCCCGGGTGCTCGTCGATGAGGGGAACTTCGTCGCGCCCCGGACGCTGCTGCTCGAAATGTTCGATCCGGCGCAGCTGGTCGTTCGCATAGCGATTCCGGAATCGCTATGCGCGGGGGTGGTCGAGGGCTCGAAGGCACGCCTTCAGCTCGACGCGTTCCCAGGGATCGAACGGGATGCGACGGTGACCCGGTTGTATCCCGAGCTCGACCGGAAAACGCGCACGCGAACCGCGGAGCTCGGGTTGCCGGACACCTCCGGCGTGACGCCCGGGATGTTCGCACGAGCCCGGATCACGCTCCAAGAAGCCAAAGACTCGATCGTGCTCCCTGCATCCGCGGTCGTGGCGCCGAAGGACGGCCACAAGTTCGTGTTCGTCGTCGAGCAGGGCCAGGCACACGAGAGGCCGGTCGAGACGGGCATCGAGTCGGGTGAGCGCGTCGAGATCCGATCGGGTGTGAGCGCCGGGCAAGAGGTGGTCGTGAGCGGCCAGGCCAAGATCAAAGACCAGGCGATGGTCAAGACGAAGCGCGCGAACCCGCCGGGCGGGAGCGACAAGCCCAAGCCGGCTCCGAAGGAGCAGCAGCCATGAAGCTCACGGAGCTCACAGTCAAACGCCCGCTGTCGACGTTCGCGATCGTGCTGACCGTGCTCGTGCTCGGGATCTACGGACTCGGCCAGCTTCCCGTGGATTTCCTCCCGAACATCACCTACCCGCTGATCAAGGTCCACATCTGGCAGCGCGGCGCCACACCGGAAGAGATCGACAGGGAGATCGCGGATCCGGTCGAGCGCGCCATGTCGACGGTCGACGGGCTCGACTACCTCGAGTCGTCGTCGATCGAGGGGATGTACACGCTGCAGGTCAACTTCCGCTACGGAACGGACTTGGATGTAGCGTACCAAGACGCGCTTGCCGCGATGGCGCGTGTGGCGCGTGAGCTGCCCAAGGACATGGATCCGCCCGTCGTCATCAAGGCCGATCCCTCCGCGCTGCCGATCCTGCAGCTCACGGTGAGCTCGGATTCGTGGGACCTGGTGAAGCTGCGGGATTGGACGGACATCTGGCTGCAAGAGCGGTTGGTGTCGGTGTCCGGGGTGGCGGGAACCGAGATCGTGGGCGGGCTGAAGCGGGAGATACGAGTGAATCTCGACCCGCTGTCCCTGGAGCGATACCACCTGGGCGTGGCGGAGATCAGCCGAAGGCTTGCCCAGGAGAACCTGGAGCTCTCGGCCGGGCGTGTGACCGCGGGTAAGAAAGAGTTCATCGTGCGGACCCCTGCGGAGTTCCAGTCCCTCGACCAGATTCGGGAGGTCGTCGTGGCCCAGCAGGACGGAGCGCGGGTTCGTCTGCGCGACGTGGCCACGGTGGAGGACGGCCACGAAGAGGTTCGGGTGATCACGCGAGTGGACGGCAAGCCGTGCGTCAAGCTCAGCGTGATGAAGCAAGCCGACGCCAACACGGTGACCGTGGCCGAGGGGGTAAAGCAGCGGCTACGCGAGCTGCAGCCGTCGCTGCCCGCCGGGGTCAAGCTGGGTGTGGTGGAGGACCAGGCTCAGTATGTCCAAGCGGCGCTCCACGGGGTGCGCAGCTCCGCGCTCGAGGCCGCGGCGCTGGTCGTGGTGCTCATGGCGCTATTCCTCGGCAACTGGCGTCAGGTCGTGGCGATGACCTGGGCCCTGCCCTTCACGGTGATTGCCAACTTCGCGGTCATGAAGCTCGCCGGCTTCTCCCTGAACATCTTCTCGCTGGGCGGCATCGTGGTCGCGATCGCGGTAGACCTCGACAACTCGATCATCGTCATCGAGAACATCACGAGGCTCCGCCACGAGCGACCCGACATCGGATTCCGCGAGCTCGTGGTCACGGCCACGCAGCAGGTCGGCCCTGCCGTGCTCGCCTCCACGCTGTCGTTTCTCGCACTCTTCTTGCCGTTCCTGCTCGTGCCTGGCATGGCCAGCCTGCTGTTCCACGAGCTGATCCTGGTCATCACGGGCGTCATGTGCGTCAGCCTGATCAACGCGCTGGCGGTGACCCCGGTGATGATGGCGCTTCTGCTGCGAGTCGGCTCGGTGTCGCTGCGCGAGACGTGGTTCGAGCGCCTCGTACACAAGGTGACCTCCGCCTACGCGCGCTCGCTCCGCGCTACGCTGCGGTGGCGAGCGGCAACGCTCGTGGCCTTCCTGTCTCTGGCCGGTGCTGGGCTTGCCGTGGCGCCCAAGCTGGGCAGCGAGTTCCTCCCCCGCATGGATGACGGCCGCGTCATGATCAAAGTGCGCCTGCCGACGGGCACCTCCGTAGGGCAGACCGACGTCGCCCTGCGGACGGTCGAGCAAGCGGTGAGCGGGGATCCGATGGTGGAGAGCGCCTTCACCCTCGTGGGCGGCAAGGTATGGGGGCTCTACACGTACGAGATCGCCAACGAGGGCGAGGTGGACATCCAGCTCGTGCCGCGCAACCGTCGCAAGGAGACCACGGTCGCGTACATGGGCAGGCTCCAGCGCGCGCTCGCCGGCGGGCTTCCGGTGGGCAAGGCCATGGTGATGCAGGCTCCGGTCAAGGGCATCCGCCGGGTTGGCGCATCGGACCTCGAGGTCCAGCTTCGAGGTCCGGACATCGAGAGGCTGTTCGCGCTCGCCGAAGCCAGCCGCGCGGCCATGTCCAAGTCGCCGCACCTGCGGAACGTATACATGTCGCTCGACATGACCAAGCCCGAGGTCCACATCGACGTGGACCGGTTCCGCGCAGCCGATTTGGGCCTCGGCGCAGCGGAAATCGCCACGACAGTCCAGTCCCTGGTGCGGGGGCAGGTAGCCACGGCCTATCGGGAGGGCGACGAGACCTACGACATACGCGTGCTGGTGCCCGAGCAGCGGCTGGCCAGCCGCGATTCGCTCCAGGATCTTCCCCTCGCCTGCCGCGGCGACGCCTGCACGAGAGTTCGCGACGTGGCCGCGGTGCGAACGTCGGTCGGCCCGGTGGAGATCATCCGCGAGAACCAGGCGAAGCAGGTCGTCATTCAGGCCGACGCGGCCGGCGTGAGCGTGGGCGAGGCCTTGGCGGAGCTGAAGTCCGTCATGAGCACCGTCGATGTGCCGCCTGGATATGAGGTGGGCTATGGCGGCCAGGCGCAGATGATGGCCGAGGCCAAGCGCAGCCTCATGCTCGTGATCGCGTTTGCGACCTTCTTTGCGTTCGTCATCCTCGTGGTGCAGTTCAACCGGCTCCGCGTGCCGGCGATCATCCTGGCAACCGTCCCCTTCTCGCTGGCTGGCCTCATTCTGGCGCTGGCGCTGACCGGCACTCCGGTCGGTACCACCGTGGCAATCGGCCTGCTGGTGGTGGTGGCAGCGAGCGTGACGGAGGGCGTATTGCTGCTGAACTACGCGGAAGAGCTTCGAGCGAGCCAATCGTTGTCGGCGGAAGCTGCGGTGGTCCAGGCAGCCCAGATTCGTTTCCGGCCCAGGCTGATGACCGCGCTCGGCGTGCTGGTGGGCTTTGCGCCCATCGCGTTGAATCTCGAGGAAGGCGGCGACATGTTGCAGCCGATGGCTGTCGCGGCCATGGGCGGGCTCGCTGCCGGCGTGTTCGTCGCGCTGTACTTGATGCCTCTGCTGTACCTGCTCTTCGCAAGGGCGAGCCAGGTGAAAGAAAGCGCGCCCTCTTGACCACGGTCAAGGCGGAGCCCGACCGCGGCGCCCATGATGCCACCTGTTCGCCCGGCCCCGGGCCGCGCGGAGCAATGCACGAACAATGGAGACCGCTGATGACAATCAAGAACATGATCAGGCTCGTGGGTATCGGCTCGACGGTTGCGTTCATGGCCGGCTGCGCTTCGCCGAACCAGGCGGTCGCCTCGCGTGGCGCTGCGCCCGCGGCGGCGACAGCCGATGCGATGCCCCCCTGCCCTTTTGAAATTCCGGGCACGAGTGCGACGGAGCAAGAAACGGCTGACGGCATCGTGATCGAGTTTGCCAACGAAGGGCACGCGGATGAGGTGCGGCAGCGCGTGAGGGCACGTGCCGCGTACATGAAAGCCCACCCGAAGCCCGTGCCCGTGCAGATGACCAAAGAGCTGGAGGACTCTCCCAACGGCATTCGCATGATCGTCCATGCCGTGGATCCGGCCAAGGTCGAAGACGTGCGAAAAGTTGTTCGGGAGCAGCTGGCGCAGGCGCGGGCCCAGTCTACGCGAGGCTGATCCGATGGTGCCCCCGCGTGCCGCAAACGTCGCAGACTTGATCGTGGTCAAGGCACGAGGCGCGAAGGGGACGCAAGCTGCAACGTGTTTCCCCGGCCATGAGCCGGACGACCCAGGAGAAAAAAGATGATCGATCCCAAGCTGTTCTACGACGCCGGTTTGCTGCTCCACGGACACAAGTGTCCCGCGATGCCCCTCGGGCTGCGCGCAGGCGCGGCTGCCATGAACGCCCTCGGCGTCGAGCGCGCCATGGACAAGCAGTTGCTGGCCATTCTCGAGCTCGGTGACGACCACTGCGCCCACTGCTTCGCGGACGGCGTGCAGATCATCACCGGCTGCACGTTCGGCAAAGGCAATATCAAGAAGGTCGGCTACGGCAAGTTCGGCCTCACGCTGGTAGACCGGGCGACCGGGCGGGCCGTGCGTGTGGTGCCCGAGGCCGAGGCACAAAACGCCTCCAAGAAGACGCCGTTCTTCACCGAGTACCGCATGAAGAACATCCCGGCGTCCAAGGTGCCGGACGAGGTCGTCCAGCCGCTGGTCGACAAGGTGATGAATGCGCCGCAGGAGATGATCCTGAAGGTCGGCGAGGAGTTTCGCTACGAGGCGCCCAAGCCGTCGGAGACCTTCGACTCGTTCCTCTGCGACGTGTGCGGCGAAAACGTGGTCGAAAAGTACGGGCGGCTGGTGGGTAACAAGAAGGTATGCATCCCCTGCCAGGAGAAGCTGCTCGCCACCAAGTGAGGTGTCGTCATGGGTATCCCAATCGCGTTCTTCGTGGTGTTGGCGATCTCGGTCGTCTTCTCCATGTTCGGCAAGGGCGGTGGCTCCCTGTACACGCCCGTTCTGGTCATGCTCGGTTGGGATATCAAGACGGCCATCTCCACCGCGCTGTTCCTGAACCTGGCGACTGCCCTGGTGGCGACGATCGTGTTCGCCCGCAACCGGCTGGTGGACTTCAAGTCCGCCTCGCTCTTCCTTCCGGGCACGATCGTGGGCTCACTCTTGGGAGCTCTGCTCAGCAATTGGGCTCCCAAGAGTCTGCTGCTCGGCCTGTTCTCCGTGTTCCTGCTGGGCGCTGGCTTCTTGATGATCCGCTCTGGCAAGGGGCAGGCTGACCAGAAGCCGAGACCAATGACCGGCGGGCTCACGGCCACCATCGTGGTGTTCTCTTTCGCTGTCGGGGTGCTCTCCAGCCTCATCGGCGTGGGAGGCGGGCTGGTCATCTTCCCGTTCCTGGTCCTGTATCTGAAGTACCAGGCGCAAAAGGCGGCCGGCTCCAACGCCTACATCGTCACGGTCAGCTCCCTGGTCGGCTCCCTCGGCCACCTGTCTGTCGGGCATGTCGACTCCGCGCTGATCGTTCCCACCGCCGTCGCGGCCATGGTGGGTTCGGCGATTGGCTCGTACGTTACGGTGAAAGCGAGTCCGAAGTTCGTGAAGGTCGCCTTCGCCTTCATCATGTGGTTCTTCTCCGCCCAAATCGCACTGCACCTGCTGAAGGTCATTTGAGGGCTTCGATGCGCGGCGCACCTTGCCAATCAACTCTACCTTACCGAGCAGGACCGTGGCTGCTCGCTGCGGCTGCGCTTGCCTTCTCGCCGGGCCGTGCTGCTGCGCAGGAGATTCCGGCCTCGGGCGACAAGCCCGCCCTGGGCAAGGACCTGGCGGCTGGCCCTCTTCGCCTGGACCTCGGCGCGCAGCTTCGCCTGCGCTACGAGTATGACGACCAGCTCACCATCAAGGGCTATGCGCCCGGGTCGACCGACGGATTCGTGCTCGAGCGCGTGATGCTCGACGCTGCTTTGCGATACCGCAAGACCGCGCGGATTGTGCTGCAGCTACGTGACGCTCATGCGTTCGGCTCGTCGTTCAGCGACGCCGACTTCCCGCAGAGCAATCCCATCCACGACCCGCTGGACATCCGCCAGGCGTTCGTGGAGTGGACGGGGATCGGCGGCACGCCGATGGGGCTCAAGGTGGGACGCCAACAGATCTCCTACGGCGACCAGCGCGTGTTCGGCCCGGGCCTATGGGGCAATACGGGGCGGTACGCCTGGGATGCTGCCATGCTCGAAGTTCGGACACGCTGGTACGATGTCGACCTGTGGGCAGGCCGGCCCATCGAGAATCGCCCGGACCGCTGGCCCAATCCCGAGGCATCGGGCCCCACCGCGCTGGTCGGCTACGCGCGGCTCAAGGGCCTTCCGCTTCGCGTCGATCTGTTCGAGGCAGTCAAATACGACACCGCCAATCCGGTCAAGGGGGAGTCCGGCACCGGGCCCTTGCGCTCGTATTCCTCGGGATTCCAGGCGGAGGGCTCCGCTTTCGAACGTCTCGGCTACGGCGCCACCTTCGTCTACCAGTCGGGCGCCTACGGGCGCGACAAGATCCGCGCCTTCGGGTTCAACGCGAAGGCCAGCGCGCTGCTCGCCGAAACCTGGAAGCCCCGCGTCACGGCCCAGCTGACCTGGGGCTCGGGCGACTCGAACCCGCACGACGGCGTGCACGGGACCTTCGACGGCGTCTTTGGTGGCGCGGACATCGCCTTCTACGGATTCCTGAACCTCTTCTACTGGGCAAACCTGCACGACCACGAGCTCGACTTCGACTTGGCGCCTTATCCGACGCTCGCGCTCCGCTCCGAATACCACTATATGACGCTCGATCAGTCGACGGATGCGTGGTACTCGACCGGGCTCAAGCCAGTGCGCGTCGACAGGAGCGGTGCTGCCGGCTCCGAGCTCGGGCACGAGCTGGACGCCAAGCTGATCTGGAAAGCGTGGGAAGGGGTGGAGCTGCTGGTCGCGGGCGGGCACTACTTTCCGGGCAGGTTCGTCCGTGAGACGGGAAAGTCGCCGGCGGCCAACTGGTTTGGCGCACAGGTGACATGCGGATTTTGAGCCAGGCACGAGCTCGTGGCGAGCGAGTCCGGCTACAAGCTTCAGCGGGGACCAGATGGAGCGATACACCAACATGCCCCACATCGTTCGAAGCCTGCCGCGGACGGACACCGACGAGGCGGCGGATTCCCTGCTCGAAGGGCGTCTGATGACAACCTCCTTGAGCGCGGCGCCGCGGCTGCTTCCTCGGCTCGACACCTCGGAGGAGCGCACGCCCCGTCACACGCTCGTCGGAGACAGCGCGGCCATGCGGCAGCTGCTCGCCACGGTGGAGAAGGTTGGCCCGAAGGACGTTACGGTGCTTGTGACCGGCGAGACCGGGACGGGAAAAGAGCTGGTGGCGTCATTGCTGCATTCGGCCAGCAGCCGTGTCGGGCGGCCGCTTGTGAGGGTCAATTGCGGAGCCATCCCGCGAGACCTGGCGGAAGCGGAGCTGTTCGGGTATGTCCGGGGCGCGTTCACGGGCGCGCTGCAGCCCCGCCGCGGGTTCTTCGGGGCTGCCGACACGGGCACGCTGGTGTTGGATGAAGTGGAAGCCCTGCCTCTCGAAGCCCAGGCCAAGCTGCTTCGCGCGGTCCAGCAAGGCGAGGTGCAGACGGTGGGGGCCGACTACGCTCGGAAGGTGAACGTGAGGCTCATTGCCTGCAGCAATACCGACCTGCGCGCGGAGGCAAAGGCAGGAAGGTTCCGGCAAGACCTGTACTACCGCCTGGCCGTCGTGGGCGTGGCGGTTCCCCCGCTGCGCGAGCGGGCCGACGACATTCCGCTGCTCGCCGCCCACTTCGCCAACCTGTACGCAAGGCGTTTTGGGGCCGGGCCCGTGCGGTTCGCCGCGGGTGTGCTCGAGGCGCTGCAATCACGTCCCTGGCCCGGTAACGTGCGAGAGCTGGAGAACGCCGTCGCGTCCATGGTCGCGCTCAGCGACGGGGGCGAGCTGGCGCTGGCACAGGAGCTTCGCGAGGGCGACGAAGAAGAATCTTCGAGCGCGAGGGATGGCCCTGACTTTCGGGCTCGCGTGAAGGCCTTCGAACGAGCGTTGCTGCTGGAGGCGCTTGCCGCGAACGGCAACAATCGGTCGGGGGCGGCGAGGCAGCTTGGGCTGAGCCGCACTACGCTCCTTGGCCTGCTGCAGCGACACGGGCTGGACGCAGGCGCGAAGACGGTGGGGGCCGCGCCGGGTGGAGCAAAGGTGGTGCCATGACCTATTCATCAAAGGGCGTTCTCGCCCTGGCCGCAGGTGCGGCGATCTTCGCGACGTCCCAACGCGTTCGGGCTGCCGACACCGTCGAGCCGTTCGAAGCCGGCACGGCTGAGGTGGACGTGTATCTCGGCTTGGACCAACTCGGGGGCGTCGGGAAAGCGGGGCCTGTGTTCGGCGACATCATGCTGGGCTTCGGGCTCTTCCGTCGGCTGGGCGCCTATTTCGGAGCCACGCTCGAAGGAACCGACGCTTTCACCTCCGGAGCCACCACGCACTACTTCGGGGTGAATGGTACGCCGCTGGACTCGAATCACGTCGACCTGGACCTCTTTCTGGAACTGTCGGTCAGCGACCACTTCGAGCTTCGCCCTGCGTTCGAGCTCAACGTGGACGCGGACCCGGAGATGAGAACGTGGGGGATGTACTTGCGCGCGCCTCTGCCGATTTACGGGCGGCGGCTCAGCGATGGAGAGCCGCAAACGACGCTGCGGCTGGAGTCGACGGTCGGCGCGTACACCCGGGTTGCTCCGATGCACGAGCTGCTGCTGGAGTACGACATGGCCTACCGACCCGAGCCCGACGCAGGAGCGCGCCGGATCGAACTCGGCGCCGTGGCCGCCGGGTACAACGTGACGCTGTGGGACGGGTTCGAGCTCATCAACCAGGTGTCTGTCGACATACCCCAGGGCGGCGAAACGGCCTCGTTTGGCGTGATGACGGGGTTCATCGCGACACTGCCGTTCGCGAGGCGCCCGGCCAACCCGGACGTACCATGATTGACATCCCCCAAAAAGTGCTCCGTCTTGACGGCGGTCAAGGCGCGGGGCGCGGCTCGGTCGCAAGCTCTTTCCGGCATCGCCGGTTCTCGACACGCGCCGGCGCCTGCCCTATAGTGTTCGGTGCGGGCGCCTTACACAAGAACGGAGGAGTGCGTTGATCAAGCGAATCTTCGCCATCATCTTGGCTCTGGTTGTCATCGCCGCTGGGGCGATGGTCATCGTCCACAAGCGCCGGGCTCTCGAGCGGCTTCCGACACCCGAAAGCCCGCCCATTCCGGTTGCGACTGCCACCGTGAGAGACGGTTCCGTCGCCGACACCCTCGAGACCGTGGCGTTGGTTCAATCCGATCTGACCAGCACGGTGACCGCACAAGTGCCAGGCAGCATTCTGGAGGTGCGCGGTCGCGAGGGGGACCGCGTCCAGAAAGGCCAGTTGCTGGTGCGGATCGATGCGCGCGTCCTGCAAGACGCGGCCGCAGCGGCGAGTGCCCGCCTTGCCGCGGCGGAAGAGGACCTGGTCAAGCAGCAGGCAATCTACGACCGGGATCGCGCGATGTTCTCGACGCACGACATTCCCCAGCAGACGTTGGACGTGAGCAAAGCTCAGCTCGAGGCGAGCCGGGCCAACAGGGTCGTGGCTCGCCAGGCCTACCAAAGCGCGCTCACCGCCCGATCGTACGCGGACGCGACCGCCCCGTACGCCGGGGTCATCACCGCGCGCCTGGTCGAGCCTGGAGATGTCGCGGCACCGGGCAAGCCCCTCTTCTCTCTCCAGGTTCCCGGGCATGTTCGAATCATGTCCAAGCTTTCGCAAGACATGTTGGCCCGCATCAAGGTCGGCAATGCTGTCACCTTCTCCGCCCAGGGGCATCAGCCGGTCGTCGCGAAGGTTACGAGAATCTACCCGGCGCTCGACGCTACCCGCCTTGGAATCGTCGAGACCGAATTGGAAGATTCGCCGTTCGGGCTTCCATCCGGCTCGACGGTATCTGCGGCATACGCGGCGACCCCGTCCTCGGGCCTCGAGGTCCCCACGTCCGCGCTGCTCCGAGGGCTGACCGAGACCATTATCGTCCGGGTGCGCAACGGTGCGACCGAGGCCGTCCCCGTGACCGTGACCTCTCGTAGCGCGTCCGCTGCCACGGTGCAGGGTGCCCTGTCGCCTGGAGACACCGTGGTCGTTGGGCTTCCCAGTGAGCTGATGTCGCTGTCGAGCGGGACGCGCGTCGTCCCGAGCGGAGGGTGAGCCATGCGACTCGTCGAATCCTATGTTCGCAAGCCGCACCTGCTTCTGTCCTTCGTTCTGCTCTTCGCCGTCGTGGGAATCGTCGGGTACTTCAAGATGCCCGTGAATCTGTTCCCCGACAGCGAGCGGCCGCAGATCGCCGTGGTGACCGTGTGGCCCGGCGCGTCCGCCGACGACGTGTCGAGCGACGTGGCGCGAGTCATTGAGAAGGAGCTCAAGACCATCGAGCTTGTGCGGCGGGTTGTCTCCACGTCAAACGACGAAGCCGCGGTCGTTACGGTGGAGTTCGAGTATCAGAAGGGGTTGGATTCGGCAGCGACGGACGTGACCAACTCGCTGAACAAGATCAGACCCCTGCTGCCGCCGGACATTCGCCCCTTCCAGGTCTACAAGGTGTCGTCCGCGACTCCTGGTGTCTTGACGCTGTCGGTCACGCCGCGGGAGGGCTCTCACCTCGACCTGTCCATGGTCCGGCAGCTCGCGGACAACCCGATCAAGGAGACGCTGCTGCGGGTGCCCGGAGTCGACAGCGTGGAAGTCTTCGGGGGCTACCAGCCCGTGGTGCGCGTGACGCTCGATCCGGACCGCATGCAAGCGTTTCGCC
Organism: Myxococcales bacterium; assembly: GCA_021847645.1. Taxonomy (GTDB): domain Bacteria; phylum Myxococcota_A; class Polyangia; order Polyangiales; family Polyangiaceae; genus JAJZQG01. The sequence goes on from JAJZQG010000115.1 coordinate 13,217, forward strand.
TGACGTCGGGGCAAGTGGCGTCGGCCATCGGAACCTGGAACCGCAACACGCCGGAAGGGCTGGTCGTCACGGACGCTACCCATGTGCTGCTCAAGAACGAGGGAGCTTTTGAGCGCATGGAGGAGCTGGAGGGAGTGGTCGTGAGCGGCGCCGGCGGTCCCCCGGTGTATCTTCGGGATGTCGGCAAGGTGGAGCGCGGCGTGCAGGAGCGCATGTCCGCGTTCCACGGCAATGGCAAGCCGGCCATCGGCATCAATATCCAGCGCTCGCTGTCGGGCTTCGCGCTGCCTACCATCGCTGCGGCGTTGAGCGCGTTGCCCGGGCTCGAACGGCAGTTTCCGAACTTGAAGTTCGAGGTCGCCGATACCCAGGAGGAGCTGATTCACAACAGCGTGAACAACATGGTCGACGCCCTGCGGGACGCGATCATCATGACGGTGCTGGTCGTATTCCTGTTCCTGGCGGACATTCGAGGCATGCTGCTCGTGGCTATCTCGATCCCGTTCACCTACCTGATCACGTTCGGGATCATGTGGGTGCTCGGATTCGAATTCGACATGGTCACGCTCACAGGAGTGATCCTCGGTGTAGGAATGCTCCTGGACGACGCCATCGTGGTTCTGGAGAACATCGAGCGACACTACCACAAGCTCGGCAAGGACATGAGCGAGGCGGTCATCGGCGGCACGCAGGAAGTAATGCTCGCCATCCTTTCAGGCACCTACGCGACGGTGGTGGTGCTCATCCCGATCATCTTCATCGGGGGGTTCGTGCAAACGGTATTGCGACCGCTGGCGCTGACGTTGTCGATCGCGCTGGCGGCCTCGTACGCCGTCTCGGTGACGATCCTGCCGATCCTGGCGCCGACGATCCTGCGGCTGGGGGGCAAGGCGGGACGCTCGCGGTGGGAAGAAGCGATGGATCGGTTCATTTCGCAGCGGGTGCTGCACCCCATCCAGGAGTTCTTCGTGGGGGCGGTGCGCCTGGCGCTCCGGCACAAGATTCTATTCCTTTTGCCCGCCGTCCTGCTGCTGGTGCTCTCGGGGCGCGTGCTGATGCCGCTCATCGGCCGGGACCTCATGCCTCCGATGGATACGGGCATCTTCCGCGTATCGTTCGAGGCCTGGCCCAACACGTCGCTGGAAAAGAGCGAGGCGCTGCTCTCGGACGCGGAGAAGGTGATCTGGCAGCAGCCCGGTGTCGTGCGCACCTCCGCGACGCTGGGCTCGGAGCCCGGAGTTCTGTCCTTCGGCTCCGGGCGCAACGAGCAGCAGGCGTTCATCACGGTGCACCTGGTCGACCGCTTTCGTCGCAAGCAGACGCTCTGGGACGTGGAGCGCTCCGTCTCCGACCGGCTCGCCTCGATTCCCGGCATCCGATTCATTGCGGCCTACGATTACGGCGCTACGGCGTTGTCCACCATTCGCTCGACGGTCGACCTGTCCATCAGCGGTCCCGACCCGGCGGTGCTCGACCGGCTTGCGCGAGATGTCGACCAGCGGCTGCACGGCGTTGGCGGGCTGAAGGCGGTTGTGCGCACCTGGACGCTCGACCGTCTGGAGTACCGGTTCGAGCCAGACCCGAACAGGCTTGCCTTGTACGGTGTGGACTCGGCGACGGTAGCAGCGCAGGTCAGCTCGCAGGTCAAAGGGATGCCGGCGACGCTCTTCCGGGTGCCGCAGCAGGACTCGTTCGCGGTGTGGGTGCAGAGCCGCGCCGACCGGCGCAACAGCGACATGGATCTCGATACGCTACCGGTGCTGACCAAGCTGGGGCCGGTGCCCCTCTCCGCCCTGGGGCGCATCGTACCGGCGGTGGTGCCGACGCTGCATACCCGGCAGGGCCTGCAGGAGACGGTAGACGTGCTTGGGTACCGCAACACGACGGCGGTCACCCATATCAACGCCAATGTGCAGAAAGCGCTGCAGGGATTGCAGATGCCCCCGGGCTACTCCATCCACGAGGAGGGCGAGCAGAAGACCATGGACGAGGCATTCTCGCTGCTGGTCGCCGCGTTGATGCTGGGCCTGGTGCTGCTCTACTTCTCCCTCGTTCCGGCGTTCAACTCCTTCCTGCATCCGGTCACGATCATGGTGGCCATACCGCTCGCGCTCATCGGCGCGACCTGGGCAATGCTCATCACGGGCAAGCACTCCTGCATGCCTGCTTTCATGGGCATGATCTTGCTCGCCGGAATCGTGGTCAAGAACAGCATCCTTCTGATCGACTTCATCGAAGAGGCTCGGCGCGGTGGCGCCACGGTCCACGACGCACTCGTCAACTCGGTCCGAGTGCGTACTCGGCCGATCCTGATGACCGCCGCGGCCACCGCGGTCGGCATGATTCCGATCGCGCGAGAATGGGCGATCGGCCTCGAGCGGCTCAGCCCTCTGGCCGTGGTCGCTATCGGTGGGCTTCTGGTCTCCACGCTGCTGACGCTTATCTACGTGCCCATGTTCTACTCAATGTTCGAAAACCTGCGCGGCTTTGTGGCGCGTCACTTGCGGCGAGGGGGTACACCGGTGCCGTCCAGCCCGGCCACGGGTCAAAGTGCCGCGATCGAGGAGAAGTGATCATGCTCCAGCACACGATTTCTCTTCTGCCGAGGCTGGCCGCAACCGCGGTTGTGGGCCTTGCCTTGGCGCTTGCGGCTGCGCCGGCCGCGGCCGACGGCCACGTTCTGTCGCTGGACGAGGCGCTTCGCACAGCGCGCGAGCAGCAGCCCCAGCTCCGAGCGGCGCGGGCTCAGACCAGAGCTGCGACCGCCCGGGCTGGCGAGGCGCGCTCTGGCTACCTCCCGAAGGTCGACGCGCAGGCGCAGTACCAGCGGGCCACGACGAACTTCCTGCTGTCGCCGATGATGGTGCATACCCCGCTGACCAAGGGCTACCACGCGAACAACCAGCTCGGGCTCGACGACACCGTCAACTACTACGTATTCGGGGTGACGGCCACGCAGCTCATCTATGACTTTGGGCGGGTGCCTGCGCTCATGGCGCAAGGGGATGCGGGAGTCGACGCGAGCCAGGCCGACGTTCGAGCCGCCGAGCAGACGATCGCTTTGAATGTCCGGCTCGCATACTACTCGGCGCTCGCCACCAAGCAGCTTGTGCAGGTCGGAGACAATGCCGTCCAGAACCAGCAGAGGCACGTGGATCAGGTTCGACGCTTCGTCGAGCAAGGCCAGCGCACCCGCTTCGACCTCAGCAGCATGGAGCTCAACCTTGCCAATGCGCAGCTCGGGCTCGTTCGCGCCCGCGACGCGCTGTCCACCGCAAAGGTCAGGCTCGCGACCGCGATGGGGTCGGACTCGTCGTATGACTTCGACCTTGTCGAGCCGCCGGACGACACCCAGGGACTGGAGCGCAGCTCGGCCGAGGAGCTGGAGCGCATTGCCATCCAGCGGCGGCCTGAGCTGGCGAAAATCGCCGCTCAGGTGCGAGCTCAGCAGTCTGCTGGCCGCGCGGCCCGCGCGGGATACCTCCCTACCCTCTCCGCCGTAGGCAACGTGACAGCAGCCAAGGTGGAAGGCTTCGGCGCCGGCTACGACTGGTACGTGGGAGTCGGCCTCACCTGGAACCTGTTCGGCGGAATGCTCACGACGCGGCAGTCCGAGGAGGCGGACGCGAGCGCCGACGCCGCCGTGGCCCAGCGCGAGAGCCTGCGCCAGGCCATTCGGGCCGAGATTCAGGAGCAGCTGCTGGCCATCACGGACGCGCGGCAGCGGCAGGACGTGTCCGATCGCGCTGTCGCGACGGCTACGGAACGGTTGCACCAAGCTGAGGACCGTCTGCAAACGGGCGCGGGCGATGCGCTCGATCTGGACGACGCGCAGGTTACGCTCACCAACGCCGAGGCCCAGAGCGTGCAGGCGCGCTACGACCTGGCGATCGCTCGTGCACGCCTGCGACATGCGGTAGGAGTGGAGTGATGATGATGGGAAGTCAGCCCGTCGCCCGGCTGCTGCCCGCGACTACGGACCAGACACCTACCGCCGCACTCAGCGCCGTCATCGCCACGAGCGTGAGATCGAATGCGGTGTAGGAGAAGCGGGTAACGGCCTCCAGCGCTCCCACCTTGAGCAGCATCAGTCCGCCGCAAGCCGCGGCAATCACCAGCAATCCAGCTGCGCTTCGGGACATCAGTTTGGCCCACCGCGATGCTGGCGCTTGCCGGTGCGTCAGCCACAAGGCGCCGAGCAGGACCGCAACCACCGCCAGCGCCACCCAGGAATGGCTCGCGTCCAGGTTGAATCGCCGGACGGCCATGTAGTCGACAAGCGAGCGCGACCGCAGCGCAACCACACCCGAGGCGCAGCCTGCCGCGGCCAGCGCCCACCCAAGCGGGCGGCCGCGGCTCGCTGGAAGGCCCAGCCACCGGACGGCTGACTCGCGAAGCACGAGCACCCCGCCCAGCAGGCCCGCCAGAGCCAGGAGCACGTAGAGCAAAGGCTTCAGGTACTGCTCGCGCAGCACGCCAAGGGCAACCCAACCTTTCGAGATCCCCAGCACACGGTAGTTTGGAACCCACACGGGCCGTCCGTCGCTACCGAACGGCGTCTCGAGCACCGCGCCGGCCATGAAGCTCGACTGCGAGCCATGGCATTCCACACACCCACGTGCGCCCAACGCCGCGCCGGCGGGCGCCACGTCGTGCGAGAACTTGTAGACCGACGCATAGGCCGTCGCCTCGTACTCCTCCCGAGGGAGCGTGCGGCACTCCGAGCCCGATGAGCAGGCGCGGCTGTCCGATACCCAAACCAGGCGCTTGCCCTCCAGGGGAAAGCCCGTCTGTGTGAGATAGGCCTTGACCGACGCGAGCAGGGCGTCGACCTCCTCGGGGCGATTGACCTCCAGCACCCCGTCGCCGTTGTCGTCCTTGATCTTCTCCAGGTCGGGGAAGCTCTGCGCGGGAGCGGACCTGTGCTTGGTCCACATGGTGAAGAAGTCTTTCATGAACAGCTGATTGAGGCCTGGCTTCCCCTGCTCTTCGTAGCCCACCCACGCGCTGTGCACGCGGTTCGCGGGATAGATCCGGCCCTTGTAGCGCACGAGGGTGGGCCGGGACACATCGGTCGGCTCGTCCTTTCCCGTGAACAGCTCCAGCTCGCCGTAGTGGTTCCAGAAGTCCATGCTCTGGTCGTAGAAGGTCCAGATGTGTTTGGGGGGCGGGCTGATTCTCGGCGCCGCATTGTAGACGTCGCTCGCCTGCACCAAGGCGCTCTTCACCGCCCGGACGGGGATGTGGCAGGCCTGGCAGGAGAGCTTCTCCAGGTGCAACGGTGGAAGCCAGGCGTGGGTAGCCAAGGGCGCATTGCGCCAGCCTTCGAGATGGCACGACTCGCAGCTCCGCACGGTGTTGTCGAGGTCGTTGCGCACCCAGCCCGAAGGGTCGTCGCCCTTGCCGAACTGGTGCTCCTCTCGCCCTCGAATCCGTGGATCGGCCGCCTTGCTCCCCGCTGCGTGGCAATCCACGCACCGCAGCCCCGCCATCGCGTGAACGTCGGTTCGGGCGGAGTAGGCGGCGCCACGCTTCTTCCAATCGGGCTTGAAGTGGCAATTGAGGCACGTCTCGTTTCGAGGCTCCGGCGCCAGGTGAACAATGACGTTGCCGTCGCTGTCGAACTTGCTCTTGTCGTACGCTACGGCGGGCTGCTCGCCCGCGCTCACCTTGCCGCTGACCGTCGCAAAGCCCGCCCCAGCGGTCGCCGCCCAGCGGAAGTTGAGGTTCGCCAGCTCGGCGTTGCGCTTCTTGAAGTCGAACTCCGGCATGTGGCACAGCAGGCAGTCCGCTTCAATGACTCCCGTCTCGGACCACCGTGCCTTGTAGTAGTCACCGTCGAGCCCGTTCTCCGCGCCGGGAGCCAGCCCGGACGCCGGGTCTTTCATCCAGGCGTCGTAACGCTTGCCGTCGCGATCGAGCTCCATGGGCCCACCACCCGGGTGGCAAGACCCACAGGTGGCCGTCACGAAGTCGAACGAGGTCATGTCGATGGTGCGAGCGTTCGTGTTTTGCTTGGGGGCGAGCTGACGGTACAGGGGTGCCGGAGAGCACCAGTTCCCGCCATAGTTGCCGGGGGAGCTGACCCAGGCGTAGCGCTCGGCCATGGCGGCTGGCACCTGTTCGCCCTTGCCCTGCGTGAAGTGGAAGCCCCGGGTAATCTTGTCGTAGTCATGGCAGCCCGTCGCACCACACGTCTGCTTGGGGGAATAGGGGACGGTGTCGTTGGAGCCCTTGACCGGGTCGATCACGTTTCCGGCTTCGTCGCGGAGGGGAAACGGCGGGCACACGCCCATGGCGGTCGCTGCCCCGGGGCGCGACGGCACGGGCCGCGGCGCATCGAGGCCACCGCACGCGACGCCCGCGAGCAGCACAACGACCCCCAGGGCGATCAGAAACGCCTTCGGCCCGGAGGCCTCGGCAGGAAAGCGAAGTTGCATGATCCGTCGGTCCTTTCGCCACGGGCGCGAACGGCCCGGCGCCGGTCGACGCCGGCCGTCACGCTCTTAACGTCGCGTCAGTCGCCGTAGCCCGAGCACGGAATACAAACGTGCTTGTCGCCTACCACCCGCAGGTACGCAATCGAGGTGAGCTCCCCGCACATCGCGCACGGGTGCAGCCCCATGATCTCGCCGAAGTCCTTGATCGGGTACGGCTTGACCTCGCCGATGGTCATGATGTCCGCTTCTGGCGCACCCCAGATGATGTCGATCATCTCCCAAGCCTCCTGCTCCGGGATCTGGGGCGGCGGCACGCCCGCGGCGCGCTTCTTCATGAACGCCGATTCCGCGATCTTCTTCTGGTAGGTCCCCTTGTAAGCGACCCGCACCGCCCGCTCGCTCTTCTTGTCGATGAGCGTGATAGCGAGCTTGCCCCACCCTGCTTTCTCGATGTTGTCCTTGCCCAGCGTGCAGCCCGTGACGTATTGAATGCCGTCGGCGAAGCACTGCGCGCCGTGGTTGTCTCCAATCTCCACGATGCAGTGCAAAGCGTCGGAGCTGGCAGCGCGCTTGACGCCGAGCGTCCGCAGCGCGGCCAGCCCGACCCGCACGCCGGCGGTCGACGCCCAGCATTTGTGGCCGTGGAAGTCGAAGGCCTTCAACAGCGTATCCTTGTCAGACTCGCTCATGGTTTCCTCCTGTCTTGCGCGCGGGGTCCGTCGGGGCGCCGAGCGCTGGTATCATCAAAAAATCCGGGGGCGTCCGGCGGTAGGAAGCCCCCGAACGCCTACAGCACCCGGAACAGGTAAACGAGGCAGTAGTACGCCCCCACCAGGATGAACACGGCACCCGTCACCCGTCGCATCCAGCGCTCGATGGTGGTCAAAACGTTGAACGCCTTGGAGAGACGGTTCGTGGCAAACGCCAGAATCAGTGCGAATGCCACCACGGGCACGGCAGTCCCGATACCGTACAGCGAAGGCAGCAGGAGCGAGGAGTCGTGTTTGATCGCGAGCGGCACGAGGCTGCCGAAGAACAGCGCCGCAGATACCGGGCAGAACGTGAGCGCGAACGCGAGCCCCAGCAGCGCCGCTCCCCACAGGCCGAGGTTGGCGGCCTTCAGCTTGATGCTCTCGGCGAGCGAGGAGCCGCGCCCGGCCCATGGCCACGGGATCACGTCGAGCAGCAGCAAGCCCGCCAGCAGCACCACCGGGCCGAGCACCTCGTTGAGGTTGCGCTGCAGGAACATCGAGACCGCCGAAATGGACAGCAGGCTCCTGACGACGATGAGCGCGACGAGGATGTAGCTCAGCGTGCGCCCGAGCGTGTACAAGAGCCCAGCGAGCAAGACGTGGCCCGGCCGGTCGACGCGCTTGCCCACGTACGAGATGGCTGCCAGGTTCGTCGCCAGCGGGCACGGGCTGACGGACGTCATGAGCCCGAGCCACAGCGCAGTACCGACGGCAAGCAGCGGGGTGCCCATCAGCTCTTCTTCACCATTCCGAGGTACGCTCGGATCTGCTTCTCCGTGTAGTCGGCCAGCCCCTGCTCATCGTGAGCGTAGTCCCACACCTTGGTGTTCTCCCACTTGACCAGCGCCTGGCCCTTGCGAGCCGTCACCACCATCGTGCTGAAGCTCAGATCGAAGTCCTTGACGAAGTGCTCGTTGCCCGGTGCTTCGTAGTTGATCTCCTGAAACGCGAGCGTGCCTGCGGCGGACTCAGCGGCGAAGCGCTCCTGGATGGTCTTGACGATCGTGGATTGGATACCCATGCATGTGCGGCAGCGACGGTCGCCATGGAAGTAGTAGACGAGAACCTTGTCGGGCACCGCGTCCGGAGCCGCTAGAGGCGAGCCGGCCGTTGCGGCGGCCGCGACCGTTGGTGCGTCTCCCGTGGGCTTGGCTGCGGCACTGTCGCATCCGGCGGCCAAGGCTGCGGCCGCCATGACGAAAAGAGCGATGATGGTTCGTCGAGTCATCGAATAAGTCCTCCAAGCTGTCCGGGAGAAGCGCCGGATGCGTCGCGGCACCCGGCGCTCACCCCGTCTCCGCCAGCGTCAGCCCGCGGCCGCCCCGGTCGTGAGCCAGGTGCTGAGCTCCGCCGTGCTCGGGAGCCGTCCGGAGACCTTGACCTGACCATTGATGACGAGCGCTGGCGTCGACATCACGCCGTAGCTCATCACCTCGTCGATTCTCTCCACCTTCTCGAGCGTGGCCTGAAGCCCGAGCTGCCGAATCGTCTTGTCGACTTCCTCATAGAGCTTGCGGCATCTTGCACAACCTGGCCCAAGTACTTTGACGTTCATCTGTCTTGCTCCTTGTCGACCTCGGTCGATCACCTAGTTGTCAACGGCCTTCCGAGCCGAGCCAGTCGAGGGCCATCGCCGCGGTGTCGTTGACCGTCGCAGCCTTCAGCAGCCGCGCTACCATGATCGCCTCCGCGATCTCCGCGTGACTCGCGCCGGCCTGGCGGGCCTGCTTGACCCACATCAACGTGCAGGTCTCCGACTGCAGCACCGCGGCGGCGCCAACCCCGATGAGCAGCTTGGACTTGGTGTCCAGCGCCTTGACCTCGGGGCTCTCCATGACCGACGCGCGCTGGTCCATGAAGGTGCGCGCCGCGACCGGAGAGACGGCTCGCATGATATCCATTGGGGTTTTCTGATCCGCCATTTCTCAACACTCCTTCGATTTATCGAGCAGCTGGAAGGCTCGCTTGGCCCTCGAGCGTGGAATCGCCTTGTCCGCGAGGCCCTCGAGCGACGCAGCCAGCTCGCCCAGCAGCACCCCCGGGAATCCCAGCACTGCCTCCGCTGTGTCCAGGTCCGTCGCCTCCCTGCATCCGTAGCAGCCCAGGGAGAAGTTCATGCGCTGCTCACGCATCGGAATGACCGTCGCGTCGACGCAGGTGGCCTGCAGCACCGCGGTCGAGCCGAGTTGGCGCTTGCCGCCGCTGCGATTGACCTCCGCCAGCAATAGCCACATCAACGACTCCGTGGCGCCCTCCACCACCACGACATCCGGCGGGCTCGGCGCAACAGAGAGCGGACAAGCCGCGATGAAGTCGACGCTGCCCGGCTCCAGCCGGGTCATCCCGTCGAACATCGCCTTGCCCGTGGGTGGAGCTTGGACGATCCCGAATCCCACGAGCCCCTTGCCGCTGGCGAGGTTCTCCGGAAGGGCGTGGAAGCCGAACGCCGACGCCGCGGCGGGACACGCGATTTCCTCCCCCGAGAGCACGACGCTGTCGCCCTTGCGGGCTCGCATGAGCGCCTGGCAGTAGCGGTGACGCTCGAGACGCTTCCAGCCGTCAAAGACCCGGTGCGAGGCGCCCGGTGCCGGCAGGTAAACGGCCACGGGCTCGAAGTCGAGGTCGGTCAGCTCGACAATTCGATTGGAAAGGGATGCGTAATCCATGGGTGGCCTGCTCGTGATGACAGACATGACTCGCTTGCTCCGCGCGTTACATGACCACGTTGAACAGGTATCCGACGATCAGGATGCCGAAGCCGACAACGCCGAAGAACGCGGCGATGAGCTTGGTCTTGAGAACCTTGCGCAGGATGATCGCCTCGGGCAGCGACAAGCCGATGACCGACATCATGAAGGCCAGGACGGTGCCGAGCGCGGCGCCCTTGCCGAGCAGTGCCTGAACGATGGGAATGATCCCCGCCGCATTCGAGTACATGGGGATGCCCAGCACCACGGCCACCGGCACGGACCACCAGGCGCTCTTGCCCATGATCGATGCCATGAAGTTCTCGGGCACGTAGCCGTGGATTCCGGCGCCGACCACGATGCCGCCGAGCACGTACGGCCAGACCTTGCCGACGATGTCCTTGACCGCATCACGACCGAGCAGCACGCGGTCCCGCCAGGTCATCCCGGCATCGGCGTCTGGGCTCGCGGTGCCCGTGTTGACCTTGTAGACCCAGTCCTCCACCCATCCTTCGAGGTGGAGCCTTCCGATCGTCCAGCCGGCGACCATCGCGATCAACAGGCCGGTACCCAGATACAGGGCAGCCACTTTCCAGCCAAACAGGCCGAAAAGCAGCACCAGCGCGACCTCGTTGATCATTGGCGCGGCGATGAGAAAGGAGAAGGTCACGCCCAAGGGGACGCCCGTGGTGACGAAGCCTATGAACAGAGGAACGGCCGAGCACGAGCAGAATGGAGTGACGACGCCGAGCAGGGCCGCGAGCACGTTGCCCACGGACTCCCGGCGGCCAGCCAGAAGGCGCCTGGTGCGCTCGGGGGTGAAGAACGAGCGGACGATGCCGACGCCGAACACGACGAGCGTGAGCAGCATGAGCACCTTGGGCGCCTCGAACACGAAGAACTCGACAGCGGCCGCCAGGCGTGAGCCAGGCGTCATCTGCAAGATGCGATAGGTCAGCCACTTGGAGAAGGGCTCGAGGTGGCGGTAGACGAGCCACCATGCGACCAGGGCCGCGAGGGCGCCGAGGGCTTCGTGGAACTTCGGCTTGGAGTTCTTGGTGGCGTGTGGCGCACCGGCCGCGCAGGCACACACAGGGCTTGATTCCATGGCAAACAACTCACTTGGGCAAATAACCAAACTGTCGACGATCGAGCGCGCCGCTGCTCCGCGCGGCCTTCAGCCGCCGCTTGCCGCGCGCCAGCTCGCTTCGTTCGCCCGGAGCACGGCGTCGACGCATCCGAAGAAGTTCAGGATGCACGGCACGCGAAGCCGGTAGATGACCTGGAGACCTTGCTTGCGGTCGGTCACCAGCCCTGCCGCCTTCATGAGCGACAAGTGCTTGGAGACGGTCGACATGTCGGCCCCCACAATATCGGTGAGCTCGTTGACACACTTCTCGCCCTCGGACAGGGCGTCCACGATCATCAACCGGCTGGGGTGCGCAAGCGCCTTGATGATCTGCGCCTTGCGCTCGTAGGCGTCCCGATTGGGCGGACGGGAGGCCTTCACGTTGGGAAGGATGGGCAAGGTCGGCATGCTTGGCGTAATAGCCAACCGAAGAGCGCTCGTCAAGAGACATTGGGAGTTTTTTCTTGTTGCCGCTGGTCGGCTGAGGCGCTTGTCAGGCTCCGGCGAACATCGCGCTTGCATACAGCCGCTTACCCGTTTATATGCCTGCCATGCGCGACCTCGCCGTCATCTTCAGCGCGCTGGCCGACCCGACCCGCCTCGACATGCTCGCCCTGCTCCTGCGCAACAGCGAGCTTTGCGTCTGCGACTTCGTCGAGTCCCTCGGTATCACCCAGTCCAAGGCGTCCCGCCACCTTCGCTACCTGTGGAACGCCCGCCTGCTCGAGGACCGGCGCGACGGCCTGTGGGTCTACTATCGTATCTCCCGCTCCCTCGACCCCGCGCGCGGCAAGATCGTCAAGGCCCTGGCCCGCGTCTTCGACGAGCGTGACCTGACCGAGCTCGAGGGCAAGCTCGCCGCCTGGATGAACCGCAAAGGCCCCGGGACCGCCTGCGCAGTTCCACCAACGAAGAAGGCGGCGGCGGCACGGCTGCGGGCAAAGACCCCAAAGCCGCGGACCGCGGCGGAGGCACGACGATGACCAGCAACCAGCCCGGCGTGGCCGGCAAGCTCTCGTTTCTCGATCGGTTCCTCACGCTCTGGATCTTCCTTGCCATGGGCGTCGGTGTCGGCGTGGGGTTCGTGTTCCCGTCGGCCATCGAGCAGATGAACAAGGCCAGCAGCATCGGCACCACGTCGATTCCCATCGCGATCGGCCTGATCCTCATGATGTACCCACCCCTCGCCAAGGTCCGGTATGAGGAGATGGGCCGGGTCTTCCGCAACTTCCGCGTCCTGGCCCTGTCGCTCGTGCAGAACTGGATCGTCGGCCCCCTGCTCATGTTCGCGCTCGCCATCATCTTCTTGCGCGACAAGCCCGAGTACATGGTCGGCCTCATCATGATCGGCCTGGCGCGCTGCATCGCAATGGTCATCGTGTGGAACGACCTCGCCAAGGGTGACACGGAGTACTGCGCCGGCCTGGTGGCCTTCAACTCCATCTTCCAGGTGCTCTTCTTCTCCGTCTACGCCTGGGTGTTCATCACCGTCCTGCCTGCCTGGTTCGGCGTGCAAGGCGCAGAGGTGCACATCACCATCGGTGAGATCGCCAAGAGCGTCTTCATCTACCTCGGCATCCCGTTCCTCGCCGGCGTCCTCACTCGCTTCTCGCTGATCAAGCTCAAGGACAAGACCTGGTATCACACCAGGTTCATCCCCAAGATCAGCCCCATCACGCTCATCGCTCTGCTGTTCACCATCATCGTGATGTTCTCCCTGAAGGGAGAGAAGATCGTGCAGGTTCCGCTCGACGTCCTGCGCGTCGCGATCCCGCTGCTGATCTACTTCGTCGTGATGTTCTTCGCTTCCTTCTTCATGAGCAAGCAAGTCGGAGCCAGCTACCCGCAGGCGGCGACGCTGTCGTTCACGGCGGCCTCCAACAACTTCGAGCTCGCGATCGCGGTTGCCGTCGCCACCTTCGGAATCCACCACGGCGCCGCCTTCGCCGCAGTCATCGGTCCCCTGGTCGAGGTGCCCGTGCTCATCGGCCTGGTCAACGTGGCACTGTGGCTGCAGCGCAAGTACTATCCGCAAAGCATCGAGAAGCTCCAAGCCGTCGAGTGCTGCGCCACCGCAACGCCGGGAGCCGCTGGCGACAAGACGACCTGAGCCCTGCCCACGAGCTGCCGTCACACCACAGCGGAGACTGCACCGGATGAATCCACGAATCGAAGTCTTGACCAGCCCGGCTTGCCCCCACGCCACACCCGCCCTCGAGCTGGCCCGCGACGTGTGCGCCTCGCTCACGCCTGACGCCGACGTCGAGCACGTTGAGGTGGTGACCGAGGCTCAGGCCCGTGCGTTGGGCTTCCCCGGCTCGCCGACGATTCGCGTCAACGGCAGCGACGTCGACCCTGCCGGCGAACCAACGGGTGTACTCGCTTGCCGGGTCTACGCGGCAGGCATGGGCACGCCGCCGCGATGGAAGCTCGAGGCCGCGATGCTGCGTTCGCTCGCACCCAAGCACATTCTGTTCTTGTGCGTCGCCAACTCGGCGCGAAGCCAGATGGCCGAAGGACTCGCCCGCTCCCTGGCTCCCCGTGGCGTCACGGTCTCGTCGGCAGGCTCGGTTCCGACCCGGGTTCGTCCACAGACCATCGAGGTGATGCGCGAAATCGGCATCGACATCTCGTCGCATCGAGCGAAGTCGGTGCAAGACGTCGATCCCTCCTCGGTGCAGGCGGTCGTCACGCTCTGTGCCGAGGAGGTCTGCCCGGTGTTCCTGGGGCGTGCGTGGCGCCTGCACTGGGGGCTGTCCGACCCTGCGGCGGCGCAGGGCTCGCCCGACGATGTGCTCAGCGCCTTCCGGATCGTGCGTGACCAGCTTCGAACGCGCCTTGGGTATTTGTTCGAGGGCTGGCCGGAATGAGCGATGCGGCGCCGGCCGGCGGCCCTTCTGCAACCGCCACTGGACATGAGCACGTTCGACCCCGGTGCGCGTGCGACGAGCAGTCGATGAACCTGATCCCGTGGCTCCTGGCGGCGGCGGTCGTAGCGTTGGGCGTGGGCTGGCTGCGTCGATGGCGCAAGCGCGGCGTCCGGTAGGCCGATTTCAGAACCGATCCGCCACCTGCGCGAGCTCCCACAACTCGAGGAACTTGGATCGCACCCAGGGGTCGAGCT
>JAJZQG010000381.1 GCA_021847645.1 Myxococcales bacterium
GGTCGCGCCGAATATGCGGAGCTGTCGAGAAAACGGGTGGGGAAAGCCTCAAGAATACACCCTCGGTCGGATGCTCTGGCGGACTCAGCTCTGCATATTCAGGCGCTCAGCATAAGCTTTGATATGCGTTGCACAGCATATCAAGGCGTATCTCATCTGGAAGATTCGAGAGGCGGAGAAGGGGAGGATTCCGATCGGTCCGCGCGAGACCAGGAGCCCGGAGCAACAGGGCGCAACCGACGTCCGAATCCTCCCCCTGCGCCTCGACGCCGCTGCGGTCGACCAGATGGACGCAGCGTGGAAGGGACAGGGCATGAAGTCCCGGATGGAGTTCTTCCGTCGCGCCCTCGGTCACTACCTCGAGCACATCGGTGCCCACGACGCGGCCGCCCATTTCGGCCCCGAGCAGTCGCCCTGAAGCGCAATCGCCATTTACCGCATAGCCTGCCTACATCACCCCTACATGGCAGTCGTCGCAACATCTCCGCGGAATGTTGCGAGTATCTCAACCCACCGAAAAAGAACATCTTTCTGCCGATTGACGCCTTGCTATTCCCACACACCGGAGCCTGTATGTCCCACGCGACGACAACGCACCCCCAAGGGACAACGGGAGAAAGACAATGCTCAACACGATGCGCTTCGGGATCGAGATCGAGACGGTGGGCCTGGGACGCGAGGCGCTGGCGAATGCCATCCACAGCGTGATCGGCGGAACCAAGACTGCCGACTACCGCAGCTGGAAGATCACCGACGCGAACGGGCGCGCTTGGAGGGTAGTCGCCGACGGCTCGCTGAGCGGCGGAGAGCAGAGCGGAGAGATTGTCAGCCCGATCCTCGGCTACGATGAAATCGACACCCTCCAGCAGGTGGTCCGGGCGGTGCGCCACGCGGGCGGACGCGCCGACCCCAGCTGCGGAATCCACGTCCACGTCGACGGCTCGCGCTTCGACGCCCGCGCCGTCACCAACCTGGTCAAGATGGTCCACAAGCAGGAGCGCCTGATCGAGAAGGCGCTCGGAATCAGCGATAGCCGCCTCGCACGCTACTGCCGCCCCGTAGACGCCGACTTCCTTGGCCGCCTCGAGAGCCGCCGCCCGCGCACGATGCAGCAGATCAGCGACGCCTGGTACGGACACCGCAACACCGCTCCAGAGCGGTACCACTCGAGTCGCTACCATGGACTCAACCTCAACAGCCTGCTCTTTCGCGGGTCGATCGAGTTTCGATTCTTCAACGGAACGCTGCACGCGGGCGAAGTGAAGACCTTCGTACAATTCGCCCTCGCGCTCGCCGCGAAGGCTCTCGGGGCAAAAGCCGCATCGAGCCGCCGCCGCGAGTACAACGAAGCGACTTCGAAGTACGACATGCGGGTCTGGCTGCTCAGCCTCGGGATGATTGGCGAGGAGTTCAAGACCGCGCGCTTTCACCTCCTCAAGAAGCTGGGCGGGTCGACCGCCTGGAAGGGCGAGCGCCGCGATCGCGCCCAGGGCGCGCAGCCCGCAACCCAGGAGGAACAAGCCGCATAGCGAGATAGCCGGGGGGCCCGGCGCCCGGGCTCCCCCATAGGCCGCAAACTCTGCTGGGGGCCCTGATACGGGGATCACGCAGATTGCACGGAGAACTCGAGGGCCCTGATTCGTACATCAGGGGGCGACCATGCGGGGGGCGAGAATGCGCGGGAATTCTCGAGGGCGATAGCTGGAACACGACCCGCATGTACATCGGGGCATGAAGACGAACGGAACCAACAAGATGCTCGGAAACGCCAACATCAACGTATCGCTCGCCCACAGTCGCTACGGGACGCCGCAGCCGCAGGTCGAGGTCAGCTACCCGCGCGGGACGCACTACCGCGTAGTGCGCGCCGCCCTCTACGCCCTGGCCGCAAAGGTCGAGACGGCCACAGCGGCCACGGACAACTGGGTGGTTGAAGTCGACGCCGGGGGCGATTTAACGGGCCGGGTGTACCTCGACCTGGTCAAGGCCGACGACGCGGAGACCAAGCGGGGGCTCGCGCTGCTTCGAAAGGTGGTGGGCTGAACCGGCCGGGGTGGCGAGGCGCCGCGGGGCGCCGCCGCCCTCGACTTGTCGCGAACCAGAAGCAATCATGATACGCGGGCGGCAGCCCGCACGAGCGGGAGACAACAACGTGCTCTACTTTGCATACGGCTCGAATCTCGACGAAGCGCAGATGCGCGACCGCTGCCCGAGCGCCGTGCGCGGGCCACGCGCCGTGCTGCGCGGCTACGCCCTGACGTTCGGGGGCTTCAGCCACCGCTGGGGCGGCGCGGTCGCAAGCATCGTCCGGGCGCGCGGGGAGGAGGTTCGGGGGCTCCTGTACGCGATCGACGCCGACGACGTCGCCCGGCTCGACCGCTTCGAGGGCCACCCCTGGGCCTACGAGCGCGTCCAGCGCATCGTGCACGACGACGCCGGCCACCGCCGCCGGGTCCACCTGTACCTCCAGCCCGAGGACGAGTTCGCCCCCTGGACCCCAGCGCCCGGTTACGTCGCCGTCCTGCGGCGCGCGTACGCCCGCCTGGGCTTCGACCGGCGCCTCCTGGCGGCCGCAGCGCGGGTGGCGGCATGAAGCGCGACGTGAGCCAACGTCGGGCCAGCACGGCGGTCTTCGTCTACGGGACGCTCATGCGCGGCGAGGGCAACCACGACCTCCTCGCCCGCGCCCGGTTCCTCGGCCCGGCGCGCACGCAGCCCGGCTACGCGCTCCACGACTTGGGCTCCTTCCCCGGGCTCGTCGCCGGCGGCGACCACGCGGTCGAAGGAGAAGTGTACATCGTCGGGCCGGACACGCTGGCCCGTCTAGACCAACTCGAAGGCCATCCGCGGTTCTACCAGCGCGCGCCGATCGCCCTCGGGGACGGCACCACCGTCGAAACCTACCTGCTGCCACGCGACCGCGTCGAAGGACGCCCCGTTATCGCGTCCGGCAGCTGGCGCGCGTGCCGGAAGGAGAAGTTCGGATGAACATCGTGATGCGTGACGGCCGCGTCTTCCGCGGCACCGCGGTGCAGATCGTCAAGGCGATGCAGGACATCGCGTTCGGCGTGGAGCAGTTCACGCTCGGCGAGTACATCGACTGGGTGGTGGCGAACGCGATGAAGTTCGAGGAGGTCGAGCTCAAGGTCACGGGCGCGACCGACGAGGAGAAGGCGGCTTCGCTGGTGGCGGAGATGTTGCGGACGGGGTTGACAACACGGATCTAGACATTCCTCGCAGGCGGGCGCGAACGACAGGGCTGTGAGGGGTTTGAAACCATATTGACTTGCCGAGAGGGAGTCGCTCGGCGATGCTGTGCTCAGCAAGCTGGCTGTGGAGCGGGTGGGACGATGCCAATGTGCGATGAGCCTACAGGAACGGACGAGAGTCTTCGCGGGCGGTCCATCGAGATGTTCGCGCAATTGGAGCGCAGTCTTGACTCTGTCATCGCCAACTACTACGCGCCCCGTCATCCCCTTTCCACGTACTTCACAATAGACCTCCTCTCGTCGGAGAGCTTCAGCTATGGCTTGCGTCGAGACGTGTTCGAGTCGATCGTGAGACGGCACGATTGGTACGATGGCAAACGGATGCAGCATCTATTCCGCGCTGGGCGGTGGCGGAACTTCCTGGTTCACGTCGCCGGGATGGAAACGCACGTCTACGAAGGTGACGACGACATGCCGAAGAAGGTCGGCTTCCGAGACCCCAAGCGGCCGAATGATACTCTGACCGTTCAAGAAGCATTCGACCGATTCAAGCCAGAGTGCGAGGAAGCCGTTGCGTACGTGAATGAGGTGAACCACAAGGTCGTTCCGATGGATCGGTTCATGCGGCCAGGCCACGTCGTCGAGAGCCCAATTGCGCCTGGGGAGACCTATGAGGACTGGATCAATCGCCCCATGTTTGATGAGGAATCTTGATGGGTTCAGGTCCTTTGCCCCGCGTGGCTCCAGAGGAGACATGTTTCAAGACTTACGGGATCGACGAAGCACGCCCTGCGCACGCAAGAGTCGCGTCGTACACCGCTAGTGCGACAGCAGACGTAGACCGAGCCCGATCAGGTAACTGGAGCGTCGTGCACCCACGCAGCCCCGGCTCGGAGCGCGCGGTATGCAACGTGACACACTCCCGACCGGTGCCAGAAGAAGGCGGCCTCGAGATACGGCGGCCAATCCTCGCGTCCAAGCGGAACTCCCAGCGCGCGGGCCGCCGTGGCGGTCACGAGAAGGTCGTGCGTCACAAAGACGTGGAGGCCCGGGTCTCCACCACCCACTCGCAGCATGTGACACGTGAGCCTACGCGCGGCCTCCTGTGGCTCGGCCATTCCAGGTAGAGCGGTGCCTGCCGAAACCAGATGGGTCATGACGCCAGCGTGGCCGAGCTGGAGCCAGTTGTCCCAAGCAACGCGGCCATCGAGAACGAACGCTCCGGGCTCGCCAAGCATGGTGTCGTGCACAGGGGTAGCCCTGCTACCGGCTCCCTCAGCGAGCGCGTCGGCAGTCTGAACGCACCGCAGAACCGGGCTCGTGTGGAGTCGTCGGAGGCGCGTGCCGAGCGCGGCACCAAGCTCGAGCGCCATGGTCCGCCCCTCCGCTGTGATCGGGAGGTCCATCCCGACCTCCCCCTTTGGAATAGGAGGCCTGGCAGAGTGCCGCATGAGCACGGCCACCGGGGTGTCGGTCGGGAGCTCCGCCAGCCAGCGCATGGTGTGAGGCGGCAGACCGATACGTTCGTGCGCGTTCATCGCGCCACCCCCGTCAGGATCGAGGGTAGCGCCGTCGTATGCTTCACATCGACCAGATCGAATCCGGCGTCAGCAAAAAGCTTGCGGAATTGTCCGGCCGTGCGTTCCCTTCCGCCTGTCACGACGAGCAGGTGCAGGTCGCACAGCCCGCCGCCGAACCCGTCTTCAGCCAGGACCATCT
>JAJZQG010000116.1 GCA_021847645.1 Myxococcales bacterium
AGGGGCTTCTTCTCGACGCCAGAGATGCTGGCCTGGAGCCGGGCCTCATCCTTGGCGCTCTTGACGTACTTCCTGCGCACGTGCTCGATGCCGCACACGAGGAAGCCCCCGGTGCCGCAGGCGGGGTCCAGGATGCGCTCGCCGAGCCTGGGGTCCACCTGGTCGACGATGAACTGGGTCACGGCCCTGGGGGTGTAGAACTCGCCCGCGTTGCCGGCGCTCTGGAGGTCGGACAGGATCTTCTCGTAGACCTCCCCGAATTCGTGCCTGTCCGACTGCTTGTTGAAGTCCACCTCGTTGAGCTTGTTGATCACCTGGCGCATCAACGTGCCGGACTTCATGTAGTTGTATGCGTCCTCGAACACGGAGCGGACGACCCCGGAAAGGGCGGCGTTCCTGCCGTTGATGGGCAGCTCCTTGAGGGCCTTGAACAGGTCGTTGTTCACGAACTCCAGCAGGGCGTCCCCCGTGATCCCCTCGGGGTCTGCTGCCCACTCCCGCCAGCGCAGGCGCTTGGGGATCGGCGACTTGTAGTTGTCCTCCAGCAGCTCCTTCTCCTGCTCCCTGTCGTCGAACACCTTCAGGAACAGCATCCACACGAGCTGGCTGATGCGCTGGGCGTCGCCGTCCACGCCCGCGTCCTTGCGCATGATGTCCTGAATGCCCTTGACCGTCGTGCTGATCGCCATGCGTGCTTGCCTGTCCTATGCGGGAAATTCGTAAACCCAGTCCGGGCGGAGCCTGACCTTGTCGTCCGGGTCGAGCCCGAAAGCAATGCAGGACGCCTGGTAGGCCACGAACGCCACCGCCATCTGGTTCGGGTCCACCGGCATCCAGTGCAGCGACGTGACCACCACCCTGGCGGCAGCGGCTCGTCCCTGCCGTGTGAGGCGATCGACAGCGTACTCCACGCCGAACGTCACCGCCGCCCGCCACTGCCCGTCAATGGCCCCGGCGTCGACGGACAGGGCGCAGCCGGGCGTTTCGTGCACCTCCAGCTTGACGTGGGCATAGGCTGCCCTACTTGCCCGCTGGATCGCCAGCTTGTACTCGCCGACGCCCATGGTCATGACACCTGATACAGCTCGTCCTGCAGCTCACGGACGGCCTTGATGAACCCATCCTTGCCCCCGAACTGCTGGACAATCTCCATGGGCGTCCCGTGCTGGTCCAGGGGCTTGACCCGAAGGACCTGGATGTTGTCGATGTCCTCGACGCCCTCGTTGGCATACTTGTCCAGCAGGGCCTCCAGCACGGCCCTGGCCTGCTCGCCGTATTTGGTGAAGTAGTTGCGCTTGCGGACGTTGTTCGCCCGCTCCTTGCGGGTCAGGGGCGGCTGGTCGAACGCCACGTGGCAGATGAGGTCAAACGCCGAGTAGTCCCTGCCCACCTGGGCGGCCAGCTCGTCGAAGAAGACCCCGGATTCCTCCAGCTCCTCGACGACGGCGTGCCTGCGGTCGGCAGCCGTCCAGGTCTTGAGGAACGAGTCCAGGGACGTGAACTCCTCCTTGACCTTCTTCCGGGTGTAGTCCCGCAGGGACTCCGTGATGAGCGTCCCGTCCTTGCCGTAGTATTGGACCCGCTCGGCCACCACGTACACGGGCACGTCCTGCACGACGTACTTCACCCGCCTGCCGCCGCCGCTGTCGCCGCCGTCCACGCCCACGCTGTCGCCGCCACCGGGGGGCGGGTCCGGGAGCTGCACCACCGCGTCATCACCACTGGGGCCGTCGTCCGGGGGAGCCGGCGGGTCACCCTCCTTGGGCTCGTAGACCTGGACGGGGTCCCCGTCGAAGCCAGGGTCTGCGAACAGCTCCGTGGCCTTCTTGTAGTCGAGGATCGTGAAGAACAGCTTGTCATAGTCCTCGCGGATCCGTGTCCCACGGCCGATGATCTGCTTGAACTCCGTCATGGACTTGATGGTCTGGTCCAGGGCGATGACCTTGCAGGTCTGCGCGTCCACGCCGGTGGACAGGAGCTTCGACGTGGTCACGATGACCGGGTAGCGGCTCTCCGGGTCGATGAAGGGGTCAAGCTCAGCCTTGCCCTCCGGGTTGTCCCCGGTGATGCGCATGACGTACTTGCGGTTCTGGGCGCACAGGTCGGCGTTCTCGTTGACGAGGGCCTGCCGCATGCGCTCCGCGTGGTCGATGTCCTCGCAGAACACGATGGTCTTGGCATGCCTGTCCGTCGCCTGGAGGAACGCCGTGACCTTCTTGGCAACCAGCGCCGTGCGCTGCTCCAGGACCAGCGTGCGGTCGAAGTCGCTCTGGTTGTAGATGCGATCCTCGATCTCGTTGCCGTTCTTGTCCACCTTGCCCTTTTCTGGCCTCCACCCCGTCAGGTCCTTGTCGAAGTCGAGGCGGACCACCTTGTAGGGGGCAAGGAACCCGTCCTCGATGCCTTGCTTGAGACTGTAGGTGTAGACCGCGTCGCCGAAGTAGTAGGTGGTCGAGACGTCCTCCGTCTCCTTCGGCGTGGCGGTCAGGCCAAGCTGCGTGGCCGAGTCGAAGTATTCCAGGACCTCACGCCACGCAGAGTTGTCGGCTGCGCTGCCCCGGTGGCACTCGTCCACGATGATCAGGTCGAAGAAGTCCGGTGAGAACTCCCGGAAGATGTCCTTGGCCTCCTCCGTCCCGGTGATGGCCTGGTACAGGGCGAGGTAGATCTCGAACGACTTGTCCACCTTGCGGTTCGTGATCTTCGTCATCGCCCCGCCAAAGGGCTTGAAGTCGTTGGTCTTGGTCTGGTCCACCAGGATGTTGCGGTCGGCCAGGAACAGGATGCGCTTCTTGACCCCTGCCTTCCACAGCCGCCAGATGACCTGGAATGCCACGTAGGTCTTGCCAGTGCCGGTCGCCATCACGAGCAGGACCCGCCTCTGGCCCCTGGCGATGGCCTCCACGGCACGGTTGATGGCCTTGAGCTGGTAGTACCTGGGACTCTTGCCACCGACGTCGAAGTAGTAGTCCTGGGTGACCATGGGCTCGATGTCGGGGCCGAGCTTCTTCCACGCCCTGTACCGCTCCCACAGCTCTTGCGGGGAGGGGAACTCCGACAGGCCAAGTTCACGCTCGGGCCGCCGGGGCGTTCCGGTGCGGTCGTGCTCCAGGAACCGATCGCCGTTGCTGCTGTAGGCGAACGGCACGTCGATCATCTCGGCGTACTCCAGGGCCTGCTGCATGCCGTCGCCGACGCCGTGGCTGTTGTCCTTGGCCTCGACGACGGCCAGCGGGAGGTTGACCTTGTGAGACAGGACATAGTCCGCCCGCTTGCACTTGGCCCGGCTGACGAGCTTGCCCCGGACGACGACACGGCCGGCGGTCAGGGACACCTCCTCCCGCACCTGCGAGGCGAGATCCCACCCGGCTCCGGTGATCGCTGGTGTGATGTACTGCGTGCAGATGTCCCGCTCGGAGAGGGCCTTCTTGTCGGTCATCGACCGACCCTCCGGCGGCGGGGCTTCCTGGCGGCGGCCTTCTGGGCGTCAATCCATGCGCCGATGTCGCTTGCCTGGAAGCGCCACTGCTGGCCTACCTTGAAGCCAGGCAGCTTGCCCTGCTGGGCCATCGTGTATGCCGTCTTCATGCCCACCTTCAGCAGGTCTGCGACGTCTTGCAGGGTCAGGATCTCGTCGGTGAGCACGGCCGAGCCTCCAAAGGTTGCCAACGGGCGCCAGCATACACCTGTGGGGACGTCGATGACAATCACGGAAAAATCGACCAGACCGACCTTGACACTGAACGTCGGCGCAGTCACTGTCCATTCATGCCTGGAAGAGACTACCACCTTGCGTTCGACCGGGTCCTGAGGGACATGCGGATCACCAAGGCGTCGACGTGTGGCAAGGCGAGGGCGTGACATGGCCTCGATCACAACCCGCATCGCGATCGAGGAGGACCTGCGAGACAGGCTCGTGGCCCGGCTTGACCACCTTCGCATCACAGTGTCCGAAGAAGCACGCAAGGACGTCTGGGAAGCTCTCGTTGCCTACCTGCGTGTCCCGCACCGCAGCGTTCGGGCCAGGCCCCGAACGGTGCACCGCTCCAGGGAGCTGCTGGCTCGTCAGCTCGCCCCGAATGTCCTTGCAGCGCTCCAGGCTGTCATCACGGAGCTTGAGCGTGGCGAGGACGTGAACCAGCGCTTCACGCGGAAGCATTTCAAGGCAGACTTCAACGACCGGCTGTACAACGATCTTGGGGTCCACCACCTGCACCTCGGTCCGCGTGACGCGGCGCTGGACAAGACTGGCCGCCACTTGATGGCGGGTGGTGGGAGCGATCTGCTCTGCGCCGTGTTCCGGACCGACGACGTCTATCTCATCGATGTCGTTGACCACGAAGGGTTCGACCAGCAGGACTTCGCCAAGGTCATCTACGACAACTGGAAGCACCTGCTGGGGCCTGCAATGACCGGTTGGAGGATTGGCGAGAAGGATGCGCTTTCCGGTGCCGTCAGGGCGCAGGCACGGAAGGCTGGCCTCTCCACTGCGGTAGCGATCAACGGCGAGGCGTTCATGCCGGGCCACTACATGTCCGACGGCACCAGTGCGGCCATCGTCACGTTCGCGGACACCGTCCTCAACCAGCACAGGGACATGCACGTTTGGCTGGAGGAGCATACGGACGAAGTCATCACAGGAATCGCCGAATCGACCGGTTCAGAGCTTGGGGAGCTGTGCCTCAAGGTCTGGAACGTCGATGCGCTCGTCGACGGCAGGATTGCGCTCGTTGAGGAGAGCACCGGAGGTGTCTTCTTCCTCGAAGGCCAGGGCATCACCTACAAGGTGCTCTTGCCCGAGAAACCGGAGGGGGCACGAGTGGTGAACCAAGCAGGGGGACGGTGACTTGAGATTCGACCTGAGGCATTCCGTGTTCCCCATTCTGCCTCTTCGTCCGAAGGACGAGGAGCCTGGGGTGTACTGCGACCCCCACGAACAGGGATCCGCCTTCTTCATCAGCAAAGGCGGCCTGTTCATCACCGCCAGGCACGTGATCGACAAGTGGTCCACGGAGTCGCACACGGTGATAGCCGTCCACTTCGGACTGAAGGCAAAGAAGGAATGCCGTGTGCTGGAATTGGAGGGGCACCAAGAGCTGGACATCGCCGTGGGGCTGGCCGAGCGCCCCGGTCCTAATGGCTGGCCGTACCCCTTCACGCTTGCCACGTCCACGATCGGGCAAGGCTCCGCCATCCTCATGTTCGGCTATGCCAACACCAGCGTCAGCCCGCACCGGGATCCTGACGGACCGTTCGACCCCGATGCGACGCTCCACCTCGACATGCATCCACGAAGGTACACCGGTCATGTCGTCGAGCACCTCGAACGAGGCCCGCTGATTCCTGGCCCGTGCTACCACATCTCGTGTGATCCGGGCGGCGGCATTAGCGGAGGTCCACTCATCCGCAAGCGGACGATGCATGTCCACGGCGTGTTCGTCAGGGGGTTGACGCAGGACGGCCCGGACTGCCCGCAAACGGGATTCGCCCTGGACCTCCGAACCATCGTGTCAAGCTGGCCCATCGCCTTCCTGGGGGGATTGTCGCTTCGGGAGTACGCGGACAAGAACCCCGGTGAGTTGTCGATTCGTTGATCACCCGATGGTGTGCGCATTCTGATTGCCCGGGCAGGACGACGTCGGGCCGGAGTCATGTTCACCGGAAAAGTGGTCCGCCAAGAAATTTTCGACCCCCCGCCCCTCTCCGGCGCCGAGCAGAAAAGGGGGTGGGGGCAATTGTGCCTCTGTCACGATTCGCCGTGCGCATCGGACCTGTGACATTGACCGGCCCGTAGGCGTGGGCGGGGCATGCCCGCAGACTTAACTCATCGGTTTCAGCGGGGCTGAAATTGCGGCGCACCACTCCACGCCCAGGCCAAGCGCGTCGCCCCCCTCGCCGCCACCAGCGCCTCCAGGAGGGCGAGCTGCCCGGCGAGGTAGTCCGTGTGGATGCCCCCGCACCGGAGCTGGACAGGTCGCAGCTCGACGACGCCGGACATGAGCGGGGTACGACTGGACGGAGCGGGAATCAACTGCAGGCTGGTTGATTGTCCCGTGGCCGCCTCGTACTCACCTCATACCCGCTATTGCGCCGCTGTCAGGCGCACGACCGGCGGGTGGTTGGGGTGTGTGCCTGTGCGACAGATCTTAGGCTTCGCCGGGCGGTCAATTGATTCTGGCGGCGCCCAGACGTACTTAGCTTATGAGTTTAACCCGCCATACCAAGCTCGATACCCCCCAGCCCGCGAAGAAGTCCCGCTCGAAACTGCCGAAGCACCGCCCGGCGAAGTCCACCACCCCGACGAAGCCTGCCCGGACCAAGCAGTCCAAGCGGAGCAAGAAGACGACAACCCAGGCACCGCCGCCGAAATCAGCGGCGCAGCAACCTGCAGGCCCTCTCGCCCACATCGACCCGGTGGTGTTGGGCGAAATCCGTGAGGCATGGGCGGTCTTCAACGGCCAGTCCGGGCGCATGACCCAGGCCGCAGCCACCTCCTGGAGGGAGGTCATCCGGCTGTGCATTGCCGTTGACGAGCAACCCGACGACCTGAAGCGCATTATCGTGATGGGGATCGAGAGGGGCGCCTGGCGCAACTTCAATGACCCGGACGGGCAGCCCTTCGAGACATTCGATGCGTTCTGCGCCTGTCCTGACCCCTACGGGCTTGGCCGATCTGCGGACGAGGTAGTGGCGGCGCTGGAGCGGTTGTTGGGGAAGAAGGCAACGCAGTTGGTGACGGTGCGTGCCGCAAGGCAGGGGCGGCGCAACGACCTCACCCAAGGCACTTCCCGCCACGAGGGCGGAAAGTCGGGTAGTCGCAACGAGGAGCGGCTCCGGGCCATAGACCAGGGGCCTGCTGCGATTCGGCGGCTTTTTCAGAGCAACCTTGTCGGAATCAACGAAGCCGCCAGGGTGGCCGCCAGGGCGGACGACCCTGCCACGGTAGAGTTGATCCGCAAGGTCGAGGCCGTGGCAGAGGAGCCGGACTTGCCGCTCAAGTCCACCCGGCAGCGCATCAACCAGATCGTCCAGCAGACCCTCGACCAGGACAAGCCCTTGCGGGCCGCGTTGGCTGCCTACAGGAAGCTGTCCCGGCAACAACAGGCCCTGTTCCTCCGCGAAATTGGCGTCCATCTGGGCGACGGCGCAGCCGACACGAAGTCCGTGGAGGGTGACGCATGTCCCGCAGAGTGAAGACCATGGGTGCCCGATCATCCCGTGCCCCGCTGGCCATTGCCAGTGACGGCACCGTGCTGGTCAACGCCTTGTCATGGACCACGGACAACGACCTCGACGCCGTGATTGATGCCGCCAAGGCGGCGGGCGGCGCCCTGTTCATCGGCGTGGCAATGCGGCCCAGGCAGGTCAGGCAGGCTCTCAAGGCGCTGGACGATGCGGGCGCCGAGATAGCCGGGCGGCTGCCGTGATGGCCCTACAGAGTCTTCTTGCGCTTGCCGGGCTTCGGCTTCCTGCCTGTGGGCGGCGGCGTGAGCTTCATCGAGTCGAGCCTGGCATCGAGCTTCGATCTCGCTCCAGGCAGATCCACAAGGTCGACAACGGCCACGCCGAGCCCCTTGGCGATCCTGTAGAGCACCTCGACCGTGGGGTTTCTCTCTCCTCGTTCAGTCTCCGAGAAGTAACGGACCGTGAGGTTGCACGCCTCGGCTGCCTGAGCTTGGCTCAGCCCGAGACGCCAGCGTGCCTGCCGGATATTTTGGGCCACGGCAAGGCGGAACCGCTCGGCGTCCATGTGCCCAGACTGCCGTTCCGCTGTGGGCGAACCAATACCACAACTGTGGGCAATGTTTCCGTTGACCACCTGGCGGTAATGCCCGTAGCATTCGCCGCCGACGGGAGGAGTGTGCCATGCGTCGGATCTTGTTGATTGTCGCAGTGCTCTCGGGCCTGGGCGGCGTTCTTGGCTGTGGAGCCTCGCAGTCGCCGCCAACGCCGCCGCCTCCCAGTGAGGCAGAAATCCAATCCGCCAAGGATCGCGGCGACGCGCTCGTGGCGGAGTTCGTTTGGCTCGAAGGCCAGCGGGGCGAACTCACGAAGTCGCTTGCCACGGCCAAGAGGCGAGTAACGGAGTACCGTCAGCTTCTGAACTACAAGGGGCAAACCGCCCGAGACATCCAGCGTGCCCATGAGGTGTTTGACGAGACGGAGAAGGCGTTGGTCCCCTTCGTCTCCGGCAACCACGTGACGGCAGAGACCTGCACCAACGATCCCAGAATTGCCCTCGCCTATCAGAACACGTGCCGGCCCCTTGCGGGTGCGGCGCAGAAAGCCGCAGCCGAAGAGAAGGACAAGCAGGACGAGTTGGCGGCCAATCCCCCACAACAGTGCATCCAGAACGACCTGGCCGACTGCACCAAGCAGTGCGACCGGGGGCATGCGGGAAGCTGCGAGAACCTGGCATACATGTACCAGACGGGCGAGGGCGCACGGCAGGACCAGTCCAGGGCAACACCGCTGTTCATCAAGGCATGCGACGGCGGCGTGGTGCGAGCCTGCGGCGAGGCCGGGCACGCCCTGCTCGAAGGCATCGGTGTCGCCCGGGACAGGGGCCGTGGGCGCCAGATGCTGAGCAAGGCCTGCGAGGGGCGAGATGCCTACGGGTGCTACCGCCTGGCGATCGACAAGGTGGAGACTGGCAAGCCGGAAGAGGCGACCGGGCTCTACCAGACCGCCTGCGACAACGAGTACGCAGACGGCTGCATCAACCTGGGCATCATGCTCGCAGAGGGGCGTGGCGTGGCCAAGGACAAGAAGCGGGCTGCGGAGCTGTTCCAGCGAGCGTGCGACCTCAAGGAGCCAAGGGGCTGCGGTGCTCTGGCTATCCTCCAGGGCAAGAAGCCCCCTGCCTCGCCCGAGCAGGTCGAGCAGCTCTGGCACGACCTGGTGACCGCTGCGGATGACCTTGCGTCGAAGCGGTTCGTAGCCCGCTATGCCACCCAGCAAGCCCGTGGCGCCCGTGGCCAGCGCCAAGTGCAGCTCATGCAGCAGCACATGGCCGAGTTCCAGCGTGAGGAATACTGCCCCGCCAAGAAGGCATTCGTGGACGCCGCTGGGCAGGCCGAGTTCCGCAAGCGCACGCAGGCCAAATGCAAGGATGACCCGCCCGTGGCTGGCGGGCTCCACGGTCCAGAGAAGCTCACGGATGACTGCCAGGCCGTCTTTGCAGGGGGGTGCCCATGAACCGTGTGTGCGTGATTGCCCTGTTGGGCGTGGCAATGGTCATGTCAGGCTGCGGCGGCGCCCTGTCTGGGCTGGCTGGCAGCGACTCCGGCAGGCAATGCAGGGTGAACGACCAGGAGACCGGCTGGACCAAGGGGGAGGACGGCGCCTACACCCAGACGCTCGACTTCGGCTCGGGCAATCCCGAGGACATCCGCAGGTTGTCGCCGGGGTTCTTCTCGTTCCCATCAGACTTCGCCGGGGTGGAGAGCGCCCGCCCGATCCGCGAGCAGATGCTCGACATCAACCAGGGGGCTGCGAACACGCTGAGCATGGCTGCCAACCCGGACGGCCTGCGGCTCGTGGCCGTCGAGCATGACGGCGCCAGCGTCATGGCCGTCCAGCCCCGGACCCCCAATCCCACACCCATTGTCAGGGTCTGGACCGATCTTGACCTCCCTGGTCCAGGGCGCCTTCCCCCACAGTGGAAGTGGGGCCTCGCACGCTCGAAGGACAGCGGAGCCCCGATGCCGAATGACGTGCGGCTCTTCGTCTCGTGGACCGGCTGCTCGCACGTGAAGCTCGTGCGCAGGTGCGATGACGGCAAGCTGTCCACCACTCTCAAGCTCGCCGACAAGGGGTCCTGCGTTCCAGGGGGTGACTCCCCCCTGGTGGTCCAGATCCAGCTTGCCCACCGCCAGGATCGCTACAGGGTGACACGCCCGCCGGAACCGAGGCAACAGCGTGTCAGCGAGGGCAAGGTCACCCTCGTGCAGCCCGAGCCCAACGAGGAGGCATCCGGGACCATGGCGGTTCGAGTCCTCAACGGGGAGGGCAGGCAGGTCCTGTGGGAGGGACAGGTGGACGCCGGCAACTTCACGGGCGCCAGGCAAGACGAGGTCGTTGAGCTGTTCACGGCCGGGCAAGACGAAGCCGGCGCCGTCGCCTACGCCGCCCTGCCCGCCACATCACGGGATGAGGCATTCGCCAGGAAGGTGGCCGATGCCCGCCGTGAAGGCGCCGGGCAGGTGATCAGCATGTGCAGGGGCAAGCCGGCCTGCCTCGCACAGGCCGCCCCGATCAACCCCAAGGACCAGGACGTTCCGGGCACCGATGAGGTGCGCACGCAGCTCGTGCCCGCCCTCATCGAGGCCATGGAGTCGGTTGGCGGCGTGACTGCGCAGGACCTTCTCGTGGCTGGCGTGCTCATGCTCAAGGCCATGACCTGGGACAGGCCGAACTTCGCCCCCTACGACAGCAGGGTGGCGGCGTTCGACAACCACTTTGGACCTGCCGTGGCGGATGGCAGGATAGGCGATCCCCCGGCGGTCGACGTGTTCGGCGTGCTGCTGCCCAACAGCAAGTACAAGGCCGCCAGCGACGCCCGCATGCAGGCGGGGCGCCAGGCTGCCGCACAGGACCGGGAGAACCAGCGCCTCAAGCCCCTGTGGGACGAGGTGATCGATGCCATGAACCAAGTTGCCATCATGCGGTTCCGTGCCAGGTTTGCTCGGCAGCACGCCCCTGCAAGCCGGCAGAACGCTCGGGCGGCCCAGAGAATGGAGGAGCATGCCCGGGAGATGCTCCAGGGTCAGTTCTGCCCGGCGAAGCAGCAGTTCATCGAGGCGGCTGGCCGGAAGACCTTCGACGAGTGGGCCAAGGCACGGTGCACGGACAATCCCCCCACCAGCAGTGGGCTCGACGGCGAGGAGGTCACCCTCACCCAGGATTGCCAGTCCGTGATGTCCACCGCTTGTCGAACCGCTGAGCCCGCTGGCACGATCGCCGAGGCCAAGAAGCAGGCGGCGCAGATGATGCAAACGCCCGAGAGCGACGTCGACTGCAAGCCGGCACGCGGCGGCTTCCGGTGCGAGACACCCACGGGCCGGTGCATGGCAATCCTCACTTGCCCCGGGACGCCCGGTGGGAGCTGCTCACTGGATGGCAGCGACTGCGCCCCCATGATCAACCCGTAGGCTAGATTCCAGGCCTGCAACTCCAAGTGGTCGGCGAGCTTGGCCGTCACCGGGTAGCGGAGTTGTCACGGACATGACCACGGGGCCGGGACCTGGGAATGCACCACCCCCAACCTGAGACCTGACACATGCCAGGCCATGTCAGGTTCAGGGACATGACCGTCACGGGGACATCCTGCCTGTGGACACATGGGACAGGATCATTTCACGGCCAATTCGCAGGACATGGGAGCGCCCGGGAACTCACGGACGAGGGGTGTCCTGGATCCGGAACATGGTCAGGTCCAGGGCCTGCAACACCCAGACTCAGGTCAGCCTGAGAACATCCGTGACCGTGAAAGTAAAGCCAAGGGCCTCATCATCCCAGGTTCCGGGACAACATCATCACCCAGAACCATGATGATGTCCACAGGCGGCGGGCTGGGAACACGGCGGGGAGCGCTCGCTGCTTAGATCGGAGGGTCGAGCCCAAAGGGGGGGTTACCCGTCAACGATTTTCGCAACGAGGTCTGGATCTGGACGCAGACCGTGGTCCGACAGCCACCTCAGAACGCCGGCCGTGCCGAGGTCCGACAACCCCGACCGTCTGAGTTCCTCGACAACGTTCACTATCAGCTCAGGCGCAGCGGCCAAGCGATACCGTCGGACTTCGCCGTTCTCGATCACGTAGCACCGCACTTGGCGTGGCCGGATCGCCTTCTCGTTGATGGCCTTGCGGAGAAGGTCGTACTCGAAGTGGAAGCGGCGGTCGGCCCAGGACGCCACCGGCTCGTTTCCGAGCAGGGAGTTCTTGACCTCGCGGCGTGCGTTCGCGGGGTGATTGTGGATATGAACGAACTCGGCTCCCTCCTCCGATTCGAGGTAGCCCGGGATCTCGGCTGCCAGGCTGACCGGCAGGGAAACTGAGCCTTGCTTGCCTCGCGTGGCGTAGATCTGCTTGACGAACGACCTACCACCTTCGGTGCCAGTACCCAGCCCCACGACAGCCCATTCCACGTCGTCTGCCCCAGTCAGCGTCTGGGCCGCCCTGATGAGAGCGTTGCGCCCGGCGGGCTTTTTGAGATAGATCCAATCGCCTTCTTCCGCTGACTTCCGGAGATTCCGAACGATCGACCTCGCTCTGCTTTCATCTGCCATCGTGAATCGGATTTCAGGGTCCCGACCCGCCTCAAGCTCACTCACGAGCCAAGATGTGGCGTACTCGGGGGCCTTCTGCTTCACCCTCTGGGTGATGAAGGCGGCCAGGTCATGGAACAAGTCCGACATGGTGGCTGGAGCTTGCGGCTTCCCGACCATTCCGTCAACGGAGCCGTCTCACTTTGATCCTGGTTCCGAGCTTCATGGTACGCCGATGCAGGACAACGTCGAGAGGGTGGACGGCCTGGAACCTCACTCGCGGCGGGGGTCGTCGGTGCGGGGCGTCGGCGAATCGCCCCCCCCAAGGGCAACCGATCACGAAAACCGTCAATGATCTTCACCTACAGGCGGGAGACCATGCACCGGATCCAGCTTTGACCCGACCACTTGTGATCGGTCCAGGAGAATCTGCATGGCTTCTTCGAGACGTTCGGGTGGGGCCAGCTTGCTCAACCGGGCCAGGGCCTGAGGCTCGTCGATCACCTTATTGGACAGCGCCCTCATGACGTCCTCCGTCTGAAGGACCAGGCCAAGCCGCCTGAATTGCTTCCAGCGTTCGATGGCCGCTCCGGGATGTCGAACAGCAACCCAGACAGATCGTGCCGTGTCCTCCAACCAGACCCCCACCGGTCGGGGGTGGTGGTAGGGAGAGTAGGTGAGGTGCCACCCTTTGAGGGGGTATCCTACCATATCCCGCTTGAGCGTCACCGTCCGTTCGGACCTGCTGTAGCCCACCTGCACGCAAGTCAGTCGAAGCTCGACGGCGGCAAGCCAGTGCCCCACCATAGTGGGGTACATCTGCGTCAGCGCCTTCATCCGTGGTGCCTCGATTTCCTCGACCATTTCTGCGATCGGCATGACGCCTAGAATTCGCTTGCGCTCTCCCTGCTTGATGACCCCGACAAGACCGAACATCGAGGTACGAGTCACAGCCAGCTCCGGCTTCGAGAACATGTCACGTACCGTCACCACGCAACCGATTAGCTCCAGCGTGCGCTCCCCATGGTTCAGGAGGTAGATATCGGAGCCTTCGGTCTCCACCGTCACCTGGATCCGGCGCTGTGACCATTTCGATAGGGCGAAGGTTGCCCAACCGGAAACTGTGCCCAAGAGCCCCAAGATCCCTTGGTACGACTTCCACCATTCCTCAAGAAGCGTCAGGTCCATGTGCAGCCTTTTTCGGGTCATCTTGTCCTGGATCGTGGGGCCTGCGCAGCCCCACCGATCCGATCGCTTTGTCGTCCAGCTTGGCCATGTTAATGTCAATGCGCCATGAGTCTCCCCGTTTTCATCTTGAGCTTGGGCGTCGGGGCCTTCCTGACGCACAAGATCCTTTCAGCCACCGCCAGCCGGAACCCTCCCCAAAGGCGAAGACTCCCAGCCTGGCGGCGTACCGAGAGAGATGTTTGCCAAGCTCTGGGCCTTCCGCATCAGGGCGGCCCAGGAAAAGCCGACTGCGGCCAGACGGTGGAGGTCAAGGATTGGGCTCGACCGGTCGATGCTGGCACGGTTGCCCGAGAATACGAGAAGGGCAGGCGAGCGATCGTCTCCGTCTCGGGCTTCACCGTGCCGGCCTACGCCGAGGCGGAACGGCTCGGTGTTCGGCTCTATCTAGCGTCGTGATGGGGGGTGAGTGATGGGATTCAGATACCACGCTGAAGCACTTCAGAAGGATGTCTCCTACCGTGTAGGTTGCCTTGCCGGTCGTGGCAACATCGCCGCCGTCAAAGCCAAGATTGAGGAGCGCAAGCGGGCGGCGGTCGACCCTGAAATCGAGGAGGCCGTTGCGGCACTCGGGCGCTACTTCGACGAGCTGACCGAGGCGCTGGGTGAGGATGGTCACAGGGTCGCCGTGAAGCAGGAATTCGATGGGGTGATGCTCGAAGGCGAGGAGGCGGACATCCTCGAAAGGGCCGAGGCCCGGAAGGTCAAGACGACCATCAGTGCGGCGGAAGCCAAGCGCCTCGCCAGGCTGATTGCCGAACGCACATCCGGGTGGGGTGACACCCTGCCCCGGTAGACCTTCCCAACCGGCCTGGATCGACTTGGGGTTTCGCTCAACACGGCAAGCACGGCACAGCTCGCCGAGCTTTCGAGACCGCCGACGTACTCGACGCCGGCATCGAGAAGGTGCCTCGGCCGGATGATGAGGCAGAGAGGCAGGCGAAGCCATAGCTGTCACAGCTCACGGCCGGTCAGCCCCTCTGCCTCGTCCTTCCACGTGACGACACGGGGACGGCGCCCAGGCTCAACATGGTAACGCTGGTGAGCCCAATAACGTCCGGCGTCGCCAATCCAGGACCTGACACGGCTGTCGTGGAAGCGGTGGGATCGAAGCAAGCGACCACGTCCGTGATCGGGACGAGCATCCGTGGTGATCACGATGACCCTGCCCCCGGCTCGCTCGCAAGCCTGCTCCCGCAGCTCCCGCATCAGGCCCCACAGCCAGGCCGCCGTCGCCTTCGTGGTCAGGGCCAGCGGGTCCTGGACCCAAGGGACGTCAGGACGAACAAGTGGTCCTGGGAGAAGCTCTTCAGCATCGGGGTCCCATGTGGAAACGGCAGAGTCGACCGCACAGGATGCCGTGGGATCGATGACCAGGACGAGGGTCCGGGTGTTGTCATTGCCAGGATGACGCTGGGCGGCGTCCATCACGGACTGCCAGGCGTTCCATGGGTGGGCAACGCTGATGACGGCGAAGTCGTCAACGTGGTGCTCAAGGGCGACCAGGAAGGCACTGGGATCAACCTCGGGATCAAGGATGACCTCCGACAACGCCCCAGCAAGGAGAGCAAGCTCGGATGCGAGCCGCTCGTAGGCGTCAGGATGCCAGATGGGATCGACGTCCTTGGGGGCGCCGGAGATGTAGAGGGACGGAACAAGGGGGCCACCCTCGATGAGGGTCCAGGGAAGATGTCCTTCAGGGGAAACTGAGGATCGGTCATTCCCTACACGGGACGTGTGCTCATCATCCTGAGGCATGGATCCCAGCTCACCCTCCTGGGGGATGAAGTCATGGGAACCTTCATCGAGGTCGTTCCCATCAGGCGGGGCAGCTTCATCCAGTGAAGCCCCTCCAGGGGAACCCATCTCACCTGTCGGGATGGCACCTTCGCCGGGACATCCAAACCTAATACGGGGGCGGGGCGGCGGGGGAAAGGCTTCGCTCTGCGAATCAAGGGCAAAGCTGACGACTTCGGCATCAGGGGGGGTATGGCAAACAGCCACGACGGCCTGGAGGGCCTCCGTGGCGGCCTTGCTGCCCCTGTAGGCGGCTCTGCCGAGCTTCTTGATGTTGGGCTCGAAGCTCCCTCGCTCGGCAGGCGTCTTGCCGGTGCAGGGCTGCCAGCGGGCGGGCTTGGCGATCGGGTGCAGGCTGTGCTGGGCAACGAGATCGAGCAGGACGAGGTCGAGTTTCTCGATATCGGCCTGCTGGAAGTGCTGGTTGCTGGCGCTCTTGCCCTGCAAGACAAGCTCGCACTTGTAGGGACTGGTGGCGCCATTGTTGATCTTGTAGATGCTGAGCTTGGCGAGCGCTTTGGTGCGCTGCCTGATCGTGATGGGGATCTCGTGGTCCCGGGCCAGCCAGATCTTGCGGGCAAGGCGACCGCTGCCCCGCTGGGGCTGTTTACCGAGGGCGTCGGCCAACCTGTGTGCCTCGTGCGGCATGAGCACGATGAAGCGCTCTGCCCGGCGGTAGTGCAGGATGCGCCACTGATCCTGCTGGAACCCGAGGACGTCTTCCAGGACACGCTGCACGTCAGGCTCGTGACGAACACCCTGTAGATCCAGGCTGAGCTTGTCTTGACCGACCTCGACGGCCAGGTTGTACAACCTGGTCCTCCAGGCCCTGTTGGCCTTGTGCAGGGGCAAGCTTTGGGTCTTGGCGATGCGCTCCGTCACCCACTTGCTGCCTCGAAGGCAGTGGCGCCGTCGACCGTGGCTCTCCCAGGTCTTCCACGCAGGGGTGCCAAGCGGAAAGCCCTTCACCGCAAGCCTGGCGGCCAACTCTTGCTGTGTGACGTCGACGGCGACGCGCACGCTGTAGCCGTGGGGGTAGATGGGGACGCCGTCGCAGGGATGGGTGGTGGTGGCCGTGTTTGCGTCGG
This sequence comes from Myxococcales bacterium, assembly GCA_021847645.1. GTDB lineage: Bacteria > Myxococcota_A > Polyangia > Polyangiales > Polyangiaceae > JAJZQG01. The sequence goes on from JAJZQG010000116.1 coordinate 16,400, forward strand.
CCAGCTCCGGCTGCTCAACCAGGGCATCAAGGATGCTGAGGTCGAAATCGACAGCCGCCCCGACAAAAAGGTCGGTGCCGAGTTCGAGATCTGGTGTAGAGCACATTTGGAAGTTCCTTTCCGGCCCCATGTCGACCTTGCCTGGACCCGACGTGGGGCTTCTGCCTTTCTGGCCTACAAGAGCACGATCGCCTCCGGGACCGGCCCGGGCTCGGGCAGGTCCATGATCGACAGCGCCTCCGCGATCATCTTGAAGGCCCGTTCCTGGTGAGCGGGCGGCAGACTCACGATGCCCACCTGCCCCACCTCCGAGAACGTGGACATGATCTCGGCGCACCTCGTGGCTTGACGCTCTGACCACAGAGCGCTGATCACGGTCGCCAGAGGGCTGTCTGGCGGCTCCCCGGACACCGTGTGCAGCGCAGGTGGCAGTCCGCCGTTGGCGACGAGCAGGTGGACGCCGGACACGTCACCCCGCCGGGTGATCACCATGGCGATGTCCCTCCCGCTAGCCATTGGCGACCTCGGCAGCGGGCTGGTCGTCTTCTTCCTTGGAGTCGATCTTGGGGAGGTGCTCATCGAGCAGGGCACGGACGGTGTCCGCCTGGGTCATGCGCCGACGCCAGGCGTGTTCGCGTAGGCGGGCGTGGACTTCGTCGGTGATGGTGAGTTGGACGACTTTCATTCGGCGGCTCCCTTCGGGGCATACAGGTCCAAGCTTCTACTTACACCGGCTGATAGGTGGATCCGTGCTTTCGGGGACAGCGGTCGATCCGGCTAATTCCTGCTTTGCAAGTGCCTGATTGACCTAGATAATCCGCCAACTGGCATGCATTTATTCTCCCGTGGGCGTGCCGACTGGGGCCATTGATATACTCAGTATACGAGGCTTGCCGCTCCGGGTCCCTGCGCAGAGTGAACAGGCCGATCGGATTCCGAGTCACGAGAACTTGCGGCGGCGTCGCTCGCCAGCCACCTGCCCCTCAGCCGGCACCCCCTCGCCCGCCGGGAGCTTCTCCCCAGCCACGGCGTCACCTGCCTGGAGACTTCGCCACGCCGCATCAGCTTCCTTGCCCACGTTCATCAGCGGGACTTCCTGATAGGCACGTGACCTGCCGTCGACTGGGTCCATGCCGAGAAGGACCACGCTGGGCTGCCCGTCCGCCGTCACTGAGGCGAAGACGTGGATGGCCAGATGCCGATCGACCATACGTACGAGGACGGGTGCGAGCGTGTGCCGGGATCCGTGGTGGAGGTACCAGAGGGACACTGCCGAGATGTCACGGAGCTTCATGACCTGGCGCCCACGAGCAACTTGGCGGCGTCCATGAACATCAACCTCGTGTCATCGTCCTCGTCGCACACGATGACCGTCACCGTCTTCGGCGGCCTTGCTTGTACGTGTGCGAGCAGGTCCGGCGCCCACTCTGTCAGCACGGCGAGTGCGTCAGCCAAGGATGTGATCCTGGTGATGACCGGTGGACGACCATGGCGTCCGCAGAAGTCCACGAACAGGTCGAGCTGCTCCCTGTCGTTGACGATGCAGTCCCAGATGAAGCCGCCGACGCAGCCTCGGACGTCGACGACCCATGCTGCAAGCTCATGCAGCGGCAAGCCGCAGTCCTTGGCCTCGGACACCAGCGCCTGGGCTGGTGATGGCTTTGCGTGCGCCAACAGGGCGGCGTGGTGGGGCGTGGGACGGATCTCGTCCGTGTCCGTGTCGATGTCGTCCATGAACGGAGTACGCCGCAGCTCGGCGGCAATCAATCCAGCGTCATCTCCGTCAGCGAGATGAAATCGACGTGCTCGTGATGAAAGTCGGCCTGGGAGTCCACGGGGCCGGTGTAGAGCCATTCATGCATGGATCACGTGGCATTGGTGGCACGGGCGGCAGCGGCGCACAGGGGAAAACGACCGGGGCTCGATTGATTCTGCCGGAGCTGGCGCGTACCTCCAGCATGACAACCTCCGACTCAGCAGAAGCCGTCCCGCACGAACACCTTGAAGACCCGCCGGCTCCTCCCGATGACAGGGAGTTCGTCATCGTAATCCCCAGCCAGGAGGCGCTGACGCCGTGGGAGCGGCGTGCCGCAGAAGCGGGTCCGTGGCCGATCCGTGTCCACTTCCCCAGTGCGGTTGGGCTGAACCGCATGCTCGGACAGCCCAAGGTTGAGCCGCCCTGCGTTGACTTTGAGGGTATGCCCTACCTGCTCACCCCGAAGGAAGTCGCGACGTTGCTCCGCACCACCGTTGGCGCCATCTACGCCCGTGTCGAGCGAGGCCAGATTGCCGGTGTTGTCAAGCAGGGTCGGCGGGTGCTCTTCCACAGGGATGCCGTGCGCAGGGTGCTGGACCGTGAGGCCAACGCCAGCAATCGGAGGCTGCCGTGACTGTCCGCGTGACCCAGTGGAGGAAGAACGGCAAGCAGGGCTGGGAGGTGGACATCCTGTTCCGTTGGCCCGACGGCACCCGCTACCGTGAACGCAAGAAGGCGCCTGTCACGTCCGAGTCGGGAGCACGCCGATGGGGGCAACAACGTGAAGCGCACTTGATGAGCGCTGGCAAGGATGCCGTTGAGAAGTCGCTTGCGCCCCAGCCGCCGCCGCCCAAGCCCGGTTCGAGTTCGGTTCCCACGGTCTCCGACTTCGCCCCTCGCTTCATCAGGGGATACGCCAAGGCCGGCCAGCAGAAACAGTCGGGGATCGACGCCAAGGAGAGCATCCTCAAGCATCACATCCTGCCCCGCCTTGGTGGCAAGCGGCTCGACGAGATCACCGACGAGGACATCGCGTCACTCAAGGCAACGTTCGCCGAGGGCATCCCCGATGGACATGGCGGGTTCAAGGTCAAGCCCACGGACAAGATCAAGACCATCAACAACCGGTTGACCGTGCTTGGCAAGTTGCTGCGTGTCGCAGTCGAGTGGAAGGTCATCCCGGCCATGCCGTGCACAATCAGGTTGCTCAAGGTGCCCGAGCAGGAGCTGCCCTTCTACGAGCAAGACATCTACGACCGCCTCGTGGACGCTGCTGCGAAGGTCGACCCACGTGCTCACGTCATCGTGTTGCTGGGCGGCGACGCGGGGCTGCGGCGGGGCGAGATCATCGGACTGTTCCAGACCGACGTAGACTTCGCCCGGGGCCAGCTCACTGTGCAGCGAAGCGCCTACAAGGGCAAGCTCGGCCCCACCAAGAGCAAGAAGAACCGCACGATCCCGATGACCAAGGCTCTGGCGGCGGCACTGAAGGACCTGCGCCACCTTCGTGGCGAGCGGGTGCTCTACCGGGATGACGGCACGCCGCTCACGCCGAAGAAGATCAGGATGTGGATGGAGCAGGTTGAGCGGCGTGCTGGCCTGCCCGTGACGGGCGCCGTCCACATCTTGCGCCACAGCTTCTGCTCCCACTTGGCGATGAGGGGTGCGCCGGTGCGCACCATCCAGGAGCTGGCGGGTCACCGTGACCTGAGCACGACGCTCCGCTACATGCACTTGGCGAAGGGGGCGAAGCACGCTGCCATTGAGCTGCTTGACGAGGCTCGGAACCCGTCAACGGTGGACCCCGCCGGCTCAACCGAAGTCGGTTCACGCACCTCGTAGTATGGCGAGAGTGGCTTGGTCCACGTCCACGGGCAGCAGCGAGATTGCCTCTTCGTACATCCGGAACCCGAGCGGCAACGCCTCGCCATTCTGCTTGAGCATGAACAGCAGCGGCCTTCGGTGCTGGGTCCGGAGCCTCCACGCGGTATCGAGTTCGCACATCATCCACGTCGAACTCGTGTACCCGTCGGTCACCACGGCCACGAATGCGTCCACGCCTTCGACGGCTGCCTTGCAGCCTTGCCGGTACCAGTCCGGCCAACGAGGATCTTCGCCAAGCGCTGGGTTCAACGGAGAACCGGTCACGATGTGGTCGGCTGCCTGCAATGTTCGCATGAACGCGACCACTCTTGGGTGGGCCGAGTTCTCGGTGGAGAGGAAGACTCGCGTGGCGGCCCCGCCAAACGTGCGTACGCCCCGCTCACCAGTCGTGGAGACATCCTGGAGACGGGGCGTGCAGCACTTGCAAGTTGTTGAAATTACAGTGGAGGCGCCGGGAATCGAAGCGTTATGCGAGAGTACTAAGATGGTATTGCAAGACAGGCACTTAGCGGTTTTCCTCGAAGATTCTCGCGCATCGCCGACCCAGTACGTGTCAATCAGTACGAGGCCATTCCGATTCAGGTCGCTGCCACAGGGCAAATAGACGGCAAAGATTCGGGGCTCGTGGCTCCCGAAGCTGCCGGAAAAATGAGCAAGGAGGTTGTCCCATGAGCAACAACGGAGTTGGGATGAAGCGTTGTGCTGTCGATAGACCTCGGTCGGAGCATGATCGAGAAGGGAACGAAGGAGTTTTCGGAGTCTCACGCTCGCTTGTCGAAGCGCGGACGTCGGCGGGGCTCGCCCAAGCCGAACTCGCGAGGCGGATGCGTGTTCCGACGCACGTGCTCCAACGGTGGGAGAGCGGCGAAGCGACGCCGAGCTTCGCGATGGTGAAGGAGTTCGCGGCGCTGACGGGCAGAAGTATTCGCGTTACGCTGGTATCGCCCGAAGCGCGAACGACGGCCCCATTGCTGGGGGATTCCGCCGCGCAGGCGCCCCTCGGCGATCCCTGCATCATGACGATAGATGAGATTGCGGAGCTCCTGCGACTCAACCGCAAGACCGTCTACGAGCTCGCGCGGCAAGGGAAGATCCCCGTTCGTCGGGTTGGAAAAAGCCTGAGGGCGAGTCGGGAGACCGTAATGCGGTGGTTGGCTGACGGGGTGGCTCCTCGCGAAGGTCGCCTACCCCGGCGCGTCCCATCGAACGTCACAAAAGCGCCGCGTCACTGCGCCTGATCTCCGCAAGCGAGCGGAGGCGGTCAACTTCCGCCGAGTACCTCCCGAAGCTTGGCCACGCTCTGAACGAGTCCGGCATCGCGCAGACGATCCAGAACCTGGTCGCGAGTCATCGGTGGATTCTTGAGAGCGCGGACTTGCTCGAGGAGCGCTCCCACGACAGCGCCTGGCGCGAAGTCGATCTGATCGACCACGAAGTCATCCGGGTGGCGAGCCTCGATGCCGAACGAGTCCAACACCGTTGAAGGGAAGTCCCGCAAGTTGAATGTGACGATGGTCTGAGCGCCCGCTCGCACGGCGGCCGCAAGGACGTGCCGATCGTCAGGGTCCGGTAGCGTCAGGCCATCTATCAGACTCGAGTGCCCAGTAACCATGCAGTCCGGGATGGCTTCGGTCATCAACCGTCTGGTCCGCGCAAGGGCGTCCGGGCTGAGCTCAGGGCGTTCTCGGCCGATCGCCCGGAAGCACTCGTCGAGGATCTCGTCGGACCACTTCGCCTGCACCAGGCCCGTCCGCGCGAGGCGAATCAAGAAGTCGCGGAGCGGCGCGGGATACAGCACGCAGGCATCGTAGACGACCACGAACGCCATCGGTCAGTACCCGAGCCCGTGCTTCTGAGCCTCCGCGGCGAGCTCATCGAGGACGGCGTTGCGCTTCTCGTCGTCTGCTTGCTTGTAGGCCAGGATGTCGGCCATCAGGATTCTTCGGTGCGCGCCGACCTTGCGGTGGGGGATCCCGCCCGTCTCGAGAAGCTTGACCAGGAAGGGCCGCGATACGTTGAGCATGTCCGCCGCTTGCTGGGTGGTCAGCTCCGCATGCACGGGGACGATGCTCACGGCCGTGCCGTTCGCCAGGTGACCCAGGATCTCCAGGAAGAGGTCGAACGCCTCTTTCGGCACCGTGACCGCCACGTTCTCGTTCTTGCTCTTGACGACCTGGAGGGACCGGGGCCCCCGCTGCTTGACGGATGACAGCAGCCGCAAGGCTTCCTGGGCTTGTTGCGCTTCGTCAGGCGAGGGGAGGCGGAGGGCTGCGTTCGACATGGTTCAAGCATACGGTCTAAACGAAGCAAGTGCAACAGTCGAAACAAAAGAAATGGCGCAGGCCACAACGGAGCATCTGTAGCATCAGCGACCTCACCGAGCCGGGCGAACGAGCGCTCGGCCTGGTCGAATGGTTCCTGCTTCGAGATCACCAGCGTATCGGCCAGTCTGGTCCGACTCAGGCCTGCGACTGTGAACCCGCGCGGCGCCTTCGAAGCGCGTCCCACCCCATCCGGGGCAGACCAGCCCGGTCGCACGCGCGCCACAGAGGCCAGTGCGTTTGCTCCGGGGTGAGCGGCGCGCAGTATTCGTCGCAGAACACCTGCCGACCGCGGTCATGACGGTGCGCACGAAGGGCGTCGACAGCTTGCTCATCCAGCGCGATCCACCGCGGTCGGTTCCTTTCGGGAGGCCCTGCAATTCCCCGTACGAGGGTCCGACGAATCGCCACGCGCCGCTTCGCCAGATCCACGTCGGCCCATCGGAGACCGAGCAATTCGCCAAGGCGAAGACCCGCCAGCGCGAGCGCAATCATGGCTCGCCATCCAGGCTCGGCTGCGTCGACCAGGCGCTTCGCGTCGTCGTCGGAAAGCACCGTATGCGGCTGCGCCTCGGGTCTGGGTCCACAAGGCCAGACGAATCGAGGCAGTTCGGCGACAAGACCTTGCTTCGCGCCGAACACCAACACACACCGCAAGCACGACAGGATGTTGTTCACGGTCTTGGGGCGAGCACCATCCGCGAGTTTCCGTTGGGTGAGGCCGGCAACTGTTGCGTCGTCGATCGCATCGACCAGCCTCGCACCAAGGGAGGGCAGGATGTGCAAGCGCAGCAGATCGGCCTTGGATTGCAGGGTTGATGGCTTGCTGGCGGGCCGGGCGGCGTCTAGATAGCTGCGTGCGATATCATCGAGCGTGGCAGGGCGCCTGACAGCTAGGGGTGTTGCCTTCAAGGTCATCGTACTCGCTCCTCTGGGCGCGGTGTCGGTGCGCCCAATTCCGACAGAGCCCGCCCGAGACGCTGCGGGGACGTCGGGAACGTCTCCATGCGCTCGGGCAGCGGACTTCCGTGAACCGAGGAAGGGGCCACGATGGGACCATTCGCTTCTGCCGGCGCGTCCAGTCAAGCGGGTGCTGCTTTGATCCACGGTGTTGCGCGACGCGCGCTACGCTTCGCGTTCAGACAACATGCTCGTGGCGAGCTCGGCGGACCGGTGGCGAGCGCGGACGAACAGCGAGCCGCCGTCGTAGACGCGAGGGCGCCGCACCCGGTAGGTTCAGCCCCGATGGCCCCCAAGGACACGGACGCGTTCGAAGCCGCCCTCGCTGCTATTCCCGAGGCGGAGCTCCGGGACTTCGCGCGCGCGTGGGGCAAGGCGACCGGCAGCGACTTCAGGGATGCCCTGGTCGAGCATGCGGCGCGCGCCCTCCCCGCGTGGAAGGTGCCCAGCGCCGATCCAAGCCTCGTCTCCGACGCCGAGACCCTCGTGGCCTCGGCTCGGCGCCGATCGCCTGAACCGCGCGCGATCGACGACATCCTGCAGCGCGCCGGCCGTGCCTTCGTGGCCGGGGAATCCATTCCCGCCCGGCGGGCGTACGAGATCGTGCTCCGCCCGCTTTGGAGCGGCGACATCTGGCTTTCCGGTGTCGATGAGTTTCCGGACGAAGTCCTGACCACATCGACGTACGACGCGTGCGCACGGCTGCTGGTCGCCACGTATGAGAGCGCCACCGCGGACGAACGGGTCGAAGCCATGATCGAGGCGGTCGAGCTGGTGGACCAGGCGCAGCAGCTGCGCATGCCTATCCGTATGATGGAGCATGCCGCCGTTCGTCCGCTCCGCGGGTTCGACGCGTTCCTTCGGCTCTGGCTCGAGAGGCTTCGTGCCACGCCGTCCGGACTCCGCGACTGGAAGACGAACGACCTGATTCGCGAGGCCACGCTGCGCGTGGATGGCGTGGACGGGCTCGCTCGTATCGCAAGAGCGTCGAAGACCCCAAACGCCTACCGTTCGTGGTGCAGCGCGCTCCGGGAAGGCCAAATGTGGCCCGAGTTGCTCGAAGCCGTCTTGGAGGCGGCTTCGATGCCGGCGGCGGCGTGGGAAACGGCGTCGTGGCAGGACGAAGCGGCCGCGCTACGCGCGAAGCTCGGACAATCCGACCTGGTGCGCCCGCACCTGGAGGCTGCGTTTGCCGCCGCGCCGACGCTCGACCGGGTGCTGCAACTGATCGACGACGGAACCCCGGCGGGCGACGTTGTTCGTCGCCGCGCGCAGGTTCTTCTCCGTGCCGGGCAACCTAGATCGGCCGCGATCGTTTCGGTCCTCAAGCTCCTCGCGGGTGAGTACGTTGAAGCAGCCGCGCTGCTCGCAGCGGCTCCTGGTACGGGATGGTCGGGCGGCGATCATCCCGGTCCTGTTGCCTTCCCGTCCCTCGTGCTCGTCTTCGGGGGTGAGCCACCAGTCCACAGCGTGCGTGCCCAGGTGTGCGCGTCCATCATGACCGCTGCCGTGTCACCCCCCGATTCGATCCGTGACGCGATCGGTGTTTCCCCGCTTTCGACCTTGCTCGAGCGGTGCGGCGCCGTGGGAAGCGCTTCCGCGCGGGAAATTCTCGAAGCACTCCGCACAGCGGCGTGGAACCGCATCGACGGTGTGACATCGACGACCCATCGCAGTCGCTACAGCCACGGCGCGCGCCTGGCAGTGTGCGTGGCCGAGCTGCAGAGAGGTCTCGGTGACCGCGCGGGAGCCGAGGCGTGGCTCGAAATGGTGCGACGGGAAACGAGGCGGTGGCCGCGGTTCCAGGCGGAACTCGCGGACGCGATGAGCGCCATGCGGTGACTGCGCCTGGCGGCCGCTGATGATTCGAGTTGCGGTCGCGCGGCGACCTGTGCGAGGCATCGTCAAAGACGATGCGTGCGGACACCAACGACTTGCCCTACCCACGAAGGGGCGGCCGATGACAACCAAGAGCTTCGACCCCAGAAAGCTCATGGAGCTTGCCGTCGATGTGATGGTCAAGTCGAAGCAGGAGCCGCGCAGCGACGGCAAGGCGAGTCCTCTCGTCGGCGCCGTGCTCTGGAACGATGGTGCCACGGACACTGCGAGCCGTAGCGAACTCCGCGACGGCGACCACGCCGAGTTCACGCTCCTCGAGCGAAAGAACCCCAGCACCAAGCTCGACGACGCGGTCATTTTCAGCACGCTGGAACCCTGCGCGCCTGGTTCACGCAAGCACCCGAAGCTCTCCTGCGCAGAGCGCATCGCGCTCGCGCGCATCAAGGAGATCTGGATCGGCATCGAGGACCCGGACCCGACCGTCGACCGCAAGGGCATCAAGTACCTGCAGGATCACGGCGTGAAGGTTCACCTCTTTGACCGCGACCTGCAGGAGCGCATTCGGGACGTGAACCGCGAGTTCATAGCGCAGGCCGAAGTACGCGCGGCAGTGGCGCGCGAAGCCGGCGACAAGCAGCCGGCCTCGCTGTCGGAGTTCGAGGCCGCACAGCGCGGAGCCGACACCGACGACCTGTCCCCCGAAGCTCTAGCGGAGTACCGCGCCGTGCTCGGAAAGACGGGCACGCGCACCGTCGCTACGTTTCACAAGCGGCTCTCGCAGCAAGGGCTCCTCGTCGAGCAGAAGGGTCGGTTCGTCCCAACCGGCTTCGGCACGCTGCTCTTCGGAAAGGAGCCGCGCATCCTTCTCCCGCAAGCAGGACTTCTAGGCACGGTTCACTACGACGACGGGACAGAGGAGTTGCGGGACTTCGATGGACCGGCTGTCGACGCCCCTGACCAGGCGATCGCATGGCTGAAGGACAAGCTGCCCAACCCGATCACGCGCACGGCGGCCAAACGGGCAGAGGTACGCGAGACGTTCTACGAGCTGCTGCGCGAGGGCATCGTCAACGCGCTGGTGCATCGCGACTACTCCATCAAGGGCGCGAAGTGCCAGCTCGTCGCGAGCCCGGGCAAGGTGGTGGTGATGAGCCCCGGTGCGCCGGTTGAACCCGTCACGATGAAGCAGCTCGAAGCTTTCGACGCGCCGATGCTGAGCCGAAACCCGGTGATGCACTTCGTCTTCGGCAAGATGAAACTCGCCGAGGAGCGCGGACTCGGGCTCAAGTCCATGCGCGCGCTCGCATCGACCGCTGGGCTGCCTTTGCCGTCGTACTCGTATAAGGCGCCGTACGTTATGCTGACCCTGTACCCGGACGTGGCGTCGGCCATCACAGGGCTTGGCGCGAAGGTGCTCGAGAAGCTGAGCGAGGCTGAGCGCGCGGGTTGGACGTGGCTGGTCTCCCGCGAAACGGTGACGACCGCCGAATATCAGGAGGCGATGGGCATTCCCGAGCGAACGGCCCGGTTCCACCTTAAGAGATTCGGCGACCTGGGACTCCTGCGAGCGAAGGGGGCGGGCAGAGCCAGGCGGTACGAGGTGGTGGTACCATGAACTGTGTGCCACATGCGACTCCGGCAACGGAGCCGGTCGCGGTTGCCGGCGTCCGTGAGGGGGACGGTTCGAGGATGGAATCCGGCAACGAATCCGGCAACGGTTGCCGGATTCCCCAACCCCGAAGGCTCCAGGTCCACGCGCGAAATCCCGCTTGCCAGGGCGTGTTGCCTTGATCTTGCGTGTTGCACGGCGCGCGCAACACGTCGATTTCACACAACATGCTCGCTTGGGCACGTGAAGCGCGTCTGGCTGAAAGAGCCGGCCCCCGGCGGAGGAAGGGACCGGGAGCGCGGCCGAGGGAACGCCGCGAAATTTGCCCGAGCGCGCCCAGGTGGCACGATCCCCCGCCCACCTTGCCTACACGCAGCCCTTCCGATCCGCGCGCAACCTCGTCGC
>JAJZQG010000117.1 GCA_021847645.1 Myxococcales bacterium
TCAAGAGCTGCTGCCAGTCGTTCTGCCAATCGGGCCTGGGCTGGGGGACGGCGGTCGTGCTCATGCCAGCCCCTTGCCGGATGTCTCCGACCTGGGCCAAGAAAACTGCTAACAGCTATGGCGGGGGGGGGACGGGCATCGGGCAATTTCCGGGAACCCGGTGCCGGATGTAGTTTACCGGTTGACAGGGCCGGAGGGCGGCGCTAAGGGTTGCGTACTTGCGCGATCGCGCAAGTACGAGACTACGTGATGAGCGCGACCAAGCGACGAGCCCAGCCCGCCAGGCTCTCCGAAGAGCAGATCGTGGCCCTCGCCCTGTCCAGCGACAACCTGGAGCTGTTCGCCCGCCACGCCGACTTCTGCCGCGTCTTCTCCGATGAAAAGCGCCTGCGCATCATGTGGATGCTCGGCGAGGGCGAACATACCGTCAGCGAGATCGCCGCGCACCTGGGCGTCTCCCTGCAGAACACCTCGCAGCACCTGCGCGTCATGCGCGACAAGGGCGCCGTGTGCACGCGCCGTCACGGCCAGACCATCTACTATCGGGTGGCCAATCCGAAGACCCTTGCCGGCTGCCGCCTCATCCGCCAGGCAATCGTCGAGATGAGTGTCGACCTGGCCTCGTCCACCGTTTCCCCCGGTCGCTCCGCGACCAACCGCTGACATTTACGTTGGAGTTCGGTTCATGATGACTTCCGAAGATCTCAAGAGCCTCCAGCCCGCCAAGGTGATCGACGCACGCGGCACCGCGTGCCCCGGCCCCCTGCTCGCCGCCAAGCGCGGTATCGCCGACGTTCCCGTCCGTGAAATCATGGAAGTGATCTCGTCGGACGAGGGCACCAACAAGGATATCCCGCGCTGGTGCGCCAAGCTCCAGCACGAGTTCCTCGGCACGATCGAGGAAGACGGTTACTGGCGTCTGTACGTGCGTCGGGCCAAGTAGCGCACGGCCCGAGGGCCGTCCGGCGTTTGGCCTATTGCGTAGTCCCCGGGGCGCCTTGGCGCCCCAGGAGGAGAAGTCCTGTCATGGGCGAGCTGCGTCCGCGGATTCTTGTGTTCTCCACCCAGGGAATCTCCGACCCGGGCATCGATCTGGCCGGCAGCCAGCACCTGCACCTGCCGCCCTCGGCCATGGCCATCGCGGTGCCCTGCTCGAGCGCGGTCAAGCCCCGCTGGATCTTCCACGCCCTGGAGAATGGCTTCGACGGTGTCTTCATCGCCGCCGACGGCACCGACTGCGCGTACGTGCCCGACTGCACGGTCCGAACGGGCCGCGTGGTCGACGACACGCACCGCGAGATGAAGCAAAGGGGCATCGACCCCAAGCGGCTGCGCATGGCTGCGATCTGCTCGGTGTGCGCGGAGTCCTTCGAGAAGCAGATGAAACAGTTCGTCGCGGTGCTGCAACAGCTCGACACCGCACGTTGACGGATGACGGCGTTCGCGCCCGTGTGCAGGAAGGCCGCCCCGAGACGGCCGCCGCACCCCGTCGCGTCCGCGCCTGCCGCAGTGCACGAGAGGATGTCGCATGGATTATGATGTTCTGGTCCTGGGCGGCGGAATTGCCGGCATCGAGTCCGCCTTGAGCCTCGGTGACATGGGCCACCGCGTCCTGCTCGTGGAGAAGCAGCCGAGCATCGGCGGCAAGATGATCCTGCTCAGCAAGGTCTTCCCCACGCTCGACTGCGCCAGCTGCATCTCCACCCCCAAGATGGCGGCTGTCGCCCATCACCCCAACGTCACCGTCCTGGTGAGCTCCGAGGCCGACGGCATTCGCAAGCTCGAGGACGGCAGCTTCAACGTGCGCGTGCGCAAGCGGCCCACGTTCGTCGATGCTTCGACGTGCACCGGATGCCAGTCGTGCGAGCAGGCGTGCACCGTCTCCACGCCCGACCCGTTCAACTACGACCTGGTGGCGCACCGCGCGGCGCACATCGCCTTTCCCCAGGCCATCCCCAAGAAGGCCGTCATCGAGCGCGCAGGCACCTCGCCCTGCTCCGACACCTGCCCGGCCGGCGTCCGTGCCCACGGCTATATCTCCCTGCTTCGCGCCGGCAAGACCGACGCCGCGTTCGAGCTTCACATGCGCGACGCTCCGCTGCCCGGCTGCCTGAGCCGCGTTTGCTACGCTCCTTGCGAGTCGGCCTGCACCCGCGGCAGTCTCGAGGGACCGGTCACCATCCGCGGCCTCAAGCGCTACATGGTAGACCGCTACTATGCAGATCATCCCGCGCCGGACAAGGACGCCGCCGCGCCCACCCGCACCGAGCGGGTCGCCGTGGTCGGCTCCGGTCCGGCCGGGCTCTCTGCCGCCTACTACCTGGCTCTCGACGGCTTCCCCGTGACGATCTTCGAGGCAGCCCCGCAAGCCGGCGGGCTGCTGCGTCTCGGCATTCCCGCCTACCGGCTGCCGCGCGACATCCTCGATCGCGACCTGCTGAACATCACGTCCCTGGGCGTGGAGATTCGCACGAGCTCCCCCGTATCCGATCTGCAATCGCTGCGATCGCAGGGATTCTCCGCCGTCTTCCTGGCGACCGGCGCGCTGGAGCCCCGGCGCATGCACGTCCCGGGCGAGGACCTGACAGGGGTCGTCGACTGCATGACCTTCCTGCGCCAGGCCAACCTGGGACCCGCGCCCGACCTGACCGGCAAGACGGTGCTGGTCGTGGGCGGCGGCAACTCCGCCATCGATCCGGCCCGTGTCGCGCTGCGATTGGGGGCCAAGAAGGTCATTATCGAGTACCGGCGAAGCCGCGCCGAGATGCCCGCCCACGACTGGGAGATCGAAGCCGCCCTGCAGGAGGGCGTCGAGCTTCGCACCCTGAGCAACCCGGTCGCCTTCCACGGCGTGGACGGCGCCCTTCGCGAGGTCGAGTCGATTCGCATGGAGCTGGGCGAGCCCGACGACAGCGGCAGGCGCCGTCCGGTGCCGGTGGCCGGATCCGAGCACCGCGTCCCGGTCGACCTGGTGGTTCTGTCCATCGGCCTGGCGCCCTCGACCAAGCACTTCCCCGAGCTCGAGCGCACGGCCGACGGGCGAATCGCCGCGCACGACACGAGCCTGCAGACGTCCATTCCGGACGTGTTTGCGGGCGGCGACGCGGTCACCGGGCCGTCGATGGTGGTGCAGGCCGTGGCGCAGGGCAAGCGCGCAGCCGGTGCCATACGCAGGTATCTGTCCGGCGAGAAGGCGGATCGACCGGCGCCTTCCAGGCTGCCGCGTGTGGAGCCGCGGGCCGTGCTCGACCGTATCGGAACGACCCAGCTGCGTCCGCCGGTGACGGCGGCCAGGAGCGGTGCATCGCCCGGAGTCCTGGGCTGGGGCGAGATCGAGACGACGATGTCCGAGGAGCAGGCGCGGGGCAATGCCGCGCGGTGCCTGGATTGCGGCATCTGCTGCGAGTGCGAGCAATGCGTGGCGGCCTGCCCGGCGGGCTCCATCCAGCTCGGCATGCGCGAGGAGACGGTGGACATGCACGTAGGCGGCGTGGTGCTCGCCACGGGCATGAAGCTGTTCGACGCCAAGCGCGTGCCGCGCCTCTCGCACGGATCGCATCCCAACGTCATCACGGCGATGCAGATGGAGCGTCTGCTGGCGCCGACGCGGCCCTTCAACACGGTATTGCGGCCGTCCGACGGCAAGGTTCCGAACAACATCGCCTACGTGCTGTGTGCCGGCTCGCGCGACCACTCGCTGGGCAACCCGGCCTGCTCGCGCGTGTGCTGCATGTACTCGATCAAGCAGGCGCAGCTGCTGCTCGGCGCGCTTCCCCTGGCGGATATCACGCTCTACTACATCGATATCCGCGCCTTCGGAAAGGGCTACGAGGAGTTCTATCAGCAAGCCAGGGGCATGGGTGTCGTATTCGTCAAGGGCAAGGTCGCCGAGGTCGTGCCCGCGCAGGATGGCAACCTGCAGGTCACCTACGAGGACATCGAGAACGGTGGCGGGGTGCAGCAGATGAACCACGACCTGGTCGTGCTGTCGGTGGGGCTCGAGCCCAATCCCGATGCGCTGGCCCTGTTCGGCAAAGACGCGCTCGACGCCGACAGCCTCGCCTACGTCAAAGAGATAGACGGCGACCTGGAGCCCGGCCGAACGAGCATTCCTGGTGTGTTCGTGGCGGGCTCTGCGTCGGCGGCCAAGGACATCCCGGACACGATTCTGCACGCCGGGGCGGCTGCCGCGCAGACGGCCGCGTATCTCGAGCGCACGAGGAGCCGCGCATGAGCAAGAGAAGACTGGGGGTCTATATCTGCCATTGTGGCGGGAACATCTCCGACTACGTGGACGTGGAGCGGGTGCGGCGCGCCGTGGCCTCGGACGACGAGGTCGTGGTAGCCAGGACCACCACGTTCGCGTGCTCGGACGCCGGTCAGCAGGAGATGATCGACGACATCCGCAAGGAGAAGCTGGACGGGCTGGTGGTGGCCTCGTGCTCGCCGACGCTGCACCTGCTGACGTTTCGCGGGGCGGCGCAGCGGGCCGGGCTCAATCCCTACCAGTACGTGCACGTGAACATCCGCGAGCAGTGCTCCTGGGCGCACGTCGGCGCGCGGGATGCGGCCACGGACAAGGCGACGCGCCTGGTGCGCGGCGGTATTGCGAAGACGGCCCGCACGCGCGCACTAGATCCGATTCGCGTGGAGACCGTGCCCCACGTGCTGGTCGTCGGCGCCGGCGTCTCCGGCCTGCGCACCGCGCTTTCCATGGCGGACCTGGGCCTGGCCGTGACGATCGTCGAGCGCGAGGCCGAGGCGGGAGGCGCCGTCCGCGAGCTCGACGCCCTGTTTCCGCGCAACGCCCTCGGCTCGGAGCTCGTGGCCGGCCTGCTCTCCCGCGTCCGGCAGCACGAGCGAATCACCCTGTTTACCGGCGCTACGCTCGAGAGCAAGTCCGGCACCGTCGGCAGGTTTCACGCCACGCTGCGGCTGAGCGACGGGTCCGCGGCCACGATCGACGTGGGCGCCATCGTGGTGGCGACGGGCTTCCGGAGCTACCAGCCCAAAGCCGGCGAGCTGGGCTACGGGACAGCGGGCGTCATCACGCTGCCGGACTTCCGTCGCGCGCTGCATGCGAGCGACTCAGGCACGTTGATGGTTGATGGCCGCGAGGTGCACAGCATCGCGTACGTCTACTGCGTGGGAAGCCGCCAGACCGGCGACGACGAGCCGAAGAACGCACATTGCTCGCGATTCTGCTGCAACGCGGCGCTGCACACGGCCACGCTGGTGTCATCGCGGTATCCCGCTACGGAGCAGTTCCACCTGCACAAGGGACTGCGCAGCTACGGCAAGCACGAGCTGATGTTCGAGGACGCGTGCCGGAGCGGATCGGTGTTTGCGAAGTTCGAGGACAACACGATGCCGGAGGTCAGCGAGTCAAACGGCAAGCTGGCCGTGGAGCTGATCGATCTGCTCACCGACCGCCAGCGTCTTCGCATCGAGCCGGACCTGGTGGTGCTGGTGACGGGCATGGAGCCGCGGGACAACGGGGCGCTGACCGACGTGCTCAAGCTGCCGCTCGGGCGAGACCGGTTCTACAACGAGATTCACCCGAAGCTGCGGCCGGTCGAGACGTTGATCAACGGTGTCTTTCTCGCGGGCACCTCGCAAGGGCCCAAGGATGTGGCGGAGTCGGTGGCCTCGGCCCTGGCGGCATCCTCGAAGGTCACGGCGCTGCTCAAGCGCGGGCACGTGGAGCTCTCGCCGCTCGTTGCCAAGGTGGTGACGGACCGGTGCGCCTGGTGCGACAAGTGCGTGGCCGCCTGTCCCTACGGTGCTATCGAGAAGACGACGGCGGACGGGCGGGAGGTGGCGCGGGTCAATACCTCGCTGTGCAAGGGCGGGGGCAGCTGCCTTCCGGCGTGCCCGCAGAATGCATTGGAGCTCGAGGGCTTCACCGACGCCCAAATCGAGTCGATGATCGACGCGATGTCGCGGGAGGTTGCGCCATGAGCCAGCGGGGAATGCGCGGGCCTCTCGAGGTCTGCCGCGAAGAAATGGCGATGCACCCGGTGATTCTCGACGCCTTGCGCGACGGCGAGAAGACGGTCCCGGAGCTGGCCGAGGCGCTGGGGCTGCCCGTGGCCGAGGTGATGGTCTGGGTCATGGGAATGCGTCGCTACGGGCTTGTCGTGGAATCGGCGGAAGCCAACGACGACGACTACTTCACCTATCGCATTGCGAGCAAGCACGAGGTCGAATCGCCATGACGGAACCGGTCGAGACGTTGACGCCGATGCTGGAGGCCACGGCGCTCGTGGAGGAGGCGGGCGGTGACACGGTGCGAGCGTGCTACCAGTGCGGAACGTGTACGGCGTCGTGCCCCCACGGGCGCGTGTCGGACTTCCGCGTTCGCAACCTGCTGCGGCTCGTGCAGATGGGGCTCGAGGGCTACGAGGGAGAGCAGCTGTGGCGCTGCACCACGTGCAACCTGTGCGTGGAGCGCTGCCCGCGCGAGGTCGAGATCGTGGAGGTCATCACGGCCACGCGCCGTCTGATGGCCGAGGCGGGCTCGGTGCCCGGCACCCTGGCGGCGGCGATGGGCAGCATCGCGAGCGTGGGCAACCCCTGGTCGGGGGAGCCCGAGCAGCGCCACGCCTGGGCCAAGGAGATTCCGCTCCCCGCCTACGAGCCGTCGATGGATGTGCTGCTGTTCATCTGCTGCACCGTGAACTACGACCCTCGAAGCCGTCAGGTGGGAGAGGCGACCTTGCGCTTGCTGAAGAGAGCGGGCGTGACGTTCGGGGTGATGCGCGAGGAGCAGTGCTGCGGGGAATCGGCGCGCAAGGCGGGACGCGAGGATCTGTTCCAGGGGTTGTGCGAGAACAACACGCGGGGGATTGTGGGCAGCGGGGCGAAGCGCGTGGTGACGACTTCCCCGCACTGCCATCACACGCTGTCCAAGGAGTATCCGGGGCTGGCGGGCGGGCCGGAGATCGTGCACGTGGTGACGCTGTTGAGGCAGCTGATCGACGCGGGCCGGCTGGTTCCTCGCGCGCCGATTCGCAAGAAGATTACGTATCACGACCCGTGCTACCTGGGGCGCCATGCGGGGCTGTATGACGACGCCCGTGCGGTGCTGGCGGCGATTCCGGGGGTCGAGCTGGTCGAGATGCGCAGCAACCGGGAGAACAGCATGTGCTGCGGCGGTGGCGGCGGCGGCATGTGGCTCGACCGCAAGCCCGAAGAGCGGCTGTCGGTGGCGCGGTGGAAGCAGGCCGACGAGGTGGGGGCGCAGACCATCGCCACGGCCTGCCCCTATTGCGAGCTGATGCTCGAGGACGGCAAGTCCGCGATGGGTCGGGACGAGACGCACTTCGTGGTGGACGTGATTCAGCTGTTGGACGAATCGGTCCGAGGGACGACAGAGTAGGTTAAGGAAGCGATGCAGGGGAGCTGCCTCCCCGCCGAGGAAGATAGGAGCACAGCATGTCAGATACACAAGAGAAGCTGGTTGTCATTCTCACGCACGGGGCCGACGACCAGGAGCGCGCGACGCTCGCGTTCGTGATGGCGAATGCGGCCCAGGCGATGGATGTGCCCTGCAAGGTGATCCTGCAGGCGGGCGGCGTGACCCTGGCGGTCAAGGGTGTCGCGGAGCACGTGCACGCGCCGAGCCTGCCGTCGCTGACCGAGCTGATGAAGAGCTATCAGGAGGCGGGTGGCCGGCTCTACGTCTGCGCGCCGTGCTGCCAGGCGCGCAAGATCGGCAAGGAGGACTTCGTCGGCAACGCCGAGATGGTGACCTCGGGCTTCGTCATCGACGAGTTGATGGGCGCCAAGACCGTGTTGTCGTACTGACGTCTTCGGGAAGCCCGCTCGATGTCTGGGGGGGCCGCCGCGGACTCGGCAGACCACCGCACATGCAGACGAGGTTGTTGTCCGTGCGGCCGCGCGCCGCAGTCGGGAGCCCCGGCTCATCGATGGCGCAGCGCGTGATGGCCGGCGCGGCCGCGGCGTTGACGACGTCGCGGTGGAAAGGTGATTGACAGCGGGAGGACGTCGCGACAGGTAGCGCCCCATGGCGAACGAGTTCGTGTTCTCGATGGTCGGGCTGCGCAAGGTGACACCGCAGGGCAAGGAGATCCTGCGCGACATGTGGCTGTCGTTCCTGCCGGACGCCAAGATCGGGGTCATCGGCCCGAACGGCTCGGGCAAGAGCACGCTGCTGCGGATCATGGCGGGCGTGGACAAGGACTTCTACGGCGAGGCGTTCCCGGGCAAGGACGTGACCGTGGGCTACCTGCCGCAGGAGCCCGAGCTCGATCCGGAGCTGGACGTGCGGGGCAACGTGGAGCTGGGCGTGGCCTCGACGCGCGCGCTGCTCAGCCGGTTCGAGGAGCTGAGCGCCAAGCTGGGCGAGCCGCTGGACGACGACGAGATGGCGGCCGTCATGGACGAGTTCGGGCGCACGCAGGACGCGATCGATCAGTGCGGCGGCTGGGAGCTGGATCGCAACCTGGAGATCGCGATGGACGCTCTCCGGCTTCCGCCGGGGGACGCGGACGTGACCACGCTGTCGGGCGGTGAGCGACGGCGCGTGGCGTTGTGCCGCGTGCTGCTGGAGCGCCCGCAGCTGTTGCTGCTCGACGAGCCGACGAACCATCTGGATGCGGAGTCGGTGGCGTGGCTCGAGCGTCACTTGCAGGAGTACAAGGGGACGGTGGTGGCGGTGACGCACGACCGCTACTTCCTGGACAACGTAGCCGCGTGGATCCTGGAGCTGGACCGGGGGCATGGTCGGCCCTTCAAGGGTAACTACTCGGGGTGGCTCGAGCAGAAGAAGGGGCAGCTGGCCGTGGAAGAGAAGCAGGCCACGGCGCGGCAGCGCACGCTCGAGCGGGAGCTGGAGTGGATCCGGATGGCGCCGCGGGCGCGGCATGCCAAGGGCAAGGCGCGCTTGACCGCGTACGAGACGTTGCTGGCCGAGGATCGGACGGAGAAGGTAACCACGGGCGAGATCGTGATTCCGCCCGGGCCGCGGCTGGGCGAGTTGGTGATCGAGGGCAAGGGGCTTCGCAAGGGCTACGGCGAGCGGCTGCTGATCGACGACTTCTCGTTCCTGGTGCCGCGGGGAGCGGTGGTGGGCGTGATCGGAGGCAACGGCGCCGGCAAGACGACGTTGTTCCGGATCATCACGGGGCAGGAGCAGCCGGACGACGGGACGCTGCGGCTGGGCGAGACGGTGGTGATGTCGTACGTGGATCAGTCGCGCGACGCGCTCCATGCGGACAACAACGTTTGGAAGGAGATCTCGGGGGGCGAGGACACGATCAAACTCGGCAAGCGGGAGGTCAACTCGCGGGCGTACGTGGCGAGCTTCAACTTCAAGGGAGCGGACCAGCAGAAGCTGGTGGGGCAGATGTCCGGGGGCGAGCGCAACCGGGTGCACTTGGCGAAGCTGCTGAAGTCGGGGGGCAACGTGCTGCTGCTCGACGAGCCGACGAACGACCTGGACGTGGACACGCTGCGGTCGCTGGAGGAGGCGGTCCTATCGTTTGCGGGGTGCGTGATGGTGGTGAGCCACGATCGGTGGTTTCTGGACCGGATCGCGACGCACATCATCGCGTTCGAGGGGGACAGCAAGGTGGTGTGGTTCGAGGGCAATTACCGGGACTACGAGGCGGATCTGCTCAAGCGGCTGGGGGAGGATGCGGTGCATCCGCAGCGCATGAAGTTCAAGAAGCTGATCCACGGGTAGGGAGCGCGAAAAAAAGTCTTGACAGAGCTGGGGGGCGTCGACCATAACGCTCGTCCGCTTCACCCAGTTCTGGGGTGGTAGTTAAGTTGGTTATAACGCCGGCCTGTCACGCCGGAGGCCGCGGGTTCAAGTCCCGTCCACCCCGCCACTGAAAGCCCTGCAAACGCAGGGCTTTCGCGTTTTGTCCCCTCGCTGTGGACGATATGTCCCGTCCACCCGCCGACTTCGTTGCGTGGGCGCTCTACGCCGCCGACGCGAGGTTCTCACGCACTAGCTTCGGATGCCGTGCCGCGATGCGCAACAGGGCTAAGGCCGGTCCTTCAGGGCTGCGACGCCCCTGCTCCCAGTTGCGGAGGGTGTGGACGCTGATGCCCAGCGCCTCCGCGAACCGGACTTGGGACAAGCCGACGAACCGGCGCACTGCGACGATGTCCTCGCCCGTCTCGAAGCGCCCCTCCATGAGGCGCTTGCGTTGCTTGCTCGAAATCGCTCGCGCGAAGTCCCGTTCGGTCAATTTCGGGATGTCTTTCATGGCTTCTCTCCGACGTGCTTCCGATACAACTCGCGCTCGCGCCGAGTGGCGAAGCGGGCGCTGACGATGCGAATCACTTCCTCGACGCGCTCCGTCCAGACCACGAGCACCACGCCGCGGCGGATCGGTCCAATGGCGATGAAGCGCTCTTCCTGCTCGGAGTGCGCTTCATCGTAGATCTCGAGGTAGTCGACGCCGGAAGTAAACAGAGCTTGCGCTTCCTCGAAACCGAGGTCGTGTTTCTTGCGGTTCGCCTGGTCCTTGGCGGCGTCCCACTCGAAGCGCATGGACTGACTATAAGCCATTGGCTGACTACGTCAACGGCGTGGTGTGCCTCGCCTTCCGCCGCCTCTTGAGGTCCACTGTCGATGTATCGACGCCGGCCGAGCGGGTTCCCCTCGCGCCCGTCGCCCGCCGTTACTTGGTGATGACTCGCTCCTGCCGATCGACGCAGGTTGCGAACGCGTGTGATAGGCTGCTCGCATGCCTTCCGAGCGTCAGAAGAAGCGCGCCATCGCCGAGGGCGTGCGTGCGCTGCGCGACCGTCCGGGCTGGGATCCCAGACGCTTTCAGGCCGAGAGCCGCACGGAGCGGGTGAAGCGGAGCCTCGAAGATGCGCGGGTGAGCGAAGCGTTGAGCGACGCGGACCAATGCCCTGCCTGCAAGGAGCTCCGCGACCAGGGCGATGCGGGGGCGCTGTGCCAGGAACACCTTCGCGAGGCGATGGGGCTTGGGACAGCCGTTACGGGCAAGTAGCGGGATGCCGATGCCGCTGGAACGGCACCGATGCCGCTGGAACGGCACCGATGCCGCTGGAACGGCACCGATGCCGCTGGAACGGCACCGATGCCGCTGGAACGGCACCGATGCCGCTGGAACGGCACCGATGCCGCTGGAACGGCACCGCACTGTCCGTGTGGCGGCTTCCATGGTATTCACCGGTCTGGAGGTGATGATGCCAGGAGCAAAGAAGAGCGCCACGAAGAACGCGCCGACCGCGCCGGTGAACAAGGTCTTGAAGACGAAGTGGGAGAAGGCGATTGCCACCTACCGCGGCGCGCGGGATGCCGAGTCGTCGGGGTGGGACGATCGCTACGAAGCATTGGGGGACATCATCGAGGCCGAGCCGCCGCTATACTTGGCCGGTGGATACTCCACCATCAAGGCATTCTTGGCGGCGGAAGCCCCGGGGGAGACGGAGCGATCGGTTCGCCGGGCGGTTCGGGTTGCCCGTCACTTCGACCCCGCGGACGAGGCGAAGCATGGAGTCGCCAAGCTCGAGGCGCTGCTGGACTATCTTGCAGCCCATGGCGGGGAGTCGAAGGTGCCCGCCAAGCTCGACCTGAGCAAGCAGCGAGTTCGGCTACCGCAAGGCAAGAGCTACCAGATGAGACCGTTTGCGGAGCTGACCCTGGCCGAGCTTCGCCGAGCGGCGCGGAGCAAGGCGGGCGCCGGGGCGGACGACCGGGCCAATGCATCGCCCGAGGTCAAGAGGTGGAAGGCGGTGCTGGTGAAGGCGAAGCTCGCGCAGGTGGCTGTGAGCATGCGGGGTGGGCTGCTGACGTTTAGCGGCATCGCGCCGGAGCTGGTCAAGAAGGTGGGAGCGGTGTTGGGCAAGGCCTGAGCCGGGTGACGGTAGCCCCCACCGGGATCGAACCGGTACGTCCCTTGCGGGACAGCGGGTTTTAAGCCCGCCGCGTTTGCCATTTCGCCAGGGGGCCGCGTGCGCGTGGCAACCGGTCGTTGTATCTCATGACCCGGCCCGACTTTGCCAGGACGGGTGCGTTTTTTTTGCCGGACTGGCTTGACCCCGCCTGTAGGATGATGTGGAACCCCCTCGCCCGGGGGACGGCTTCGCTCCCGGGCTGAGCTTCAGGAGGCTTCGGATGAATACCTTGCGCGATGGAACACTCACGCGGGCCGCGATGTTGGTCTTGGCAATGGCCGCTGGCGGCTGCGCCCAGGCGACCTCGGAGCCGCAGTCCGGCGTCCCCACACAAGACGGCGGAACCGGCGGAAGCGGCGGGACCGGCGGCACCGGCGGAACGGGCGGCGCCGCGGGCGATAGTGGATCCTGTATCTGCGCGGCCAACACCCAGGTCGAGTGCACCTGCGCTGGCGGCGTGATCGGCTCCAAGACATGCGCCGCCGATTGCCTCAGCTACTCGACGTGCGAGTGCAACACCGGCACGGGCGGCACGGGCGGCACCGGCACGGGCGGCACCGGCACGGGCGGCACCGGCACGGGCGGCACCGGCACGGGCGGTACGGGCACGGGAGGTACGGGCGGCACCGCGGGCAGCGGCACTGGTGGAACGGGCGGCGGCGCCGATTGCGGCTCCGCCGTCGACGTCTGCCCCGGCCAAGCCATTGCGCTGACCGGCTCGGGCACCGACCCGCGGGTCGGCAGCGCTTCGGGCGACACCTCTACGTTGTGCCACGACTACTCCGGCACGTGCGGCTCCTCGAGCAGCGCCAGCGACGCCGTATTCTCGTTCACGCCGGACATCGACGGCACCGCGACGGTGAGCCTGGGGGGCGACGCCGTGAGCGTGTGGGACGCCGTGCTGTATGCCAGAACCACCTGCACGGACAGCACCACGGAGATCAAGTGCTCGGACTCGTTCAACCAGTACACGCCTGGTGGCGAGACCATGACGTTCCCCGCGACGGCCAACACCACCTACTACATGTTTGTCGACGGCTACAGCTCGATGTCCGGTGCGTTCGACATCAACGTGAAAGTCGTGCCGAAGGGCTGCGGCGACGGCATCGTGCAGCCTCCGGAGCAGTGCGACGACGGCAACAAGGTCGACAACGACTTCTGCAAGAACGACTGCACCACCAACCCGCACCCGGCGGGCGATACGTGCCCAGGCATGACCCTGACGCTCAACGGCGTCGGCACGGACACGCGGACGGCCAGCGTCTCGGGCGACACGACCAACATGGCGAACGACTACTCGGCCTCGTGCGCGAGCTCTTCCGGGGCAGCGCCGGACATGGTTTTCGCCATCACGCCGGACGTGGACGGCACCATGGCGATCGATCTCGGCAGCACCAGCTGGGACGCCGTGGTGTCCGTGCGAACGACTTGCGACAATCAAGGATCGGAGGTCACCTGCGCGGACGAGCCGGAGAACGCGCTGATCACGGGGCTGCCCGTCATGGCGAACACGACCTACTACGCGATTCTCGACGGCTACAGCTCAGCGAGCGGACCTTTCCAGTTCAACGTGTCGATCAAGCCGGCGTACTGCGGTAACGGCACGGTCGAGGGAACGGAGCAGTGCGACGACGGCAACAAGCTCGACGGCGACGGCTGCGATCACTTTTGCCAGATCGAGCCCAAGGGACCTGCGGACGTGTGTCCCGGCGTGAACGTGCAGTTCGTGCAGTCGGGCGGCTCGCAGATCGCGTCGATCTCCGGCTCGACGACTGGCATGACGCCGGCCTACAAGGGCAGCTGCGGCAGCTCGGACACCTCGCCGGACCAAGTGTATCACTTCAACTCGGGCACGGGCGGCACGGTGTCGTTGACGCTGCCCACGAGCACCACGAACTATGACGCCACGCTCTACGTGCGAAAGGGCGCCTGCTCCGGGCCGTCGGCCGTGGAAGTCGCGTGCGATGACGCTATTGGCAACGGTGGCGAGGCGATCACGTTCAAGGCCCCGCCCAACACGGACTACTGGGTGTTCGTGGACGGCTACAGCGGCGCTTCGGGCAACTACTCGCTCGAAGTGACCCTGACGCCCAGCTGCGGCGACGGCGTGGTCGACCCGGGCGAGCAGTGCGACGACGGCAATGTCACCCCGGGCGATGGCTGCGACGCCTCGTGCGTGGTGGAGGCGAGCTGCTCGGCGGTGCAGGTGAGCGAGCCGGATTCGCCGACGTCGCCCACGGTGATTCCCTCGGCCTGCGGGACCTTCCTGGTACACGACACGGCCATCACGGACGGGGACGCGGACTACTACCAGTTCAACGCGGCCGCGAACGCGACGATCGATGCGCACACGTTCGTGGGCAGTCCGGGGACGTGTCCCGCGGGAACCGCCCTGGTCATGTCCCTGTGGAAGGGCGCCGCGTCGGCGGTGGCTCCGAACAACCTGAGCTGCACAGGGCAGACGGGGAACGTGGCCTGCGCCGAGACGGCTTCGGGCGATTGGTGCTCGTCGCTCTCGTACAGCGTGCCTGCCGCGAGCGCCGGTCCCTTCCAGATCAAGGTGTACAGCCGCGACACCCACTCCACGGTGGCGAGCTACGACCTGCTGGTCACGGTCCACTGACCCGGCGTCGGCGAGCCGGTCTCGGACTCGCTTCCGTTCCTGCCCCTGGCCCATCAACACGTTCGCGTCTTGACGCTGCCTGCCAATCGGCGCAAGGGCAGCACCATGCGCACCTTGCTCCTCGCGGTTCCCGTCCTCCTGTCGCTGTCCGCTTGCCTGATGATGCCTCCGCCCCAAGCGGGCGCCCCCGGCTCGTCCAGCATGCCGTCCTCCGGAACGTCTTCGGTGAGCGAGCCGTCCACGACTCCCTCGGACCCGTCGCCGGCCGGCCAGGAGCCCGCGAGCAAGGCGCCCGTGCCCACCTCCATCGAGGTGCACTCGGATTGCCCCCAGACGCTTCCGCTGTTCATCGGGCAGAAGCCCAAGTTCGGCAGCGGCACCAAGACGTCGATCGGCTCGAACACCACCACGACGTTTGCGCGCAATCCCGACGGCACGCAGATGGTCTGGATTATCGACGACAGCGAGAACGGGATCGCGAGCGTCAACGTGTCCGCCGATACCAAGCGCGTCGAGATCGGCCAGGACTGCAAGAACATCACTGCACGCTGAGATCTGGTTTCTGCCTTGAGCTGGACATCTACCGAGGAATCGACGCTTCCTTGCGTCGTGCTGTTCGACATCGATGGGACGCTCGTGACGGGTCCGGGCAACGGGCCGAGCGCCGGTGTTCGCGCCATGGGCGAGTCGTCCCGCGCGGTCACAGGCGTTGGGGAGCTGCACACGCGCGTGGAGTTCGCCGGGCGCACCGACTTGCAGATCGCGCGGGATCTGCTCACGCAGGCGGGCAATCCGTCGCCGTCGCCGGCCGACGTGCAGAAGCTGATAGACCAGTACGTGACGCTGCTGGAGCGGTGGGTTCAGACGCGGCGCTACCGGACGATCGGCAACGTCCGAGAGGGCGTCATCGCGCTGCGGGTGGCGGGCGCGACGGTGGGCCTGGGCACGGGCAACGTGAAGCGCGGAGCCGAGGCCAAGCTGCGCAGCGCCGGGCTCGACGATCTGTTCGACCTGGAGCTCGGGGGCTACGGCGACGACGGTGACAGCCGCGAGGAGCTGCTGCGCATCGGCGCACGCCGCTGCGACCCGACCGGGGCGCTGCCCGTGATCGTGGTGGGCGACACGCCGCACGACGTGCGGGCCGCGCGTGCGATCGGCGCCGGGTGCATCGCCGTGCACACCGGCTCGTACGACGCCCGGGCGCTCGCAGACTGCGGCGCCGACGTCGTGCTGCCCTGCATCGAGCCGTCGATTGTCTCGGTGGTGCGGGCTATGCTCATGCTGCGGTGAGCGATCGGACGGAAGAACCTACCCCACGCAGGCTCGAGCGTGCGAGACGCGAGGGCAACGTTGCAGTGTCCGGCGCCCTGCTGCAGGCGGTCGGATTGCTCGCCGCCGCGGCCTTGCTCCCGTCGGCCGTCCGCTCCTTCGTGCCGCGCGTCTCGTCGATGCTGCTCGCAGCCCTGGCGCCTGACGCTCCGCACGCCGCGGATGTGGCGGTCGAGCGCATCGGGCTGCTCACCGTCGAGCTCGCCGGCCCCTTGCTGCTGGCCGTCGCGGCGGTCGTGGCGGTCGTCGGTGGCATTCAGACCGGCGGCCTGCTGAGCTGGTCTCGCGTGGGCCCGGACCTCAATCGCCTGTCCCCCGCATCGCTCGTGCAGGGATTGTTCTCGCCTCAACGGGCGTTTGCGATCGTGCGCGCGCTGGTCGGCGCAACGGTCGTCGTCTGGCTTTCGTGGCGTCGTCTGGTCGAGCATGCCGCCGACCTGGCGCGGTCGGCCGGGCGTATCTCGGAAGCGTCGGTGGTGGCTGCGGTCGTGTGCGAGGGACTGCTGCGCGACATCGTGCTGGTGTCGCTGGTGCTCGCGGCGGCCGACTTCGTCGTTTCCCGGCGCCAATGGCTGTCGCGGCTGCGCATGACCAAGAGCGAGGTGCAGCGCGAGAACAAGGAGAGTGACGGCGATCCGCAGACGAAGGCGGCGCGCGAGCGTGCGTGGCAGGAGATGACGGCCGCCGCCACCGTGGCGGCCGTCAAGGAAGCCACGGTTGTCGTGGTCAATCCCGAGCACCTGGCCAACGCGCTACGATACCGCGACGGGGAAGACGAGGCGCCGGTGCTCGTGGCGAAAGGAGAGGGGCAGCTGGCTCGGCGGATCGTCGAGGCGGCGCGTGCCTACGGCATTCCCGTGGTGCGCGACGTGCCGGTCGCGCGTGCCCTGTCCGAGCTGGCCGAAGGAGAGCCCATCCCGGCGTCGCTTTACGAGGCAGTCGCGCTCATCCTGCGCGATGTGCAAGAGCAAGCGGAGGAGTCTCGCTGATAGCCGGTCAAGCTCCGGCCAGCGGGGCGGAGAAGGCGCCGGCGGGCTGTCCAGCAGCCGCATACAGTTGCTGCAGGAAGCGCAAGCATGCACGCTCCGCGTGGGCATCCGCAGCCTGGCGCGCTCGCGACAAGGCCTCGAGCCCTTCGATCAACGCCTCGGTGAGCCGTCCGATCCGAGCCAGCCCCACCGCCAACGCCAGGTGGCTGCGCGAGCGTTCTACCTCTCCCAGCGATTGTGCTCGTACGCATGCTTCTCGCAGCGTCGCGATGGCGGCTCCGGAATTGCGGCCGGGCAACGTGGCGATCGCCCGCATGCGCTCCACCAGACGAGGGCTCTTGCCCGCGGCCCCGAGGTCTTCGAACCATCGCTCGAGCACCTCCTCGTTGCCGGACGCGAGGGCCTCGCGTGCGATCAGCGGCAGGCTTCCCGCCATTTCCTCGACATGCGCCGACGGCACACTGGCGAACGCCGCGCGCACGTCCATCACTGGCGCTGCGGCGATGACCGGCTGGGTTGGCTCTTGCGTGGGCATGGGTGCCGGGGCTGCAGCATGCTGCTCCGTGCGCTCGCGCTCGACAGCACCGGCAGGCCGCGGCACGGCAACCGGTGCGGGCGTACGCGCTCCGAGCTTCGCGACGTCGGCAGGACGCGGTGCACGGGGGATGGCTGGCGGGCTTGGACGCGGGGCCGCGTCGGGCTGGGTGGCAGCGGCGCGTTCGGGCAAGTCGACGGGCAAGTACGAGTCACTCGCGTTCGGGGGGGCTCCGTGTGCCACGAGCCTGGCCGCGAGCTCCTGCTCGGGCGACGGCGGGATCGTCATCATCGGTGCGCGCGGGCCGCCCAGCCCTGGCGAGGAGTCGGCTTCCGGCGTCCAGTGCACGGGCGAGGCGGAGAGCATCTCCAAGGCTTTTGCCGCGGCTTCGAGCTGCGCATCGTGGGCGACTGCCGCCGTCTGGCGGGCGAGCCGCGAGGCGCGTCTGTCATCGCCCGCCATCGCTGCGTGCCACGCCGCATCCGCATAGGCCAGGCCGGTCGCGTGCATCTCGAGCGTCAGCGCCGCTGCTCGGTGCCAGCTGCCGCGACGGTCCTCGGGCAGGGAAGCCACGAGCACGCGCTGGTGCGATCGGGACGGCAGCGCGACCCACCCGGGCTCCGGCTCCACGATCCAGCCCGCCGCAACCAGCTCGCGCAGCTCATCGGTGAACTCCGTCGGCACGTCGGCCGCGGACTCGACGAGCGAGGCCGCCTGCTCATCGGACACGTCGCCGCCGAGCATCGCGACCGCCAGCAACACCGCCCGTCCTCCAGGAGTGACACGGTTCAAGCGATCGGTAATGGCAGGGCGTACCGAGCCATCGGCAGGGGCCAGCGAGAAGCCGGCGCGCATGCGCGCCTTGCCACCGGAGCGCTGCAGATCGGCCGTGCCGATCGCGTCGGCCAGGCGTTCGCGCAGCGTCAGCGGCACGCCGTCGGCCGAGGCCACCAGCTTGCGAAGCATGTCGTCGTCGATGACGCAGCCCAGCCACGACGATGCGATGGATTCGGCGTCGCCGGGCATCAACGGGCCGATCGTGATCTCGGGGCCGGGCGCGGCCAGCGCGAGCACGGCCGGAAGCGGAGACTCCGCATCGAGCCTGGCAATGGCGCGGAACGGACGGCTGGCCGCGATCAGGGAGTTCGCCACCACCTCGAGAGACGTGGGATCAACCTCGGTCGCGTCGTCGATCAGCAATAGACCCGGCGAGGAACCGGCGAGCCAATCCTCGAGCAGCGCGGCGGCGGCGTCGATCGTGGCGCCTCGCCCGTCGAGCAACGCGGCGAGCGTGGCCGCGCTGACATCGGGCACGGGACGGGAGCGGTGCAACGCCACCTCGCGGCCGAAGGCGCGTCGCAAGCTGCCGAGCGGCTCGACGCCCGCACCGACGGGACGAAGCAACAAGGTGGATGCCGGAGCAACCGCGATGGCGCACGCCTGCAGCACGCGGGTGCCACCGACCCCAGGGACCGCGCGAAGCGTCGCCAGGGTTCCGGGATCGCCCGAGCACAGATCCAAGGTGACCTCGCGGGAGACGAGCTCCGACGGCTCGAGCTGCACCGGCAACGAGCGGCCGTCCGACGCTGGGTCCGAGGGCGGGGCCAGCGCCACGGCGCGGATGGGCAAAGGCGCCTGCGCCGAGCGCTCGTCCGGGCTCGCGAGCAGGAAGTGGTGGCCTTGCTGGAGCGAGGTCTCGAGCAGCACCTCGCCGTTGCGCGCCAGCGCGGCCACGGCCCTCGCGCGAAACAGCGCGGGGCCAAACCCCAGCTCGATCGAGCTGCTCGCCTCGAGCAGCGCGGTCCACCCACCGCCCGCGATTCCCACGCAAAACGGCGCGGTCAGCTGCCTGACGTCCGACGCCCGCGCAAACTCGATCGCTTCCTCGACGTCGTCGGGATGGAATGCGAAGGCGATCCCGTCCCATCCGCAGGCGCACACCGTGGCGCCGAACGCACTCGCGCGCTTGACCAGCGAGTCGACTCGCTGCGCGTACTCCGCCGGATGCGGCCCTTGCACGGCGAGGCACACGACGATGCGTTCGTCCATCGCGTCCAACGTCCCTCGCTCAGGAAGACACGCGCAGCTTGCGCCGGATCGCCTTGAGCTCGTCGTCCACGTCCGACTCGCTCCCGGCGCCCTTGTCCTCGGCGGCACCCTGGCCTTCGAGCTCCGAGAACTTGGCCTCGAGCTCGTCCGCCGACAGCCCCCCTTCGCGCTTGCCGGCCACTATCTCGGTGGCCTCGCGCATGCCCTGCTCCTCCGCCTCGGCTTGCTCCATCTTGCCCTCGATGCGACGAAGCTCGTCGAACGGCGTGGGGCCGTTGCCGCTGGCGCCCAGAGCCTCGGCGCCGCCGCCTGCGCGCGCTTGCTGGTACCGCGCGGCGATGGTGCCCTTGCGCGATTCCAGATCCTTGAGCTTGATCTCGGCGCGGCCCAAGTCCTCCTTCATCTGCAGGGCCCGTCCTCGCTGCTCGGCCCGAAGCGATTCGGCCTGCTCGCGCTCGGCCCCGATCGTCTTCTTGCGCAGCAACGCCTCCCGCGCCAGCTTCTCGTCTCCCGCCTTGACCGCCAGCTCGGCACGCCGCTGCCACTTCTCCACCTGCCCGTCGAGCTCCGCCACCTTCTGCCGCAGCTGCTTCTCGGCTGCGATCGCGCCGATCACCTCCTGGCGCCCGCGGCGAATCTGCTCGCGCATCTCCTCGATCATCAGCTCGATCGACTTGCGCGGGTCCTCCGCCTTGTCGAGGAGCGAGTTGACGTTGCTCGAAATCACCTTGCCGACGCGATCGAAAATGCCCATGGCTGTCCCAGCAGGTTGCCAGACGGATGCGGACGAGGAAACCGTGCCGCGTCCGGTGGTCGGTGTAAAGCGCCGTGTTCGAACGCTCCTGCCCGCCGGGACACAAAGGCCCGTGCCGCACCAGCCTCGCGCGACGATCGAGCAGCGGTCAGCGGTGCCGCCCTACCGGTTCACCGCGTGGATGGCCTGGCCCAGCGCGCTCGCACACGCCTCCATCATCGCCTCGCTCAGCGTCGGATGCGTGTGCACCGTCAGGATCACGTCCTGCGCCACCGCCCCCATCTCCAACGCGAGCGTGGCCTCGGCGACAAGCTCGCTCGCATTCGGCCCCACCGCGTGCACGCCCAGGATCCGCCCGCTCTTCGCGTCCACCACGGTCTTGACGAACCCGTCGCTTTCCCCCATCGCCAACGCCCGCCCAAGCGCCGCGAACGGGAACTTGCCCGTCTTGACCTCGTAGCCCTGCTCCTTGGCCCCCTCGGCCGTCATCCCGACCGAGGCCACCTCCGGGTCCGTGAAGATCGCCGCCGGAATCGCCGCCCAGTCCTTGCCCGCCGCGTGGCCCGCGACCACCTCCGCCACTACCTCGCCCTCCTTCGACGCCTTGTGCGCCAACAGCGGCGGCCCCGACACATCGCCGATCGCGTACACCGTCGGCACGTTGGTTCGCCCCTGCACGTCGGTCGGCACGCTGCCCGACGCCGTCACGTTCACCCCCGCGGCTTCCAGCCCAAGGCCCTTGCCGTTGGGACGCATGCCCACCGAGACCAGCAGCACGTCGCAGTCCACCGTCTCGGTCTTGTCGCCCAGCTGCACCGACAGCCGCAGCGATCCATCGGCCTGCCGCGCATAGCCCGTGGCCTTCGCGCTCTTGAAGACGCGCGCCCCGGCCTTGACCAGCTTGCGCTCGACTACCTGCGTACACTCCGCATCCACGCCGGTCAGCAGCTGCGGCAGCGCCTCCACGACTGTCAGCTCGCTGCCGAGTTTCTGGTAGACCGTACCCAGCTCCAGACCGATCACGCCTCCGCCGATCACGCACAGTCGCTTCGGGATCTGGCGCAGGCTCACCGCCTCCCGCGCACCGATCACCTGCTTGCCGTCCATCGGCAACGACGGGATCTGGATGGTCGACGCACCGGTCGCCACCACGATCGCCTTGGTGGCCTCGAGCTGCAGCGTGGTGCCGTCGGTCTGCTCGACGGTCACGGAACGCGGCCCGGTCACGCGCGCGGAGCCGGTCACCAGCTCGACGTGGTTGGCCTTGAACAGCTGGCGGATGCCGCCGGTCAGCTTGCGAACGAGCCCGTCCTTCCAGTCCTGCATCGCGGGCGGGTCGACCTCGATGCCCGAGACCTTCAGCCCCATGACGGCGCCGTGCTTGGCTCGCTCATAGGTGTGGGCCACCGAGATGAGCGCTTTGGAAGGGATGCAGCCCCAGTTCAGGCACACGCCTCCCACGGTGTCCTTCTCGACGCAGATGACGTTCTGGCCGAGCTGTCCCAGCCGGATCGCGCAGACATAGCCGCCCGGCCCGGCGCCGATCACGATCGCATCGCATGTCCTGGTGGTGCCCATGGGTCTCCTCCGGACCGCTTCATGGTCGCGTGACGCGCCGGCGGCAAGGGAGCCCGCGCCGATCAGTCCGGGGAGCACACGCCGAGCCACGGCGGCGAATCGCTCAGCGCCTGGCAGATCTGGCCGTTGGGACATCCCGCGATCGCAGCACGCGGGAGGCGCGCAGCTGCCTCAGGTCGGCGCGGCAGCGTCGCGATCGAGCCCGGCAGGATGCCAGTCTTCCCGCACCTGCACCGTGCGCGCGCTCGGCGCGTGAAACGGAGCGAGCCTCCGTGCCGACGTCGCAGCAGCGGGCACCGGCGCGTCGTTCGCGCCGCACACGCAGCCCCGGGGCAATGCCCGATGCGATCGGGACGACCAGCCACGCGCACAGCATCGCGCCGATGCTTGTCGCGTTCTCCTGCGAGCCGCGCGGCGTATGTTGCTCTTGCGGAGCGAGGCGCACCGCCCATTCCGCCGCGAATCTGGTGGATCGCGTGCTGCCCGACGTACCGCGGAGGCAGTGGGTTCTGAGTGCGCCGTTGGACTTGAGGCTCACGATGGCGCGCGAGGCGACCTTGCTCAGCGCCGTGGTTCGCATCTTCTGCTCGGAGATCGAGCGGCTGTTCGTGACGTGGCGGTTCCGAAGCACGTAGGCTTGCCCTAGCTACCGAGATGACACGATCCACGTATGGCTGTGCGCGAAGGTGTTACTCGGTCTGAGCATGGACCGCATCGGCTCGGCTGCAGCCGGCGCTTTTCCCCTCCATGGCGGAGACGAAAACCCAAGTACCCCCGCGGCCGCCACAGCCCCGTCCCATGGCTCGCCAGCCCTGGACGCTGACGAGCATCCTGCGAGTCGTGATGATCGCCGCGCTCTTGCCCTTGAGGCTGAGCGATCTGCCCGCCGTGCTGCCGAGCATCATGCAGCGGCTTGACGCCGACACTCCCGCGAGCATGCCAGCGCAGCTGGGCGACTTCCGCGCGAGCTTGCAGTCGCATCAGCTAAACTGACGCACACCGTCGGAGCGCGACGGTCACCGCCACGGTCTCGGTCACGATCTCGGCCCAGGGGCGGGCCCGCCCTCCACCGCGTACTTCAGTTCGCACAGCGCGTGCGGGTTGTCTGGAGTACGGCATTCCCAACTTGTGTCCACCACGGGATCGCCGGTGCCTCTCCCTCGCCCAGGATGCCGCTCGTCGCTCAGGTCGCGCGAGGCCTCGTATCCAGGGGCGTCGCACCTGGGGCAAGCCTCGCTGAGGCTCTGCGAGTGAACCAACGCTGTGCGCGGCCTTACCTCATCCACAAGACCGCGAGGTCCAATTCGATCGCGTCGAAGGGCTCCGCCTGCACCACGTCCGCGTCCTCGGCCGTCAAGACTACCCGGTAGCTGTCGCCGTCGATGCGCCAGACCTCCAACGTCCGCGCGTCCGGGTCCAGGAACCACAGGTGGGTAATCCTCTCTCTGGCGTAGATTCGCGACTTGCGCACGCGATCGATGCGAGCCGTGGAGGGGGACAGCACTTCACACACCCAATCGGGTGCAAGGGTGAAGAAGGCGGCCATGGGGAGCTCGGGCATTCGAGTGCGCGTCCAGCCCGCCAGGTCCGGCACCAAAACGTCAGCCCCCAGGTGCAACTCGGGTTCGTCGAGAATGACCCACCCGCCCGGACCGCCTTTGCCGCGATGGAAGGGAGGTCCGATCTCCATGCCGAGAATGCTCGACGACGATGCATGGGCCGACGATGGTCGCGGCTGCAGGACCAGCTCCCCATCGATGATCTGCGCGATCTGGGGCTCGGGTGCGGCGAGCACGTCGTCGTAGGTGGCGAGGCGCTTGGCAGGGTCGGCCATGGGGCGAGTATTGCGGAATCCGGGGTGGAGTGCAACGCGGTGGCGGATCGCAACCGCGATGGCCCGTTTCGTGCGCTGCTACGTCCCCGGGGGCAGGGGACATGTCGCGCGCCTATCCTGTGCCTGCGTCGTTGTCATCCCTCGTCATCCCGCTGCCCCTCGATGAACCCGGTCCCCGACCAGCCGGGCAACCGAACCGCCTGACGCGATCCGGCGGAGGCGACACCTACGCTGACACAGGGGGCCGCAGCAAGCCCACAGAGATCAGATAAGGACACTCACAGGCAGCGGCCACCGACACACGACCCCGTGCTGCAGAACGTCTCCGTTCCCGAAGAGCAACAGAGTTGGTCCGTTCCACCGCAAATCACGCAAGCTTTGCCGACTGGATCGCATGTCTGCCCCCCGCTGCACTGGGGGCAATCGGGGTCTTCACAGTCCGTCTTCTGATCCCCATCGTTGTCGACCCCGTCGCCGCAGATTTCCGTAAGCTGAGCCGTCCCGCCCACAAAAAAGAGGCCCAGGTGAGAGACGTTTGCGAGCTGGTACACGCCTTGAGCCGCGCTGGCTTCGACGGCCCAATCGCCGCCCGGGTGCGCGCTGTACATGCTTATGCTTCCGGCGCCCCCGGTCACATTCGCCATAACATCCACCGGGACCTGGAACGAGATCGCGTCGGGCTCGAAAGCAAATTAGCCGAGCTTCACGAAATGCACAGTGGCTCCGGCGCAGTTCGACGCCGAACGTGTAACCTCGGGGACGAGGCGCACACCGGCCGCCATCTCACGCGCGCGGAGCCGGTCACCGGCTCGACGTGGTTGGCCTTGAACAGCCGGCGGATGCCGCCGGTCAGCCCAGTCCTGGTGGTGCCCATGGTCTCCTCCGGACCGCTTCATGGTCGCGTGACGCGCCGGCGGCAAGGGAGCCCGCGCCGATCAGTCCGGGGAGCACACGCCGAGCCACGGCGGCGAATCGCTCAGCGCCTGGCAGCTCTGGCCGTTGGGACATCCACCCTTGCCGGGCTCGCCGCCCTGCACGCCTGCATCAAAGGGCGTCTCCCCCAGCTTGCACAGATACCTGCATACCGGGCTCGTCGTGCCCACGCACGCCTGGGCGTCGCCACAGTCGTTGCTGGCCTCGCACGGCTGGCCTTCGCCCACGAATGCCGTCGACGCGGGCGGCGTGCACGCGGCGGAGCCGTCCGTGCCCTGGGGAAGACACGCCTGGCCAGGCGGGCAGCCGCCCTGCCAGAGCGTGCAAGGCGTGGCGTACGAGCAGACCAGCACGCGATACGCGGAGGACACCTGCAGGTTGATGTCGCACAGCCCGCCTGCACCGCAGATCTCGTACTGAAGGTCCGGGCAGCAGAAGGGCGCGCAGAAGCCCATCACGCACACCAGGCCCTGTGCGCATTCGGTGGCGTCCTGGCACGGCTGCCCGCGTACCTTCAGACCGTTGCCGATGAACGTGCAGCTGGTGCCGGGCTTGCCCGCGATCACGTTCGGAAAGCACGTCAGGCCGTTGCCGCACTGCTGCTCGATCACGTCGCACTTGGTGCTGGGAACGTTGCCCCAGGACAGGTCGGGGCAGCTTTGGGGCGCGGCGTCCGCGTCGATCCCAGCTTCGGCCGCTGCCTCTGCCGCGCTGTCGACCAGTTGGTCGACCGACGCATCCCCCGGGCTCCCGCCTGTCGC
Organism: Myxococcales bacterium; assembly: GCA_021847645.1. Taxonomy (GTDB): domain Bacteria; phylum Myxococcota_A; class Polyangia; order Polyangiales; family Polyangiaceae; genus JAJZQG01. The sequence goes on from JAJZQG010000117.1 coordinate 25,293, forward strand.
GTCCGTCGGCGCGGTGCTGTCCGAGCCCGACGAGCACGACAGGATCGAGGTCGCGGCGATCAAGCACCAAGAGCAGAGTCCAAGCGCACGAGCAAGCATGCCGCGATCGTAGCATACGGGAGGCGCGCGGCAGCGTCAGGGCGGCGCGGCAGCGTCGCGAGCGAGCCCGGCAGGATGCCAGTCTTCCGGCAGCCGCACCGTGCGCGCGCTCGGTGCGTGAAACGGGGCGAGCCTCCGTGCCGACGTCGCAGCAGCAGGCACCGGCGCGTCGTTCGCGCCGCATACGCAACCCGGGGTGATGCCCGAGGCGATCGGGACGATCAGCCCTGCGCACAGCAGTATGCCGATGCGTCGTGGCGCGTGGCTCACGGCGAGCAAACCAGCACTCCAGCGTCGCCGGTGTCGGCGCAGTTGCCGCTCGCGCAGTCCGAGGCCAGGGTGCACGTCTTGCCGTTCGCGCACTTGCTGCAGCCCGATCCACCGCAGTCGACGTCGGTCTCGGTTCCGTCCTTCACGCCGTTGGCGCAGGGGAACGCGCCGGCTTCGGCCTGACCGTAGTGGAAGTAGCAGAACCCGCGCCCCCAGCCGTTCTGGATGGCGCCCAGGTCGCAGTACACGTTCGCCTGGGGATCACCGTAGGCGCTGCAGTCCGAGTCCACGTCGCACATCTGCATGCAATACGCTTCGTCGCCTGAGCCGTCGTTGGAGCCCGCAACCAGGCACACGCCCGCCGACGGCGAGTCCTTGAAGCCGCAGCCGTCGAGCGTGTTGAATACGCACCGCTCGGAACAGTAGTAGGCCACGTTGTTCGGATCGGAAGCGCCGGCGTCGGCTTCCTTGCGCAAGGCCAGGCACACGCCCGCGCAGGCAGCTCCAGCGTCGCCTTGGCTCTGAGCCCATTGCGCGCAGCTCGATCCGAACGGCGTGCCTTGCGTCCGGTTCGCGTCGTCCACGCACAGACGCAAACGCGGGTCGCACGTGCGCTGCGCGCCGGCGCAGTCGTTGTCGGTCTGGCACAAAGGCTCGCAGTACGGCAGCCCCACCGGGTTGCCCACATCGTCGGTCTGCTGCACGCACGCCAGGTCGCGACGGCCCCGGCACTTGGTCGCGTCGAGCGAGTTGGTGATGGTGCTGACGAGCGGCGAGCCGAGCGTGCATCCCTGGAAACACACCGCCCGCGTGATGGTCGAGCTGGTCTGGGCGATGGGCACGCACGAGGCGAGCGGCGAGATGGCCGCGCAGGGATCGGGCTTGGTGTAGTCGTTCGCGTAGTCGGTGCAGTCGACGGTGCAGTAGCCGTTGGACGGGCCCGCGATTCCGGCGAAGTCGTTGCCGCCGGCCTTCAGGCAGAATCCCGCACCGCAATCGGCGTCCGTGGTGCACTTGCTGCCGAGCAGGTCTTGAACGCTGGCGTCGCCCGCGTCGCCCGCGTCACCCGCGCCACCGGCTTGCCCTGCGGCACCCGAGCTGCCCGCGGCGCCTGCGCTTCCTGCCTCGCCGGCCGTGCCCGCAGCGCCGCCCGTGCTCGCATCGATGCCGGCTTCCGCGCCGCCTGCCCCGCTCGGCGCCGATCCGGAGGTGGAGTCACTGCTGCAAGCCGTCAGGCCACCGACGACCATCGCGCCGGCTGCCAGAGCCCAAGCCAACGATGAGTTCGACATGATATGCTTCCTTTACGCCCCGCGACGGGGCCAAGCCAGCGGACGAAGGTCAAAGGTCACAGGGAAGAGGGCAAAAATCGAGGGTCAGGGGGCGAAAAGTCGTGGGGGTGGGGCGAAAAGTCGTGGGGTGGGGGCGAAAAATCGAGGGTCAGGGGGCGAAAAGTCGTGGGGGTGGGGCGAAAAGTCGTGG
>JAJZQG010000382.1 GCA_021847645.1 Myxococcales bacterium
CCCGTGATCGAGGCCATCTGCGAGCGCGACCCGCGCGCCTTCGACAACTACCTTGTCCCCCGTGCCATCATCGCTCTGCGTCAGGGCGTCGGCCGGCTGATCCGAAGCAAGACCGACGTCGGCGTCGTCGTGATACTCGACAAGCGGATCGCGGAGAAGGGCTACGGCAGGCGCTTTCTCGCGAGCCTGCCGCCGATGCTCTCGACCCGCCGCGTCTCGAACATCGCCCGCTTTCTCGGGGAGGCAGCGAATGCGCGCGCGAGTTGATGCGGCGATCACCTTCCCGGTCGGCGAGGTCTCTGCCAAGGTCGTGGAGCGACTGCGGCTTGACCTGACCTTTCCGAACCCCGCCTACCTCGAGCGGGTCCACATGGGCTTGCCGGTTGGCGCCGAGCCCGAGACGCTCTGCCTGCTGGAGGAGCGAGACGGCGTGGTGCGGGTTCCCCGTGGGGCTATCCACGCTCTCAAGCGGGCTGCCGCAGCCGATGCCGTTGCTGTCGCGTGCGAGGACGCCCGCGCCCTCCCCACCGCCCAGCTCGAGCAACCGCGCAAGCTGCCGCTCCGCGACTACCAGGCTCGAGCCGTCGACAAGCTTGTACAGGTGACGCAGGGCACTGTCGTCATCCCGTGCGGCGGTGGCAAGACGCGAGTGGGGATGGGCGCCATCGCAAGACTACAGACCCCGACGCTCATCCTGGTGCACACGGTCGACCTCGCCGAGCAGTGGCTGAGCGAGCTGCACGACAAGCTCGGCATCGAAGCCGGTCTGATTGGCGACGGTGTCGAGCACACCGCGCCCGTCACCGTCGCTGTCATCCAAGCCCTCATTCGCTGGGACCCGAATAGGCTCGACGAGTTCCTCGGGACCTTTGGTCTGCTCATCCTCGACGAGGCGCACCACGTGGCGGCAAGCACGTTCCACAGCCTCGTGGACCGCTGCCCGGCCCGATATCGGCTGGGCCTGACCGCCACGCCCGAGCGCGAGGACGGGCTCACCCCGCTGCTCGAGCTATTCCTCGGCCAGCGGCTGGTGCTGGTCTCGCATGATGAGCTTGTGGCCGCTGGCGTTCTGGCGGTTCCCGAGATCCGATCCATCGAGACCGACTTCGACTTTCCCTACGAAAGCGCAGCGGACTTCGCCTCGATGCTGGCGGCGCTTGCTGAGGACGAGGCGCGCAACGCATTGATTGCCGACCGCGTGGCAGAGCAGGCCATCGCTGGGAACACCTGCCTTGTGCTGTCCGGGCGCGTCGACCACTGCGAGCTGCTGGCGGCAGCGATTGTCGAGCGGGGCGCGGAAGCCGCCGTTCTGACCGGCCGCGTGGGGCGCAAGCGACGAGCGTCGCTTCTCGACGGCGCGCGCGCAGGCAAGGTCCCCGTGTTGGTGGCCACCAGCCTTGCCGACGAGGGGCTTGACCTTCCGCGCTTGTCGCGGGTCTTCCTCGCGTTCCCGAGCCGGGCCCGAGGGCGGACTGTGCAACGACTCGGCCGGCTGATGCGCCCGCATCCCGAGAAGCCCGACGCGGTGCTCTTCGACTTCGTCGATCGCAAGGTTCCCATCCTTCGCCGCCAGCACCTGGAGCGCCGAAAGCTCTACTCGGAAGTCCTGGGCCTTCCCGCCTCGCGGCTCCGCACCGAGCGGGCCGAGGGGGCAGGCCTCGCATGAGTCTTCTCGAGCCGAGCGCCGACGCGATCAGAGCCACGTGGCGTTGGCTCGCTCACGGCCCGTACGGCGTGTCCGAGGTCCGCGTCATTCGTCCCGGCGGGGGCATTGTCGGAATCGGCTTCTTCGACGACGAAGACGCCTTCGTCAGCGAGTGTGTGCGCACGAACGGCGCGGGGAATGTCTACGTGGGTATCCAGCCGCGACCCCGGCGCCTGCTTTCCCGCGCGCCCAACGCGGTGCGGCCGCTGCGCAATGGCGCGGCCCGCAAGGACATCGAGCTCGTCACCGCGACGGTCATCGACATTGACCCGGTCAGGCCCAAAGACACGGCCGCGACTGAGCAAGAGCTGCAATCGGCCGTCGCCGCAGCCGAGGCGGCGTCCGTGTGGTGCGAGGCGGAGGGGCTCGTTCGCCCTCGGCTCATGATGAGCGGCAACGGGGCGCAGCTGTGGTTCGCGCTTCCAGCTATCGAACTTAAGGGTGCTCGCCGCGAGCGCGTCCAGGCCGGGCTCAAGGACTTTGAGGCGGCGATCCGGCAGCGCGTGCAGACCGGGCTGGTCCACGTCGACTCCATCCACGACCTTGCGCGGATCATCAAGGTCATCGGCACGGTCAGCCAGAAGGGCGACGGGCTGGGCGATCGGCCCCACCGGGTGAGCGTGGCGCTCGCCGGCGTCGAGCGCGTCGAGGATGCGAAGCTTGCGGAGCGGCTCGACCGCCCGGCGCAGCTCCCGGTTGAAGCGCAAGCGGTGCGCGTGTCGCTGCCAACCGTGCCAAGCGTCCTCGTGCCTGCACAGAACACTGCGACCCGCACCCCGGACGGCGGGTACGACTGGCAACACCCGGTCGAGATGTGCGGCCCCGTGCAGCGCCTCTGGGACCAAGGCGCCGACGATCGCAGCCTCGCCATCTTCAACATGGTGCGGTTCTTCGCCCACAAGGGGCTGGGGCTGGCGGAGCTGACGGAGTTGGTCATTGAGTACGATCGGCGCGGCCTGGGCAAGCTCACCGGTCGCGACGGCGCCGAGTACGTCAAGCGGGCCTACGAGAAGGTCCTGGCCACGGCTCGCGAGGACGGCGCGATCGCGCCCCCGTGCCACGCCCTGCAGAAGCTCGGCTATTGCCGCGTCAACCGCGAACCCGGCGCCCGCTGCGACCTGTACGACGTCGTCTTCGACATCGAGAAGGCCATCGAGACGGTGCCGAGCGACACCCCGGCACGCGAGCTGGAATACCGCCTGAAGCCCATCCTGGACGGGGTCTCGCATCGAGATCCGTCGGTGCACGGCAAGTACCTGGGGCTCATCGAAAAGCGCTTCGGGCTCAAGCTCCGGGACCTTCGCAAGGCCGTTCGCCAGGCCTCGACCGCGCCTGCACGCGACGAGCCGGAACCTCCCCCCCGTCAGCAGGCCGGCGATGATGCTTTCGAGGGCGAGATCTACGAGGACGCGCGGTTCTACTACGTGCTCACCGTGCGAGGGGAAACCAGGGTCGTCTCCTCGTTCGCCCTCACGCCCACCATGCGGGTCGTGACCGAGGAGGGCGAGCTGATCCTCGGAGAGGCGCACACCGACAAGGGCACGACGGTGGCGCCGCTGCGGCTTCCCCTGTCGGCCTTCCATTCGAAGCGCGACCTCATCCGGCACCTCCCCTCCGCGGACCTGCAATGGACCGGCAGCGACAACAACGTCCAGGGGCTCCTGCGAGTGCTCGCCCGCCGAGATGTGCCCCGGCGTCCGGGCTCCACCATGCTCGGCGAATACCGACAAGGAGAGCACCACGTCTGGCTCGGCCCCGACTGCACCATCGGCGAGGAGGGGTTCATCGAGCCGTCGCCCGTGGTGTACGTTCCGGGCGGGGCCTCGCTCGACAAGCGGCTTCGCTACAAGCCGGCCGACGACGAGGCCTTCCAGGCAGTCGCGCGCGTCGTCTTCGAATACCTCCCGCGGGTCAACAAGCCCGAGGTCATCCTCCCCATCCTCGGTTGGTTCTTCGCGACGCCGATGAAGCCGAGGCTGATGCAGGCCGTGGGCAGCTTCCCGACCCTGTTCGTGTGGGGGACGCAGGGCTCGGGCAAGTCCAGCCTCTGCATCGACGTCATGTGGCCGCTGTTCGGCGTGTGCGACGCCGAGCCCTACAGCGCCACGGAGACGGAGTTCGCGCTGCTGAAGCTGCTCACCTCGACCCGGTCGGTGCCGGTCTTCATCGACGAGTACAAGCCCTACGACATGCAGCGCCAGCGGCTCAACACCCTGCATCGCTACCTCCGGAGGCTGTACCGCGGCGAGACCGAGGAGCGAGGCCGGCCGGACCTCAAGGTCAGCACCTACCACCTCCAGGCTCCGGTGTGCGTTGCCGGGGAGACTCGTCCCATCGAAGCCGCCCTGCTCGAGCGCATCATCACCGCCAACCCGGAGAAGACCACCCTTGCGGAGCTCGCGTTCTGCCGGCGTGCGCACCAGGAGCTTCGGGCGGTCGACCTGAGCCTGTTCGCGCCGCGCTACATCCAGTTCTGCCTCGGCCGCGACCTCGTCGCGGACCTGGCCGTCGCCCGCCAGGTCGCCAGCGCCCTGCTGGGCGAGCGCAAGGTGCCTATCCGTGTCGCGGAGAACATCACCGTGATGCTGCTCGGCGTGCACCTCTTCGAGGAGTTCGCGAAGGCCTGCAGCTGCGAGCTCCCTGACGATCTCGGCGTCCAAGCTGCCGTCGACGCCGTGCTCGCAGACGTGCTCGAGACCGACCACGGCGTGAAAAACGCCCTCGACCACTTCCTCGAGATGCTGGGCGTGATGGCCGTCCAGGGCGACCTCAAGCACCGCGTCCACTACGTGTTCGACGGGGGGCGGCTCGCGCTCCACCTGGAGAGCGCCTACGACGCGTTCCGCGCGCACTGCAAGCGGATCGACTACGAAGGCGAGGTGGTCGACCTCAAGGCGCTGCGCCGGCTGATCCTGGAGTCGAAGAAGCAAGGCGGCTTCGTGGTCGCCGAGAGCGAGCGAATCTGCTTCGATGGGCGCGAGAGCCGCCGGCGTGCGGTGCTCATTGACCTGTCGAAGACGAACGTGGTGACAGCGGACGACTTCCCGCACCCGAGCGATGCCGATCGCGACAGCTTCCGCGAAGGCTTCAGGTCGCGGTACGGGTGGAGCGACGTGTCGTAGCGGTGGACGCCGGCTCTTGACCGCCAGCGATCCCTGCGGCTGTCGCA